>NZ_JBAWKD010000001.1:1067914-1081392 GCF_037095735.1 Frigidibacter sp. MR17.14 | reverse complement strand
TGGCGCTGCCCGCTCCAACCGTCCTCGAATTTCCTTCAGCGTTTCCAGCGTCTTGCGACCCGGCTACCGCACCGTTGCAGTGTTGTCCGCTTCGGTGAGGGGGTTCTACGGATAACACCCGACCGCCGCAAGAGGCTTTTTCACCCGGACCCCGACTTTTTGCCAAGCCCGTCATCAAACCGCAAAATATTGGGGTTAGAGGGCCACCGACCACCACGTCGCCGGCCGCGGAGACGGAAAGTTGCGCGAGTCGGGGGGACCCGCGCAACCGTTTCCCGGGTCTGCCCTCAGGCCCGCCCGGCCCCGCGGACCGGAGCGTTGCCCGCGGCCCGTCCCGTCCGCCGCAGGATGCCCAGACGCAGCAGCAGCAGCGCCGCGATTCCCGCCAGGTAGAGCATCGGCTCTGGCTGCCAGGTCCGCACCAGCAGGATGAAATGCAGCGCCCCCAGCACCGCAGCCGGATAGACCAGCCGATGCAGCAGCCGCCAGCGCGCCCCCAGCCGCCGGATCGACGCGGCGTTCGAGGTGATCGCCAGCGGCAGCATCAGCGCGAAGGCCAGCATGCCGATGGTGATGTAGGGGCGCTTGAGGATGTCGCGCCCCATCTGTGCCCAGAGCAGGCCCATGTCCAGAACCACCCAGGCCGCCAGATGCGCCAGCACATACCAGAAGGCCAGCAGCCCCAGCGCGCGGCGGAACTTCAGCAGGTTCACCCCCACCCAGGTCCTGAGCGGCGTCACCGCCAGCCCGCCCGCCAGGAACTGCAGCCCCAGCTTGCCCAGCCGATGCTCGATCTCCTTCACCGGATCGATGCCGAGCCCGCCCTGCAGCGTCAGCCAGACGATCCAGGCCGCCGGCAGCGCGCCCAGAAGATAGATCGCCCAGACCGGCACCCGCCGGGCCCGCGTGTTGATCGCGCCGACCAGGGCGGACTGGCGCAGCCGCTCAGTAATCCTTTGCAAGGTCCATGCCCTTGTAGAGATCGGCCACCTGTTCGCCGTAGCCGTTGAACATCTGCGTCTCCTGCCGGCCGCCGAACAGCCCCGCGCCGATCCGCCGCTCGGTCGCCTGGCTCCAGCGCGGATGGTCGACCTTGGGGTTCACGTTGGCATAGAAGCCGTATTCGTTGCTTTGCAGCATCTTCCAGGTCGCCTTCGGCTCCTGCGGGACAAGGCTGATCTTCACGATGCTCTTGATGCCCTTGAAGCCATACTTCCACGGCACCACCAGCCGCAGCGGCGCGCCGTTCTGGTTGGGCAGCGGATCACCGTAAAGGCCGGTGGCAAGAATGGTCAGCGGGTGCATCGCCTCGTCCAGCCGTAGCCCCTCGCGATAGGGCCATTCGATCCAGCGCGCGCGCTGGCCCGGCATCTCCTCGGGGCGCATCACCGTCTCGAAGGCCACGAATTTCGCGCCGGGCTGGACGCCAGCCTTGTCGAGCAGCGTCTTCAGCGGGAAGCCGATCCAGGGGATCACCATCGACCAGGCCTCGACGCAGCGCAGACGATAGATCCGCTCTTCCAGCGTCACGTCCTTCAGGATGTCGTCGAGCCCCCAGGTGCCGGGCCGGTCGACCATGCCGCCGATCTCGACCGTCCAAGGCTCCGGCTGGAACTGGCCCGAATAGTTCTTCGGGTCGGACTTGTCGGTGCCGAACTCGTAGAAGTTGTTGTAGCCGGTGATCTCTTCCAGAGTGTTCGGCGTCTCGGTCGTCGAGTATTTCGACGGGATGTAGGTCAGCTTGGCCGCGGCAGGCCCCGCCAACCCTGCCAGACCCAGCCCCACGGCCCCGGCCATCAGCTGGCGGCGGTTCAGGTAATCGGCGCGCGGCGTCACCTGCGACCAGCCGATCCTCGGTCCGAGGCGGGATTGCATGTCTCGGGTCATCTCGGGTCTCCTTGGTTGCGGCACGCCCCAAGGGGCCGGGCCGGATCTGCGCCTCGTGCAGGGACTACGAAGGTGCAGGCCCGGCGGTTCAGGGTCGCGCGGTCACATCGCCTCGATCCTGCCCTTCACGACGCTAGCGCGCGAGATCCCATCCCTCACGTCTCTTCACGACCTCACACCGCGTTGTGACCGGAAATCCCCACGGGGCCGCCGCCCCTTCCGCTGAGGATAGCAAGCGGACCCTCGACACCGATGCTCTCGGCCCTGTCGTGGTCCGCGCAAACGAACGGGGGCGGCCCATCCGGACCGCCCCCGCTTTTGTTGTCCTGCCTGCGGCCCGGCTCAATGAACCGAGGCTTCGACCGGCTTCACGCGCGCCGAGGGGCGCACGCGGCTGCCGACCACCAGTCCGTCGGTATTGGCGGTGACCTTCACCGTCTCGCCGTCGCGGACCTCGCCGCCCAGCAGCATCTCGGCCAGCGGGTCCTGCAGGTTGCGCTGGATCACCCGCTTCAAGGGCCGTGCCCCGAAGACCGGGTCATAGCCTTCATCGGCCAGCCACTGCCGCGCGGCCTCGTCCAGCTCCAGCGCGATCTTGCGCTGCGCCAGCCGCTTTTCCAGCCGCGCCATCTGGATGGTGACGATCCCGTCCATGTTGTCGCGGGTGAGCCGGTGGAAGATCACCGTCTCGTCCAGCCGGTTCAGGAACTCGGGCCGGAAATGCGCCCGCACCGCTTCCATCACCGCCGCCCGCGCCAGCGTCGAGTCCGCGCCCTCGGGCAGCTGGCTCAGCGCCTGGCTGCCGAGGTTCGAGGTCAGCACGATCAGCGTCTGCTTGAAATCGACGGTGCGGCCCTGACCGTCGGTCAGCACCCCGTCGTCCAGCACCTGCAGCAGCACGTTGAACACGTCCGGATGCGCCTTCTCGACCTCGTCGAACAGGATCACCTGATAGGGACGCCGCCGCACCGCCTCGGTCAGCACGCCGCCCTCGTCATAGCCCACATAGCCCGGAGGCGCGCCGATCAGGCGGGCCACCGCGTGCTTCTCCATGAACTCGGACATGTCGATGCGCACCATCGCCTGATCGTCGTCGAACAGGTATTCGGCGACGGCCTTGGTCAGCTCGGTCTTGCCGACCCCGGTGGGGCCAAGGAACAGGAAGCTTCCCAGCGGCCTGTTCTCGTCATTCAGCCCCGCCCGCGCACGGCGGACGGCATTGGCGACGGCGGTCAGCGCCTCGGGCTGGCCGATGACGCGGCCGCTCAGCACCTCTTCCATCTTCAGCAGCTTCTCGCGCTCGCCCTCGAGCATCTTCGAGGTCGGGATGCCCGTCCAGCGCTCGACCACCTCGGCGATCTGCTCGGGGCGGACGGCCTCTTCGACCATCAGCCCGTCCTCGACCGCCTCGGCCTCGCCCAGCTTCTTCTCCAGATCCGGGATCCGGCCATACTGAAGCTCGCCGGCCTTGGCGAAGTTGCCCTCGCGCTTGGCCTGCTCCAGTTCCGCCCGCGCCCGGTCGAGCTGCTCCTTGAGGCCGCGGCTCGCATCCAGCTTGTCGCGCTCCGCCTGCCATTTCGCGGTCATCTCGGCCGCACGGCCCTGCAGCTCGGCCAGATCCTTCTCCAGCGTCTGCAGCCGGTCCTTCGAGGCCGCGTCGTCTTCCTTCTTCAGCGCCTCGGCCTCGATCTGCATCTGCAGGATCTGGCGGTCGAGCTGGTCCAGCTCCTCGGGCTTGCTGTCCACCTCCATCCGCAGCCGGCTCGCGGCTTCGTCGACAAGGTCGATGGCCTTGTCGGGCAGGAAGCGGTCGGTGATGTAGCGGTGCGACAGCGTCGCCGCCGCCACCAGCGCCGAGTCCGAGATCCGCACCCCGTGGTGCAGCTCGTATTTCTCCTTGATGCCGCGCAGGATCGAGATCGTGTCCTCGACCGTCGGCTCGCTGACCATCACCGGCTGGAAGCGCCGCGCCAGCGCCGCGTCCTTCTCGACATACTTGCGGTATTCGTCGAGCGTGGTGGCGCCCACGCAATGCAGCTCGCCGCGCGCAAGCGCCGGCTTGATCAGGTTCGCGGCATCCATCGCGCCATCGGTCTTGCCGGCGCCCACCAGCGTGTGCATCTCGTCGATGAACAGGATGATCTCGCCCGCGGTGGTCTCGATCTCCTTGAGGATCGCCTTCAGACGCTCTTCGAACTCGCCACGGTATTTCGCGCCCGCGATCAGTGCGCCCATGTCCAGCGCCAAGAGCTTCTTGTTGCGCAGGGACTCGGGCACATCGCCGTTGACGATGCGCAGCGCGAGGCCCTCGGCGATCGCGGTCTTGCCGACGCCGGGTTCCCCGATCAGCACCGGGTTGTTCTTCGTGCGCCGGCTCAGCACCTGCATGGTGCGCCGGATCTCGTCATCGCGGCCGATGATCGGGTCGATCTTGCCCTGTTCGGCGGCCTCGGTCAGGTCGCGGGCATATTTCTTCAGCGCGTCATAGCCTTCCTCGGCCGAGGCCGTGTCGGCGGTGCGCCCCTTGCGGATGTCGTTGATCGCGGCGTTCAGGTTCTGCGCGGTGACCGCGCCCGCATCCAGCGCATCCTTGGCCTTGGTGTTCACCATCGCCAGCGCCATCAGCATCCGCTCGACCGGCACGAAACTGTCGCCCGCCTTCTTGGAAACCTTCTCGGCTTCGTCCAGCACCCGCACCAGGCTCGGGTCGACATAGACCTGGCCCGCGTCGCCCGAGACCTTCGGGTTCTTCGACACCGCCAGCTCGACGGCCTCGCTCACGCGCTTCGGCTCGCCGCCGGCGCGGCGGATCAGGTTCGAACTCAGGCCCTGGTCGTCATCCATGAGCGCCTTCAGCAGGTGCTCGGGCATCAGTCGCTGGTGCCCCTCGCGCATCGCGATCGTCTGGGCGGCCTGGATGAAGCCGCGCGAGCGCTCCGTGAACTTTTCCATGTTCATCGGCAATTCCCCTTTCCATCAAGCCCCCGCTCCGGCCCCGCCCGCATCCGGCACGGGACCCGCAGGTCTCGATCCGAAATCTGTGGTCATCGGGCAACAGTTTCAAGGGCCACCGACCCCGATCCTGTCCCGATCCGGCCCGCACCCGGCCGCCCTGCGTCACCCGGTCGCGCCGGGCCGGTTGACCTAAGGGTCACGTCGCCGCCACATTCGGGAAACCATTTCTTTCCCAACGCGTTGCAGGATCGCAAGTGACCCGCGGCGTCAAGGCCGCGTCCCGCCCGAAGGAGGGCCCCCGATGCGTGTTCTCTCTGCGAAAGTGACCCATGCCCGCCGCCTGCGCGACTTCGGCCGCGTCGAGGCGCTGGTGACGCTGCTGGTCAAGGCCGACGGCCGCCCCGTCCCGTTCGAAACGCGGGTGCTGACCTCGGCCCCCGTCCACGGACCCGGCGCGCTGCGCGACCGGCTGATCGGCAGCGCCCGGATGCTGCACCAGCGCCAGATGCAGGCCCGCGCCCGCCTCGCCGCCTGACCTCTCGCGGCCGGCTTTTCCTTGACCTCGGCGCGCCACGGCGGCAGAGCAGGGAAAATCCAGCCAAGGAGAGTTCCGATGACCGACGCAGCGACGGCGATGCGCGCCGACGGCCGCCTGTCCGACGACCGTCTTATCGTGGCGATCGACCTGCCCGACGCGGTGCAGGGCCTCGCCTTCGCCGAAACGCTCGGTGACGCGGTCAGCTTCTACAAGATCGGCCTCGGCATGCTGACCGGCGGCGGGCTCGCGCTGGCGAACGAGCTGAAGTCCGAACACGGCAAGCGCATCTTCCTCGACATGAAGCTGTTCGACATCGGCGCCACGGTCGAGGCGGCGGTGCGCGGCCTCGCCCGGTTCGAGATGGATTTCCTCACCGTCCACGGCGACCCGCATGTGGTGCGCGCGGCCAAGGAAGGCGCCGGCGGCTCGGCCACGAAGATCCTCGCGGTGACGGTGCTGACCTCGCTCGACCGCGCCGATCTCGACGAGGGGATGATGGTCGCGGGCGACATCCACGAGATCGCGATCGAGCGTGCGGCCCGCGCCCTGGCCGCCGGGGCCGACGGCGTGATCTGCTCGCCGCAGGAAGCGGCGCGGGTCCGCGCCCTGCCCGAGGCGGCAGGCCGGCTGATCGTGACGCCGGGCGTGCGGCCGGCGGGGGCGGATCTGGGCGACCAGAAGCGGATCGCGACGCCGGCGCAGGCGATCGCGGATGGGGTCGACCATATCGTCGTCGGCCGTCCGATCCACCGCGCCGCCGATCCGCGGGCCGCGGCGGCTGCGATCGTGGCCGAGATGAACTCGGTGCAGGCGCGGCTGCCGAACCACTGAGCCGGAAACAGGGTCGGGGGGAGCCGCGGCTCCCCCCGCACCCCCCTGCGCCCGGGCGCTTCTGCCCGGCGCTCGATGCGAAAAGGGCGGCCCCGAGGGGCCGCCCTTTCCTGTTCAATCAGGGCCGTCTTAGTTGGCCGGGGCCGGAGCCGGGGCTTCGGTGCCACCGGTGGCACCGCTGTCAGCCGGGGCGGCTTCCGGGGCCGGGGCCGGGGCGGCCGGCTCGGCGACCGGCGCGGTCGCGGCAGGGGCGTCGGCGGCGGGCGCGGCGCTGTCGGCAGCGGGTGCCGTCACGTTGTTCTCGATCGTCGCATCGGGGGCCGGGGCCGAGGGCTCGTTGCCCGAGACGAGGAAGAAGATCACGCCCAGCGCCACGACGATGGCGCCCAGAATGAAGAAGATCCCGTTGCCGCCCGAGGTCTTGGTGGTCTCGAGCCGACGGTCGTAGGCGGGATCGCGGGGGGTGTTCCCGAAGTTGTCCTGCATCATGTCCTCCTGGTTCAACAGGTTCTGGGCAGACAACTCGCAGCCGCCTTCCGGGGTTCCTGAGCGGGCCCGGCGATAGAGCGGATCCTTGCCGATCTCAGTTTTCGTTGATGTCGCGGTCCCAGCGCTTCACCTGCCCCCGGCGCACGCCCATCAGCCGCCGGGCAAGCGCCCAGGTGACCAGCGAGGCCAGCGCGAAGACCAGAAGCACCGGCCCCAGCGTCGCCCCGATCAGCCCGGTCCAGACCAGCACCCCGGTGACCGCGGCGCCGCCCGCGAAGCCGAAGGCCACGAAGCCCGGCAGCAGCGTCTCGGCGATGCCGAGGGCCGCCGCCGCCACCAGCCAGACCCACCAGACCTGCCAGAGCGCCATCAGCCCCGCCCCCGCAGCATCCGGAACGCGTCCCCCAGCGCCTCGAGCGCCGCGGCCGGCACCACGATGGTCTGCTTGCCGGTGCCTTTCCCCAGCGCCTCGATCCCCTCGACCTGCCGCATCGCCACCTGGTACTGCGCCGCCTCGAGCCCGTTCTTCGCGATCGCCTCGGCGATCACCCCGGTCGAATAGGCCTCGGCATCGGCCAGCACCCGCTTGGCCTTGGCCTGCTGCTCGGCCGCATAAAGCTCGGCATCGGCATTCAGCTCGACCGCGCGCTTCTTGCCCTCGGCCTCGGTCACCTGCGCGCGCCGCGCGCGCTCGGCGTTCAGCTGCTGCAGCATCGCCGCCCGCGTCGCATCGTCGAGGTTCACGTCCAGCACCTCGGCCCGCGTCACCTCGATCCCCCAGTCGTCGACCATCGCCGCCACCTGCTCGCGCACCTTCTCGATCAGCTGCGCGCGGTTCGACTGCACCTGGTCCAACTCCATCCGCCCGATCTCCGAGCGCACGATCCCCGCCACCGTCGTGGCGATCGCCGCATCGACATCGCGGATCCGGTAGACGGTCTTCTCGGGCTCGGTGATCCGGTAGAAGACGCTGGTCTCGACCTTCACCAGCACGTTGTCGGCGGTGATCGCGTCCTGCATCGCATTGGGCAGTTGCCGTTCGAGGATCGAGATCCTGTGCCGCACCACGTCGATGAACGGCACGATGAAGTTCACCCCCGGCCCCAGCACCGCGCGCAGCCGCCCGAAGCGCTCGACCACATGCTTCTCGGACTGTGGCACGATCCGCACGCCCAGAAAGATCGACACGATCACGAACAGCGCGATCGCGATCAAGACCGCGTTGCCGCCCGTCAGTTCCCCTGCAAGTCCGCCGTCCATGATCCCTCCTCGCACCAGCACCCCGCGGCCATCCTGCCCTGCCCCGGCGCCCACGGCCAGCGGTTCCGCGCTTTCCCTTGCCCCCAAGTCACTCTATGGTCCGCGCCCGAGGAACATCCGGCCCGGGCCTTCGAGGAGAGGCGCCTGCGGGCCAGCCAGCCGAAGGACCCGACCCATGCCGCATTATCGCTCGCGCACCTCGACCCATGGCCGCAACATGGCCGGCGCCCGTGGCCTCTGGCGGGCCACCGGCATGAAGGACAGCGATTTCGGCAAGCCGATCATCGCGGTCGTGAACTCCTTCACCCAGTTCGTGCCCGGCCACGTCCACCTGAAGGACCTCGGCCAGCTGGTCGCCGGCGAGATCGAGCGCGCGGGCGGCGTCGCGAAAGAGTTCAACACCATCGCCGTCGATGACGGGATCGCGATGGGCCATGCCGGGATGCTCTATTCGCTGCCCTCGCGCGAACTGATCGCCGACTCGGTCGAATACATGGTCAATGCCCATTGCGCCGACGCGATGGTCTGCATCTCGAACTGCGACAAGATCACCCCCGGCATGCTGATGGCCGCGATGCGCCTGAACATCCCGGCGGTCTTCGTCTCGGGCGGCCCGATGGAGGCCGGCAAGGTCCTGCTGAAGGGCAAGGAGGTCGCGCTCGACCTCGTCGACGCGATGGTCGTCGCGGCCGACGAGAAATACACCGACGAGGAAGTCGCGGTGATCGAGCGCTCGGCCTGCCCGACCTGCGGCTCGTGCTCGGGGATGTTCACGGCGAACTCGATGAACTGCCTGACCGAGGCGCTGGGGCTGTCGCTGCCCGGCAACGGCTCGACGCTGGCCACCCATGCCGACCGCAAGCGGCTCTTCGTGGAAGCCGGCCACCTGATCGTCGACCTCGCCCGCCGGCACTATGAACAAGAGGACTATTCGGTCCTGCCGCGCTCGATCGCCAGCTTCGAGGCCTTCGAGAACGCCATGTCGCTCGACATCGCGATGGGCGGCTCGACCAACACCGTGCTGCACCTGCTGGCCGCCGCCCATGAGGGCGAGGTGAACTTCTCGATGGAGGACATCGACCGGCTGTCGCGCCGCGTGCCCTGCCTGTGCAAGGTCGCGCCCGCCAAGCAGGACGTGCACATGGAAGACGTGCACCGCGCCGGCGGCATCATGGCGATCCTGGGCGAGCTCGACCGCGCGGGCCTGCTGCACCGCGACCTGCCGACCGTGCATTCGCCCTCGATCGGCGCGGCCATCGAACGCTGGGACATCGCGCTGAACCCCTCCGAACAGGTGCAGGAGTTCTTCAAGGCCGCGCCGGGCGGCGTGCCGACGCAGGTGGCCTTCAGCCAGCAGCAGCGCTGGACCTCGCTCGATGCCGACCGCGAGACGGGCGTGATCCGGTCCAAGGAGCATGCCTTCAGCCAGGACGGCGGGCTGGCGGTGCTGGCGGGGAACGTGGCGCTCGACGGCTGCATCGTGAAGACGGCGGGCGTGGACGAGTCGATCCTGAAGTTCTCGGGCCCGGCCAAGGTCTATGAAAGCCAGGACGATGCCGTGTCCGCGATCCTGACCGGCAAGGTCGTGGCCGGCGACGTGGTGGTGATCCGCTACGAAGGCCCGCGCGGCGGGCCGGGGATGCAGGAAATGCTCTACCCGACCAGCTACCTGAAATCGAAGGGCCTCGGCAAAGCCTGCGCGCTGATCACCGACGGGCGCTTCTCGGGCGGCACCTCGGGCCTGTCGATCGGCCATGTCTCGCCAGAGGCGGCCGAGGGCGGCGCCATCGCGCTGGTCAAGGATGGCGACATGATCGACATCGACATCCCGGGCCGCACCATCTCGCTGCGCATCGACGATCACGAGCTGGCGGCGCGCCGGGCCGAGCAGGAAGCGCGCGGCGAGGCCGCCTATACGCCCGCGACCCGCGACCGGAAGGTCTCGACCGCGCTCAAGGCCTATGCGGCCTTCGCGACCTCGGCCGCCAAGGGCGCGGTGCGCGACATCACGCTGCTGAAGTAAGAAACAGGGTCGGGGGGCCAGCGTGGCCCCCCATCGCCATCGGCTCTCGGACCGATGGCGTGCCGACGGCGATCCCCCCGGCTCTGGCGCTGCCCGATGACGGGTCCGCCCGTCAGAAGCCGATGCGATAGCGCAGCGACAGGCCGTTCACGCCCGGGTTCTCGTCGGCCAGATCGGCGTTCGAGACATGGCTCGCCGCCAGCGACACCGCGCCCTGACCGATCCGGTAGCCCACGCCCAGCACGGTGCGGAATTCCAGCTCGTCGCCAAGATCCGTGGAATAGCCGCCGTCGTTGTAGAAGCCCGGCATGAAGCTGCCCTCGATGAACCAGCTCTGGCCCATCGGGATCATCATCGTGACGCCGGCGCCGGCGAAGGCGCTGTCCTCGTCGCTGTAGAAGGCGCCAAGGCCCAGCCCGAACTGCACCGCCCCCAACTGCCACATCGGCGCGCTGTGCAGTTCGAACGACAGCACCGTCGCCTCTTCGTTCTTGTAGTCGAGCGCCCCGAGCCCGATCACGACATCGGCGGCCTGCGCATGGCCCGCGGCCAGCACCGTCGCGACGGCGAGGGAGGCGGCGCCAAGGCCCGCAATACGAATTGCCATCTGTCAGTCCCCTTCGGCCGGCGACGCAGCGCCGGGCATGTCCGTGCCTCCCCAGGCAAATTGAACTGACCAGTGCGGATGCCATCCGTCAAGCGGCCTCTGCGCGCCGGCTGCAGACGGCCGCGCCGGTGAGTCACCCCTGCAACGCCGCCCGCGCCCTGCTATAAGGGGCCATGACCGCCAGCGCCCCGCTTCCCAGCCTCTGCCGCGACTGCCTCGCCCGGTTCGAGGCGGCGCCCGGCCCGCGCCTGCGCTGCCCCGCCTGCCGCAGTCCGCGGGTGCTGGGCCACCCCGAACTCTTCGACCTCTCGATCGCCCACATGGATTGCGACGCCTTCTACGCCAGTGTCGAGAAGCACGACGACCCCGCGCTGGCCGACCGGCCGGTGATCGTCGGCGGCGGCACCCGCGGCGTGGTCTCGACCTGCTGCTACATCGCGCGGATCTCGGGCGTGCGCTCGGCGATGCCGATGTTCCAGGCGCTGAAGCTCTGCCCCGACGCGGTGGTCGTGAAGCCGCGGATGGCGCGCTATGTCGAGGTCTCGAAGGCGATCCGTGCGATGCTCGAGGAACTCACGCCGCTGATCGAGCCCCTGTCGCTGGACGAGGCCTTCCTCGACCTGACCGGCACCGCGCGGCTGCACGGCGCGCCGCCCGCGGTGCTGCTCGCGCGTCTCGTGCGGCGGATGGAGACCGAGCTGGGGATCTCGGGCTCGATCGGCCTCTCGCACAACAAGTTCCTGGCCAAGACCGCCTCGGATCTCGACAAGCCGCGGGGCTTTTCGGTGATCGGGCGCGGCGATACCGCGGCCTTCCTGAAGGGCAAGCCGGTCGGGCTGATCTGGGGCGTCGGCACCGCGACGCAGGCCGCGCTGGAGCGCGCCGGCATCCGCACGCTGGACGACCTGCTGCGCTGGGACCGGCGCGACCTGGCAGAGCGCTTCGGGGCCTCTGGCGACCGGCTCTGGCACCTCGCGCGGGGCGAGGATCACCGCCGCGTCTCGCCGCATCACCCGGTGAAGTCGATCTCGAAGGAAACCACCTTCAACGAGGACACCGCCGCCCTCGACACGCTTCTGGGCCATGTCTGGCGGCTGTCGGAACAGGTCTCTGACCGCGCCAAGGCCAAGGAGATGGCGGGGCGGACGGTGACGCTGAAGCTCAAGCGCGCGGATTTCACCCTGATCAGCCGCCGCCACGCGCTGCGCGAAGCCACGCAGCTGGCCGACGTGATCTGGACCGAGGCCGAAAAGCTTCTGCGCGCCAACCGCGATCCGGGGCCGTTCCGGCTGATCGGAGTCGGGATCTCGGATCTGGTGCCGGCCGCGGCGGCCGACCTGACCGGCGACCTTCTCGACCCCGCCGCCCGCGCCCGCGCCGCCACCGAACGCGCCACCGACGCGATCCGCGCCCGATTCGGCGCCGACGCGATCCGCAAGGGCCGCGCGCTGCGCTGAGGGGCCGCGCCCTGCGCTGACCGCTACTCGGCCGCCAGCGGCTGCGCCTCGGCCCGGCCGATCTCGACCAGTCGCGCCATCACCCGGCCGATCAGCGCCCGAAACGGCTCGAACCCCTGATGCGGGGTGATCGTGCGCTCGTCCATGTAGAGCGCGCGGTCGATCTCGATCTGCACGGCATGGCGATTCGAGGCCGGGCGGCCATGGGTCTGCACGACATAGGCCCCGGCGAAGGGCACGTTGCGCCCGACGCGCAGCCCCTCGGCCTCGAAGGCCTGCTCGATCGCGTGGACGATGCCCGGCGCGGCGGTGGCGCCGAAACGGTCGCCGATCACCACCTGCGGGCGCGGGCCGCGGCCCTGCTCGACCGCCTCGTGCGGCATCGAATGCATGTCGATGAGAATCGCCTGCCCGAACCGGCCCCAGACCTGGTCGGTCAGCGCCGACAGCCGGGCGTGATAGGGATGCCAGGCCAGTTGCAACCGCGCCTCGGCCTCGACCCGGGTCATCTTGCCCTGCCGGATCACCCGCCCGGCCGAAACCACGCGGGGAATCACCCCCAGCCCGGAGGCGACTCGGGGATTGTGCGGCGCGCCGCGGACCCCGTCGATTAACGCTGGGTCAAGCTCGTCGCAGGCGCGGTTCAGATCGACGAAGGCGCGCGGCAGCACCGCCGTCATCAGCGCCGCGCCAAGCCCCGGCGCCACGTCCAGAAGCCGGTCCATGAACGCATCCTCGGACGAGCGCAGCGTGTGCGGATCAAGCGAGGCCCCGTCCAGAAAGGCCTGTGGATACTGGTTCCCGCTGTGCGGAGAGGCGAAGACGACACTGCCCGCCTGCCGGGCCGGCAGGCGCAGACGATAGGCGGGCATGTCTTCGAAGAGCGTCATCACGAGGGCCAATATAGTCCGTGCCGCGAGTTTGCCAAAAGCCCTTGAAAGGGAAATCCGAACTGTCTATAGACCCCGGGACCGAGACGACCTGCCCCGCCGGAACGGCAACGGAAAGGGGGGGCAAGACGACGAGGACGGGCGCGTAGCTCAGCGGTAGAGCACTACGTTGACATCGTAGTGGTCACAGGTTCGATCCCTGTCGCGCCCACCATCACCGCCCCCGGAAACGGGGGCATGTTTGTTTCAAGGCGCACGCGCGCCGCGAATGGGAGAAGACCGATGAAGGTCCGGAACTCGCTCCGCTCGCTCAAGCAGCGTCACCGCGATTGCCAGGTCGTGCGCCGCAAAGGCCGCATCTACGTGATCAACAAGACGCAGAAGCGCTACAAGGCCCGCCAGGGTTAATCCCTGGGCCAAGGCGCGGCGACCGCAAGGTCACGAGCGTGAAGATGCGGCCGTCGGGGCAACCCGGCGGCCTTTTCCTTTGCGCGCCGCCGCGATCGAAACAGGGTCGGGGGGACCGCGGGTCCCCCCGAGC
>NZ_JBAWKD010000001.1:1004561-1067798 GCF_037095735.1 Frigidibacter sp. MR17.14 | reverse complement strand
GGGACCGCGGGTCCCCCCGAGCCCCCCCGGCTCTGGCGCTGCTGCCAACGGGACGCGACTCAGCGGCGGGCCGAGACCAGCCAGACACCGGCGGCGGCCACGGCGATGCCGGCCCAGCCGGCCAGCGCCAGGGATTCGCCCAGCGCCGCCCAGCCGATCACCGCGGCCAGTGGCGGCACCAGGTAGAACAGGGCAGAGACCCGCGCCGCCTCGCTGCGCTTCAGCAGGAACAGCAGGATCGAGATCGAGACCAGCGAGTTGGTGATCGACACCCAGAGCACCGCCCCCCAGAAGCCCGGCGTCCAGTCGACCTGCAGCGGCCCGGCCAGCGCCGCCGGCCCGATCACCGCCGAGCCCAGCCCGAAATGGATCAGGTTCACCCACAGCGGATGCGCCGGCACCGCGAAGCGCCGCTGCCACAGCGTCGCCGCCGCCATGCCCAGCATCGAGACGACGCAGGCCAGCACCGCGACCGGCGGCGCGGCATCGAGCCCGCGCCCCGACAGCACCACCGCCAGCGAGCCCCCGGCCCCCAGCGCCAACCCCAGCCAGCCGCGCGCCGCGATCCGCTCGCCGGTCAGCGCGGGCGCGGCCAGCGCCACCGCCAGCGGCTGGGTCGAGCCGATCACCGCCGCCACCCCGGCCGAGACGCCCATCGCCATCCCGGCATAGGCCGCGCCGAAATAGACCACCTGGATCAGGAAGCCGACCATCGCGATATGGCCCCAGGCCCGCGCCCCGCGCGGCATCGGCGGGCGCAGCACCGCCACCACCGGCACCAGCACCGCGACAAGGATCAGGTAGCGGATCGCAAGGAAGCTCAGCGGGTCGGCATGGGCCAGGCCGATCTTGGCCACCACGAAGCCCAGCGCCCAGAGGACAAGAAACACCGCCGGGGCGAGCGCGGCCAGAAGGTCGGCTCCACCGGCCCCGGCCCCAGCGCGCGGGGTTAGCGGCGTGGCAGGGACCGAAGCATCGGGCGCCTTCGGGGCGACGTGGGGCATGGCGGACTTTCGCGGCAGGGGACGTGCCGCCCGAGCCTAGCCGCCGTCCGCGGCCGCGCCCTTTGCCCGCCGCGACAGGCCCCACCCGAAATCGCGTCGCAATCGGGCCGTCCGGCCCGGGCCCGCTCAGTCGTAGACGCGCAGGTCCTCGATCACCTTGCCGTCGTTGGGCAGGCTGCCCGGCGCCACCACCTCGACCCGGCCCTTCAGCTTCAGCGCCGCGATGACCGAGCCTTCGTAGCCGGCGCTTTCCTGGGCCGGGCTTTCGATGCGCACCGTCATCACGTCCATCTCGCCCTCGCGGGTGGCGATGACCCGGGCGCGGGCGATCTCGGGGTGGCGCGCGACCAGCGCCGCCACCTGCTCGGGGCGCACGAACATGCCCTTGATCTTGGTGGTCTGGTCGGCCCGACCCATCCAGCCCTTGATGCGCATGTTGCTGCGCCCGCAAGGCGAGGCCCCCGGCAGCACCGCCGACAGGTCGCCCGTCGCGAAGCGCACCAGCGGATAGTCGGGGTTCAGCGTGGTGACGACCACCTCGCCGACCTCGCCCTCGGGTACCGGGTCGCCGGTGCCGGGGCGCACGATCTCGACCACCACGCCCTCGTCGACGATCATCCCCTCCATCGCGAGGCTCTCATAGGCGATGTTGCCCAGATCCGCGGTGGCATAGCACTGGCGGGTGACGATGCCGCGCGCCTCGTAGTCTGCGCGCAGGCTGGGGAACAGCGCCCCGCCCCCCACCGCGGCGCGGGTGAAGCCCAGGCTGACGCCCAGTTCCTCGGCGCGGTCGAGGATCACCTTCAGATAGTCGGGCGTGCCGCAATAGACGCTGGCGCCGACATCGGCCGCGGCCTGCACCTGCAGGTCGGTCTGGCCGGTGCCGGCGGGCAGCACCGCCGCGCCCACCGCCCGCGCGCCCGATTCGAAGATCATCCCCGCCGGGGTCAGGTGATAGCCGAAGCAGTTCTGCACGATGTCGCCGCGACCGACGCCGCAGGCATGCAGGAAGCGGCCCATCCGCCACCAGTCATGGCCGATGCCGCCGGGCTCGTAGATCGGGCCGGGGCTCTGGAAGACATGGGCGAAACCCGCGGCAGGCGTCACGGTGAAGCCGCCGAAGGGCGGGGCCGCCTTCTGCGCGGCGCCCAGCTCGGACTTGCGCAGCACCGGCAGCCGCGCCAGCGCCGCGCGGTCGGTCACCGCCGCCGGATCGAGCCCCGCCAGATGCGCGGCCAGCCCCGGCGCCGTCATCGCCCGTGCCAGCGCCGCCGGCAGGTCGCGCGCCAGCGCCGCGGCACGTTCGTCGACCGAACGGCGCTCGAGCGCGTCATAGGGCGCGTCATCGGGCCGCGCGCTTCCCGTCGCCGCGGGCGCCGTGCCCGGGCGGTCTGCCAGTCCTGCCATCCGTCACTCCTCCGGTGTCAGCCCGTCCTCAAGCCAGCCAGCGCTTGCGGCGCCGATAGCTTCTGACGTCCCTGAAACTCTTCCGCCCCTCCTCGGACATGCCGAGGTAGAATTCCTTCACGTCCGGGTTCTCGCGCAGGGCTTCGGCCGGCCCGTCCATCACCACCCGGCCGCTTTCCAGGATGTAACCGTAATGGGCATAGCGCAGCGCCACGTTGGTGTTCTGCTCGGCCAGCAGGAAGGTCGTGCCTTCGCCCGCGTTCACCGCGCGCACGATCTCGAAGATCTGCTCGACCAGTTGCGGGGCCAGCCCCATCGAGGGCTCGTCCAGCAGGATCGTCTCGGGCCGGCTCATCAGCGCGCGGCCCATGGCGCACATCTGCTGCTCGCCGCCCGAGGTGTATCCGGCCTGCGACTTCCGCCGCTCCTTCAGCCGCGGGAAATAGGTGTAGACCATCTCCAGATCCGCGGCGACCGCCGCCCGCCCGTCGCTCCGGGTATAGGCGCCGGTCAGCAGGTTCTCTTCGACCGTCAGATGCTCGAAGCAGTGGCGGCCCTCCATCACCTGGATCACGCCCTTCTTCACCAGCGCCGCCGGGTCCAGATCCTGCACCCGCTCGCCGCGATAGAGGATCGAGCCCTTGGTCACCTCGCCGCGCTCGGACCGCAGAAGGTTCGAGATCGCCTTCAGCGTCGTGGTCTTGCCCGCGCCGTTGCCGCCCAGAAGCGCGGTGATCCCGCCCTTCGGCACGCTCAGGCTCACGCCCTTCAGGACGAGGATCACGTGGTTGTAGATCACCTCGATGTTGTTGACCTCGAGCAGGCTTTCGCCCGCCTGTCCGGTCGCGGCCGCGTCCGGTTCAACCCGTGCATCCAGCATCGCATCCTCCGCAGGAAAAGGGGGGGCCGGCGCACCGGCCCCCAAGGCCTCAGTTGCAGCGGTCCTTCAGACCCGCTTCCTTGGCATAGGCGGCGCTGTCCTCGGCGATCAGCGGGTTCAGCACCTCGTCATCCGGCGAGATGAAGCCGGTGACCAGGTTCCACTTCTGCGCCGAGGCATCCCATTGCTGGACCATCGCCGCGCCGGGGCCGCCGTGATCCTCGCAGGTCGCCTTGAACGGCTGGCCGAAGCCCGGCAGGCCCAGCTCGGTCATCCGCGCCTCGGTGATCTCGAGGTTCTCGAAGCCCTCGCGCACCTCGGCCGCCGTCACCTCGGCATGGCCGGCCAGCTCCTGCGCCTTGCGGATCGCCTCGGAGATCACCAGCGCCGCATACATGCCGCGCGAATAGACCGCCGTGCCTTCCTGATCGCCCGCGCCCGCCGCCTTGCCGGCGTCATAGACGTGGGTCTTGAGGTCCGCGTAGATCGGATAGTCCATGCCAAGCCCGTGCAGCGTCACCGCCTTGTAGCCATTGGCCCCCGCACCGGCCGGCTTCACGTCGTTCTCGGACCCGGCCCACCAGATCCCGATCATGTGGTCCATCGGGAAGCGGATGTTCGCAGCCTCCTGGATCGCGACCTGGTTCATCACGCCCCAGCCCCAGAACAGCACGTAATCCGGCTTCTCGCGGCGGATCTGCAGCCACTGCGACTTCTGCTCCTGTCCGGGGCTGTCGACGGGAATGGTCGAGAAGGTGAACCCGTGCTTCTTAGACAGCTCCTCCAGCGTGCGGATCGGCTCCTTGCCATAGGCCGAGTTGTGGAACAGAAGCGTGACCTTCTTGCCCTTCAGATCGCCGCCGTTCTCGTCCAGCAGATGCTTGATCATCACGCTGGCCCCGTCCCAGTAGTTGCCGGGATAGTTGAAGATCCACTCGAACGTCTTGCCGTTCGCGGCCGAGGTGCGGCCGTAGCCCGGCGTGTACAGCACCACCCCGTCCTGGCTGACCTTGGGGATCAGCTGGTAGGTGATGCCCGTCGACAGCGGGTTGTAGGCCAGCGGGCTGTTGCCCTTCGTGGCCTCGTAGCACTCGACGCCCTTCTCGGTGTTATAGGCGGTCTCGCATTCCGGGACCTGGATCTTCTGGCCGCCGATGCCGCCATCCCGCTCGTTCAGAAGCGTGAAATAGTCGTGGAAGCCGTCGGAATAGGGGATGCCCCCGGCGGCGAAGGGACCGGTGCGATAGCTCAGGTCCGGCACGATCAGGTCGGCCTTCGCGGCCCCGCCCGCGACTAGTGCCGCCACCATCGCGGTGGCGAGCGTCAGGCGTGTTGTCTTGCGCGTCATAACCCTGGGTCTCCTCCCTCAGACGTCACACATTCCCCTCCGGCGCCCCCCGCACTCCTCAATGCGGGAAGGGCCAGAGCCTCAGTTTCTCCTTCGCCACCCGCCACAGCTGCGCGAGCCCATGCGGTTCGGCGATCAGGAAGATCACGATCAGCGCGCCCACGATCATCAGCTCGACATGGGCGGCCAGGTCGGTGGGCCAGCCAAGGCTGCCCACCAGCAGGTTCTTCAGCGCCACCGGCAGCAGCACCAGGAAGGCCGCGCCCGCGAAGCTGCCGAAGATTGAACCGAGCCCGCCGATGATCACCATGAACAGCACGAGGAAGCTCTTGTTGATCCCGAAGGCCTCGCCGACCTCGGCCGCGCCAAGGTAGACGCCGAAGAACAGCGCCCCCGCCACCCCGATGAAGAAGGATGACACCGCGAAGGCGGTCATCTTGGTGGTCAGCGGGTTCACCCCGATGATCTCGGCCGCGATGTCCATGTCGCGGATCGCCATCCACTTCCGGCCCACGGTGCCGCGCGTCAGGTTGCGCGCGATCCAGGCCAGCACGAAGACGAAGCTCAGGCAGAACAGGTATTTCGCGCTGGCCGTGGCCGCAGGCCCGGTCACGGCGATCCCCAGCACCTCGCGCGCGGGGGCAGTGATCTGCCCCGAGGCCGAGTAGTTGTAGAACCACGGCACCTTGTTGAAGAGCCAGACCAGGAAGAACTGCGCGGCCAGCGTCGCCACCGCCAGATAGAACCCCTTGATCCGCAGCGAGGGCAGCCCGAAGAGCACGCCCACCAGCGCGGTGATCCCGCCGGCCAGCAGGACATGCACCGGGACCGGCACCATCGGGAAGGCGGTCATCAGCTTGTAGACGGCATAGGCGCCCACCGCCATGAAACCGCCGGTGCCAAGGCTCACCTGCCCGCAATAGCCGGTCAGGATGTTCAGCCCCAGCGCCGCGATCGCATAGATCAGGAACGGCACCAGCACCGCGTTCGCCCAGTAGTCGTCGATGACGAAGGGCACGACCAGAAAGGCCACCGCGACCAGCGCGTAATAGGCCATGCGGTCGAAGCGGATCGGGAAGGTCTGTCCGTCCTCGCGGTAGCTCGTCTTGAAGTCGCCGGCCTCGCGGTACAGCATCAGACCACCCCCTCGCGGGGGCCCGGGCGCCCTTGGACGTGCAGTCTCAGGGCATCGCCCTGCGCAGCGCCAGCCAGGACCACAGCCCGGCGAAGCCGCCGAGGGCCGCGAGAAGCGCATTGGTCATGGTGAGGGTGGGCGGGTCGCTGGCCGGCGCTGAGAGCGCCAGCCAGCCGAACGCCAGCAACGAAGACCAGCCGAGTGTGAACACCAACGCGGCAAGCCGCATCTGCATTCGCATCGTGACGAACCCTCCCAAGTCCGATCCGATCGTCCGCTGCATTCAGCGTGTCTGCTGTCGGGCCCTCCCCGGCTGCGACAGCCTGACGCAGACCACACGACATGATTCCCGGTTCAATCACAAGCGGAATCCCCCGCCGCAATGCAGCAAAACCTGACATTTTCCTGACGTTCCCGAACATTTTCATACCCGCTCGATAATTCGCTCACCGAACAGCCCCTGCGGGCGGAACACGAGGAACAGCAGCGCCAGCACATAGGCGAACCAGTTCTCGGTCGCGCCGCCGACCAGCGGGCCGATCCAGAACTCGAACAGCTTCTCGCCGACGCCGATGATCAGCCCGCCGACGATCGCGCCGGGGATCGAGGTGAAGCCGCCCAGCATCAGCACCGGCAGCGCCTTCAGCGCGATCAGGCTCAGCGAGAACTGCACCCCCGACTTGGTGCCCCACATGATCCCCGCGACCAGCGCCACGAAGCCCGCGATCGACCAGACCAGCACCCAGATGAAGCGCAGGCTGATCCCCACCGACAGCGCCGCCTGGTGGTCGTCGGCCACCGCGCGCAGCGCCCGTCCCTCTTTCGAATATTGCGAGAACAGCGTCAGGCAGGCCACCAGCGCCACCGCGATCAGCGTCGCCACCATGTCGAGATTGTCGATGAAGAAGCCATAGCCGAAGACCGCCGCCGTCGCCGCCTCGACCGTGTCCGAGATGCCCTGCGGCAGGCCCACGTCCAGCGTCTTGATGTCGGCGCCCCACATCACGTCGCCGAGCCCTTCCAGGAAGTAGGCCAGACCGATGGTGGCCATGAACAGGATGATCGGCGGCTGGTTCACCAGATGCTTCAGCACCAGCCGCTCGACCGCGACCGCAAGCCCCACCATCACCGCCGCGGCCAGCACGATCGCCAGCGGCGCCGGCACCTGCCAGCCGAAGTGGTGCAGGCTGGTGCCCAGCACGGCGTTGATCAGATGCGCGAAGGGCACCTGCCCGGTCTGGATGCCGACCAGCGTCAGCGCCGCGAACAGCGCAAGCACCCCCTGCGCATAGTTGAAGATGCCCGAGGCCTTGAAGATCAGCACGAAGCCCAGCGCCACCAGCGCATACATCACGCCGGCCATCAGCCCGTTCAGCGTGACCTCCATGGCGAACAGAAGCTGGTCAGGCAGCTGCATGGAATGTCCCTTCGGTTACCGGACCGCGCGCCCGGGGTGTACGGGGGGTGTACAGGGGGTGCACGCAAGGCACCGGGGTCATTCGGGCCCGCTCAGCCATGCGATGTCCCCAGATAGGCGGCGATCACCTCGGGGTTCGCGCGGACCTCGTCCGGCGTCCCGTCCCCGATCTTGCGCCCGTAATCCATGACCACGACGCGGTCGCTCAGGTCCATGACCACGCCCATGTCATGCTCGATCAGCGCGATGGTCGTGCCGAATTCGTCATTCACATCAAGGATGAAGCGGCACATGTCCTCTTTCTCCTCGACGTTCATCCCCGCCATCGGCTCGTCCAGCAGCAGGATCTTCGGCTCGGCCGCCAGCGCCCGCGCCAGCTCGACCCGCTTCTTCAGCCCATAGGGCAGCCGGCCCACCGGGGTCTTGCGGATGTTCTGGATCTCGAGAAAGTCGATGATCCGCTCGACCACCGCGCGGTTCGCCACCTCCTCGGCCTCGGCCCGCCCCCACCACAAGGCCTGCGAAAAAAGCCCGGATTTCATATGGGTAAGCCGGCCGGTCATGATGTTGTCCAGGACCGACATCCCGTCGAACAGGGCGATGTTCTGGAAGGTCCGCGCGATCCCCTGCGCCGCCACCTGATAGGGCCGCATCGGCGCCCGCGTTTCGCCGCGAAACAGCACCTGCCCCTCGGAGGGCACATAGAACCCCGAAATGATGTTCAGCATCGAGGATTTGCCGGCCCCGTTCGGCCCGATGATCGCGCGGATCTCGCCCTCGCGGATGTCGAAGGAGATGTCCTTGATCGCCACCACGCCGCCGAAGCGCAGGGTGATGTTGCGCATCTCCATCACCACGCCGCCGATGCGCCGCCCGTCGGCGGTGGTGGTCCAACCCTCTGGTTCGGCTTGCAGATCACGCATCATCATTCCGCCGCCATCCCTGTTGCCGTCCCGGTTCCCGCCGGCACCGTGCGCGCGCCCTCCAGCCGCAGGGTCGCGCGGATCACCCCCTTGCGCCCGTCCTCGTAGGTCACCTCGGTCGCGGTCGCGACGCTGTCCGACCCGTCGTAAAGCGCCGCGATCAGGTCGGCGTATTTCTCGGCGATCACGCCGCGGCGCACCTTGCGCGTCCGCGTCAGCTCCCCGTCGTCGGCATCCAGCTCCTTGTGCAGCACGAGGAAGCGGTGGATCTGGCAGCCCGACAGCATCGGGTCGGCCGCGACCGAGGCGTTCACCTCTTCGACATGGCCGCGCAGCATCTCGTAGACCCGCGGATGGCCGGCCAGTTCCTGATAGCTGGCATAGGCGATGCCGTGCCGCTCGGCCCAGTTGCCGACCGCGGTCAGGTCGATGTTCAGGAAGGCGGTGCAGAAACCGCGCCCGCCGCCGAAGACCACCGCCTCGAGGATGTTGGGATAGAACTTCAGCTTGTTCTCGACGTATTTCGGCGCGAACAGGCTGCCGTCGGCCATCTTTCCCACGTCCTTCGCGCGGTCGATGATCCGCAGGTGCCCGGTCTCGGGCTCGATGAAGCCCGCGTCGCCGGTCGCCACCCAGCCCTCGGGATCCTTGGTCGAGGCGGTGCTGTCGGGGTTGTTGTAATATTCCACGAAAGTGCCGGGCGAGCGGTAGAAGACCTCGCCCGTCTCGGCGATGCGCAGCTCGACGCCGGGCGAGGCCACGCCCACGGTGTCGGACCGCACCTGCCCGTCCGGCTGCTGGGTGATGAAGACCGAGGCCTCGGTCTGCCCGTAAAGCTGCTTCAGGTTGATGCCCAGCGCCCGGTAGAAATCGAAGATCTCGGGCCCGATCGCCTCGCCCGCGGTATAGCCGACGCGGATTCGGGAATAGCCCAGCGTATTCTTCAGCGGCCCGTAGACCAGCAGGTTTCCCAGCGCATAGTGCAGCCGGTCCCGGGTCCCCACCGGCGCGCCATCAAGGATCGCGGGCCCCACCCGCCGCGCCAAGTCCATGAAATGCCGGAACATCCGCCGCTTCAGGGCCGAGGCATCCTCCATCCGGATCATCACCTGCGTCAGCTGTCCCTCGAACACCCGCGGGGGCGCGAAGAAATACGACGGCCCGATCTCGCGCAGGTCGGTCATCATCGTCTCGGGGCTCTCGGGGCACGAGATGCAGAACCCCGTCCACATCGCCTGCCCGACCGAAAAGATGAAATCCCCCACCCACGCGATCGGCAGATAGGCCAGGATCTCGTCGCCGGCCTGCAGGTGATCGAACTCCGAGGTGTTGCGCGCCGTCTCGATGATGTTGCGCATCGACAGCACCACGCCCTTCGGCCGCCCCGTGGTCCCCGAGGTGTAGAGCATCACGCAGGTCGTGTCGGGCCCCAGCGCCGCGATCCGGCGATCAAGCTCGCCCTCCAGCCGGTGATGCGCCGCGCGCCCCTCGGCCATCACGTCCTCCAGCGCGTTCATCCGCGCATGGTCGTATTTCCGCATGCCGCGCTTGTCGGTGTAGATCACATGCGCAAGCTCGCCACCCGCCGGCGCGCCGACCTCGATGACCTTGTCGACCTGCTCCTGGTCGCCGCACAGCACGAAGCGCGCCCCGCAATGGCCCAGCACATAGGCCATCTCCTCGGCCACCGCGTCCTGATACAGCGGCACCGGCACCGCCCCGCACATCTGCGCGGCGATCATCGCCCAGTAATGCTGCGGCCGGTTGCGCCCGATGATCGCGATATGGTCGCCCGGCGCCAGCCCCAGCGCGAGGAAGCCCAGCGCCATCGCCCGCACCTCGGCCGCGGCCTCGGCCCAGGTCCATTGCTGCCAGATGCCGAATTCCTTCTCGCGATACGCGGGCCGTGCCCCGTAGCGTTCGGCGTTGCGCGCCAGCAATGCAGGAATGCTTCCGGGCACGCCCGAAGCCGCGATCTCACTCACCAGCCGTCTCCTCCCTGCCCCCTCTCCGGGGGGATCGGCGGCGCGCGGCTCCTCTTCCGCACGCTGCCTCTGGCCTCAGCCTTGAGGCGAATGATTACCCGAGTTTTTCCCAATCCCAACGAATTGTTGCACCCCGCCCCCGCTTTCGGCTTCGCCGAAAACTCCCGGGGGAGCCCCGCAGGGGCGGGGGCAGCGCCCCCCTCTTCGCGCTTTCGCACTGGTCCAAATATCCCGGGGGAGTCGCGGCCCCCGGGCCGCGGCGGGGGCAGCGCCCCCCTGCCCCTGTGTCGGCCGCCGCCCCACCGCCCCCTTGGCGACGCAGCGGCCCGCTTGACCCCCTGCGGCCCCGCCCGCCAGATGCGGCAGGGAGGACGGCGATGACGGGCGAGCGTGACAAGCTGGTGCAGGCGGGGCTGAACCTGATCGGCCAGGCGCTGTCGATCTTCGACCGCGACCTGCGGCTCGCGGTGTCGAACCGCCAGTACCAGCTGATGTTCGACCTGCCCGACACGCTGACCCGCACCGGCACCCCCTTCGACGAGACGATCCGCTTCCTCGTCCGGCGCGGCGAATACGGCCCCGTCGAAGACATCGAAGAGGCGGTGCGCGCCCGCGTCGAGCAGGCCCGCGCCTTCGTGCCCCATTACATGGAGCGCCGCCGCGCCGACGGTCGCTGGGTCGCGGTCGAGGGCAGCCCGCTGCCGCAGGGCGGCTGGGTCACGGTCTACACCGACATCACCGCGATCAAGCGCCAGGAAGAGCTGCTGCGCGCCCGCTCGGAAGAACTGTCGGGGCAGCTGCTGACCCATGCCGAACAGCTCGCCGCCACCAACCGCGAACTGGCCGCAACCAATGCCGCCCTCACCGAAGCCCGCCACGAAAGCGCCGAGGCCGAGGCGCGGATCCGGCTGGTGACCGAAATGACGCCGGCCCATATCGCCCATGTGAACCGCGACCGGGTCTACACCTTCTCGAACCGCAGGCTCTCGGCGGTGATGCCCGGCAGCCTCTCCGACATCGTCGGGCGGCCGATGGAAGTCTGCCTCGGGGCGGAAGCGGCGGCCCGGATCCTTCCGGGCATCGACCGCGCCCTGGCGGGCGAGGCGCATGTCTTCGAGATCACCCATGCCCCCTCGGGCCGGCGGATCCGCATCGCCCTGACCCCGGACCGCGACGCGACCGGCCGCGTCGGCGGGGTCTACATCCTTTCGACCGACGTCACCGCCGAGGCGCAGGCCCGCGCCGCGCTGACCCATGGCGCCAAGCGCGAGCTGGCGGCCCAGCTGACCTCGGGCCTTGCCCATGATTTCGCGAACCTGCTGACGATCATCCTCGGGCTGCAGGGGCGGCTTGAACGGATGGCTGCGTTGCCAGAGGGCGCGGGCGAGCTTGTGGCCGCGACGCTGGCCGCCGCCCGCCGCGGCGGCACGCTGCTCGACCGGATCGCGGCGATCAGCGGCCCGCGTGAGCTGCGCCCGCATCCGGTGACCCTCGGGCCGTTCCTCGCGGACCTGGTGACGCTGGCGGGGCCCGCGCTCGGCCCGCGCCTGACCCTGACCGCCGAGATCGCGGGCCTTGCGGCGCCGGTGCTGCTCGATGCGGGCTCGCTGCAGGACGCGCTTCTGAACCTGATCCTGAACGCCCGCGACGCGATGGCGGGCGGGCCCGGGCGGATCACGGTCCGCGCCGCCGCACTGCGCGACACCTGGATCGAGATCACCGTCGAGGACGAGGGTCCGGGCTTCTCTCCCGCGGCGCTCGACCACGGGCTCGACCCGTTCTTCACCACCAAGGGCGGCGAGGGATCGGGCCTTGGCCTGTCGATGGTCTTCGACCACACCCGGCTTGCCGGGGGCACGGTGCGGCTGTCGAACCGGGCCGAGGGGGGCGCCCGGGTCGTGTTGCGCCTGCCGCTGCGCCCGGCCCCCGCGCCGGGCCAGCCGCGGCTGGTGCTGCTGGTCGAGGACAACGAGACGATCCGCGCCGAGATGCGCCGCCTGATCAACGACTTCGGCCATGCGGTGATCGAGGCCGAGACCGCGGACGAGGCGCTGGAACTCGCCAGGCTCGACGAACTCGGGTTCGTGCTGTCGGACATCGGCCTGCCCGGCGGGCTGACCGGCGTCGCGCTTGCCGAAAGCCTCGCGACCGCCCGCCCGGGCCTGCCGGTCTGCCTGATGACCTCGCTGCCGCCCGGCGACCGGCTGCGCGCCGCCGCCCGTTGCCCGGTGCTGTCGAAGCCGGTCGGTGCCCCGGCGCTGGCCGCCTGGCTGCCGCCGGTCCTGCCCCTGACCGCACAGGAGGCCGGCGCCGCATGACCCTGCCGCTGCCCCATGTCGCGATCCTCGACGACGAGCCCGAGATCCGCCGGATGCTGGCCGATGCGCTGGAAGAGGCGGGCTTCCGCACCACCCAATACGGCCGCGCGACCGAGTTCGAGGCCGCGCTGCGCCGTGCCTCGCCCGATGTCTGCCTGGTGGACCTCGGGCTGCCCGACCGCGACGGGCTGGCGCTGGTCCACCGGCTGGCGCTCGAATCCGGGGCGGCGATCATCATCATCTCGGGCCGGGCGCAGGTGCAGGACCGGGTGACCGGGCTCGAACTGGGCGCGGACGACTACATCATCAAGCCCTTCGACCCGGCCGAGGTCGTGGCCCGGATCCGCGCCCGCCTGCGCCGTCCCCGCGCCGAGGCCGGGCGCGAGGCCGAGATCGCGCATTTCCCCGGCTGGACCGCCGATTTCGCCCGGTTCGCGCTGATCGACGCAACGGGGCAGGAGACCGCCTTCAGCCAGGCCGAGGGCGAGGTGCTGCGCCTGTTCCTCGACAGCCCGCGCCGGCTGCTGACCCGCGCGCACATGCAGGAGGCGCTGGGGGGCACGGCATCCGAAGGCTTCGACCGGGCGATGGACGTGCGCATCTCGCGGCTGCGCACCAAGCTGGGCGAGGATCCGAAGAACCCGCGGCTGATCAAGACCATCTACGGCGCGGGCTACATCTTCCTCGGCGACGTGCGCTGGGGCTGAGCCGGGCTTGACCTGCGCCCCCCGCGCGGCCATTCCGGGATCATGGCGCGAGGAAGGATCATGCACGCGGACCCGCCCGACCGACGAGAGCCCCCGGGGGGCGAGGTGCCGCGCATCTCGTCCGCCGTCGTGCTGACCGGCGACGACGGCGCGGCGCGACTTCTCGAGACGCTGTTCACCGGCAGCTTCGGCTGGTGGACCCGCCGCTGCGCCCGCATCGACGAGGCCCGCGCCGCCTGCGACGGGGCGACCTTGCTGGCGGCAGAGGTCGGCGGCAGTGCCGCCGCGGCGGCGCTGGCGGTGATCCCGGCCGGGCTGCGGCTGGCGGTCGACCCCGGTCTTGACGGCGCGGGGCTGGCGGCGGCGCTGGCCGCGGGCTTCGACGAGGCGGTGCGCACCCCCCTGCTGCGCGCCGAGATCGAGGCCCGCCTGCGCCGCATCCCGGTGATCGCCGGGCGCGGGGACCCGCTTCTGTACCGGCTGGCGGCGACCCCTGCCGGCGAGCCGGTCGAGATCGCCGGGACCGAGGACGGCAGCCTGCTGAAACTGACCCCGATCGAGGCCGACATCCTGCGCGTGCTGGCGCGCGAGGCCGGCCGCACCGTCACCCGCGACGACCTTTCGCGCCTGATCGACCGCTGCGACTGGGACTATGGCGACCGCAAGTTCGACGTCCATGTCACCCGCATCCGCCGCAAGCTGACCGCGGGTTTCGGCGACCGCTATCAGGTCGCGGCGGTGCGCAGCGTGGGCTACCGGCTGGAGGCCTGACCGCCGGGGGTCAAGCGCGAGAATTGTTAAGGGATCCTTAATCCCGGGCGTGAAAGTCCCCACCTCTGGCTGTGGGAAACCATATCCAAGAATACCATATATAGTGCGAAAGCCGGCATATCGCGAGATATGGCCCGACATCCCGTCATCAACAGATACAACCTGTGGATAAGTCCACAGCCGCGACCTGAGTCGCCCGCCGCGAACCTTAACACTCGCACCCTTCGGCCTGCGGGAACTTGCCGGTATATGTGGTGTCACACTGACGTGAGGCCACTACCGGTATGCAACCTGCAGCACTTCTCGAGGAGATCTGGACCGGCCGCATCCGGCCCGCCCGCGCCTCGGGCGTCGCGGATCTCGAGACGCTGCTCGAGGCGATGCTGCCCGTCCGGCTGATCTCGCTGACCCGCGCCGGGGGCGCGGACCGGCCGCTGCTGATGCCCGATTCGACCGAGATGATGCCCGACCTGCCGCTGGGCGACGTGCTGGCCGAAGAGCTGGACCTGATCGTTGCGCCGGGCACGCTGGTGCTGATCGCCGACACCCGGGCCGCGGCGTCGATGTCGGAGGTTTCGGCCCGCGCCGGCGCGGCGATGGGCGACCTGCTGCACCGGCTGGTGGCCCGCGCCGACTTGCCGCTGAGCCAGGAGACCGAGGCGCTGGTCCGGCTGGTGCGCGCCTGCCAGGCCCGGGCGGCGCGGCTGGGAACCCGCGTCGCGGGCTTCGATGCCGCCGCCTTCGGCGATGGCCTCGCCGTCGCGCTGGGGCTGTTCTGGGCCGGCGATGCCGCCGCCCCGATCCGCGGCGCCGACTTCCTCGACCGCGACGAGGTGCTGAGCTACCTGCGCGCGCTCGACCCCGCCTTCTCGGGCAAGGCGAGCCCTTCGGTGCCCGACCTGCTGGCCGGCCCGAGCGGCCTGTCGCGGCGGTTCGAGGACTGGGCCTCGCCCGTGCTTTCGGCCCTGCGCGCCCATCTTGGCCCGGCGCAGACCGTCGCCTGACGCGGCCGGGACATTTCCGCACCATCGCCGCGGAAAGCCGCCGGTTTAACCCTTCTTTAACGACGTTTTCCTTTAGGCGGCGCGGTGGCTCCGGCATACTGCGCCCAACCGGGCCGATGCTTGATGCGGGCCCAGGCGGGGAGCTTTCCGGTGATTGGTATCGCGGTCGGGTCAGTGCTGGGGACGGGTCAGGCGAGCGTGGGGGCGACGCTGGCGGGCCTCGGGCGCGGGGGCGCCGCGGCCGCGGAGGGCAAGAGCCGCAGCTTCGCCGACCTGCTGTCGGGCAGGCCCGCAGGCGATGATGCCGACAGCACCGCGGATCAAGGCCTTGTCGAAGACCCCGGGACACCTGCCGAGGCGCTGGACGCTGCCACCGCGCGCCTGCAGGCCATCGCCAAGGGCGAAGGCGGCGACGACAGTGTCGGGGCGGTGCTTTCGGACCTGAAGCTGGCCCTGGACGAGGCCGCGCCGGGCGATCCGGCGCAGGATGCCGCGGCCGGGCAGAGTTTCCTCGACACCTTGTCCGACGTCACCGGGGACACGGACGACACCGGGGACGACAGCGCCCTGATGGACGAGATCGCGGCGCTGATCGGGGGCATGGTTCAGGGCCAGCCGCTGGCGCAGGTCGCGCAGGCGCTGCTGGGGCTGTCGCAGGCGCCCGGCCTCACCGCCGCCGACGACGCCACCGCGGACCCGACGACCGGCGACGCCACCGGCGCGACAGCGACGACGACGGCGACGGCGACGACAGGGTCTGCCGGCACCGCGTCCGGCGCTTCCGCGATGCCTGCGCCGCACGGCACGCAACCGGCCGGCGGTCCCGCGGACCGTGCCGGGTTCGAGGTGCTGATCGCGCAGGGCGATGCGGCGCAGGCGGCCGATCCCGCCGATGCCGGCCAGCCGCACGAGGGGATCGACGCCGCGGCGGCCGATCTTCCGGCGCCACAGGCCAGCCTGCCCGCCGGCGCGACACCGGCCCAGACCCAACCCGCCGCCGCCAGCACGACGGCGGCCACGGCCCAGCCCGAACCGACGCGCGCCCAGCAGCGGCTGGCCTCGACCGTGGCCGAGCAGATCCGCAGCGTCGAGCTGGACCCGGGCCAGACCCGGATCGAGCTGAAGCCGCACGGGCTGGGGCAGATCGAGATCGACATCGCGCAGGGCAGCGACGGCAGCCTGAAGGTGACCGTACGGGCCGAGAACCCGATGGTGCTGGACGCGCTGCGCGCCGACCGGGTGGCGATGTCCCAAATGATGCAGGACCGCGGCTTCTCGATGCAGGGCGGCGGGCCGGACTTCGAACAGTTCGGCGGCAATCGCCAGGGCCGCGACCGCAGCGCTGCGGCCGGCGCCGGCACCGATGCGATCGGCGACATTTCCGAGACCGAAGCCGAGGCCGCGCCGCGCCGCGTGACCGGCGACGGGCTTCTCGACCTTCTGACCTGAGGAGCCAGCCTTGGCCGTCGACACCACCACCGCCACCAGCAGCACCGCCAGCACGAGCAGCACGAGCAACGCGGCCTCAAGCCTGACCGCGCTGGGCGAGGACTATACCGCGTTCCTGCAGCTGCTGACCGCGCAGATCTCGAACCAGGACCCGCTGGAACCGATGGATTCGACCGAGTTCGTCAGCCAGCTGGCGCAGCTGAGCCAGGTCGAGCAGACCGTGCAGACCAACAGCCAGCTCGAAACGATCTCGGCCAGCCTCTCGGCCGCGGCGGCGATGAGCGGGGTGAACCTGATCGGGCACAACGTCACCGTTGAGACGGCGCAGCTGGGCCTGCTCGATGGCACCTCGTCGTTCAGCTATTCGCTGGACAGTTCCGCGGCCAGCGCCAAGGCGGTGATCACCGACGGCACCGGCAAGGTGGTGCGCACGATCTCTGGCCTGTCCACCACCGGCAGCACCTTGACCGACGTGACCTGGGACGGGCTCGACGACAGCGGGCAGGCGGTCGCGGACGGGGCCTACAATGTGTCGATCGTCGCGGCGGATTCCAGCGGGACCGCGATCGGGGCCAGCACCTATGCCGGCACCTCGGTGCAGAGCGTGGTGATGAACGACGGCAGCCCGCTGCTGCAGCTGGGCAATGGCGAGGCGGTGGCGCTGTCTTCGGTGCTGGCGATCAACTGAGCGCGCCGCGCCACCTGCGCCCGGCCGGTCAGCTGTCGGGCGCGATCCCCGCAAGCTGGACCGCCACGCCCTCGGCATCGACGACCTTCAGCGCGCTGACCCGGACCCCGGCCACGTCGACCCGGCGCTGGCGCAGCGCCTGGGCGAGGAATTCGGTCAGCCGGGTGCTGTCATCGAGATGCGCGCGGATGCCGGGCACCTGCATCGCGTCGGCCAGCGCAAGGATCATCGCGTCCTTGATCGAGGTCCGGTTCGCGCCGCGGCGGGTGAAATAAGCGGTGTCGTCGCTGGCCATCGCCACGTCGACCGTCGCGGTCAGCGTCATCCCCAGCAGCCCCGCGTCCAGCGGCAGGGCCAGCCGGCCCAGCGGCACGATCCGCGGCTGGGCGAAGATGTCGCCCTCGGCGGCACTGCCCGCAGGCGGGCGCGGCGGCTCGCGCAGCTGTTCCCCGGCGATGTAGCCGACCAGGGCGCAGAGAACCGGCGGCAGCAGCAGGAACAGCCTGAGCCACTTGCGTTGGTCCTCGTCCTTGCCCTTTGCCGGCCCCGCCATCGGCGCCTCAGTAGGGCAGGATGACGTCGAGCGCGTCGCTGCCGTAACGCGGCTGCTGCACTTTCGAAAGCTGGCCGCGGCCACCGTAGGTGATCCGCGCCTCGGCGATCTTGTCGTAGGGGACGGTGTTGTCCATCTCGATGTCGACGGGGCGGATGATCCCGGCCACGCGCAGTTCGCGCAGCTCGTGGTTCACCTTCACCTCCTGACGGCCGGCGATGACGAAGTTGCCGTTCGGCAGCTTCTGCGTCACCAGCGCGGCGATCTTCAGGCTGATCGTCTCGTTGCGCTGGATCGAACCCTTGCCGTTGTCGGAGCTGTCCGAATTCAGGTCGACCAGCTTGCCGTCGGTGACAAGCCCGCCCACGTTCAGCCCCAATACGGAAGGCGTGTCGACGCTGGTCGAAGAACTGCGCGAACGGTCGCTTTCGTTTTCGAGCTGCGCCTCGTCCTTGATCTCGATGGTGACGGTCAGCAGGTCGCCGACGCGGCTGGCGCGCTGGTCGCCGAAGAACCCGCGCGAGCCGCGCTGCCACAGCGAGGCCGCCTCGGCCCGGGTGGGGGCGCGGTAGGGCTCGGGGTCGGGCATCGGCACCTGAACGCGGCCGGCCTCGGCCATGGTCATGTCGTTCAGGGTCAGGTCGGACACCTGCGGGTCACGCTGGAAGGCGTTCTTGTCGCAGCTCGTCAGCGCGATCAGCGCGAACGAGACGACGGCGGCGGTGCGCTTCACGGGGATACCTCCACGACACCGTCGCCGCGGGCGATGCCGACGACGGTCTTGTTGCTGGCCAGATTGACGACGCGGATCTGCTCGCCCTCGAGCCCGTCGGTCAGGGCCTTGCCGGGGGCGGTCAGATCGAGCCCGCCATGGGTATAGGTGATGGTCACGCGCTCGCCCTTCGGCACCACGATCGGGTCGCCGACCGATTGCACCATGACCGGGCGGCCGGCGGTCAGGACGCGGCGGACCTGCTTGCCCTCGAGCGCCTCGGCGCGGGTGATCGCATAGGTGCCGACGGCGGCGACCGGCACCGGGACCTCTTCGATGTCGGCGGCGGTCAGCATCTCGCCCGGCATCAGGCGGCGCACCGGCACCGGCACCGGCACGGTCAGCGTCGCCAGCCCCCAGATCCGGTCGTTGCCGCCGACCGAGGTCACGACATTGGCCACGAACTGCCCCGTCGCCTGGTCCAGATACCAGTCCGAGATCAGCACCGGCTCGCCCCCCGGCGCGGGCGACTGCAGCGAGATGTCGAAGCGGCCGTTCTCTGGCAGCTGGTATCCCCAGGTCTCGGACGCCTTTTCCTCGACCAGCTGCTCGACGGGCACGGCCCATGCCACGCCGCCCCCAAGGGCGATCGCGAGGCCGAGAAGGATCGGGGCAAGACGCATGAGGCTCACCGCACCTGGTTGGCAGACGACAGCATCTCGTCCGCGGTCTGGATCGCCTTCGAGTTCATCTCGTAGGCGCGCTGGGCGGTGATGAGGTCGGTGATCTGCTGGATGATGTTGACGTTCGAGTTTTCGAGATAGCCCTGGCGCAGCACGCCCACGCCCTCGTCGCCGGGGTTCGCCGCCACCGCCTCGCCCGAGGCCGTGGTCTCGCGCAGAAGGTTGTCGCCCTCGGCCTTCATCCCGGCCTCGTTGATGAAGGTGGCCATGCTCAGCTGGCCCAGTTCGACCGGCGTCGCGCTGCTGCCGACATAGGCCGAGACGATGCCCTGCTCCGAGATCGCGACCGAGGTCGAGTTGTCGGGGATGGTGATGCCGGGGTCGATCTCGTAGCCCTGCTTGGTGACCAGCGTGCCTTCGGCCGACATCTGGAAGTTGCCGTCGCGGGTATAGGCGGTGCTGCCGTCGGGCATGTTCACGACGAAGAAGCCCTTGCCGTCGATGGCGACGTCCAGCTGGTTCTCGGTCGCGGTCAGGCCGCCCTGGGTGTTCAGGCGGATCACGCCCGCGGTCTGCACGCCCATGCCGATGTCGACGCCGACGGGGCGGGCGGTGCCGGCCTCGTTGGTCAGCGCACCCTCGCGGACCTGGCTCTGGTAGACCAGATCCTGGAAGGCGGCGCGCATCGACTTGAAGCCCGTGGTGTTGGCGTTCGCGATGTTGTTCGCGATCACGTCGACGTTGGTCTGCTGCGCCATCATGCCGGTGGCGGCGGTGGCCATCGCTCTCATCGCGGTCTCTCCTTATCAGCCGGTCGGGCCAAGGCGCTGCAGAGTGTCGCGCCTGAGGGAATTCTCGTCGTCGAGAAGGGTCATCGCCCGCTCGTAGGCGCGCTGGATGCCCATCATCCGGGTCATCTCGATCACCGGCTCGACGTTGCTCTGTTCGAGGTGGCCCTGCGCCAGACGCGGGGCCTGCACCGGCTGCAGCGGCGGGGCGCTGCCGTCGGCGGGGGTGAACATGCCGCCCGGCAGGCGGGCATAGCTCTGGATGTCGGGGGCCTCGAACACGCCGATCGTCGCCACCGCCTCGCCCGCGGCGTTGGAAATCGTGCCGTCCGAGCCGATCGTGACCGCGCCCTGATCCTCGGGGACCTGGATCGGGGCGCCGCCGGCGTCGAGAACCTGCGCCCCGCCGGCGGTGACCAGCATGCCGTCCGCGTCCAGCACGAACTGGCCGTTGCGACCGAGCCCGGTGCGCCCGTCGGGGGTCTGGTAGCCGAACCAGCCCTCGCCCAGAACGGCCGCGTCCAGCGGGTTGCCGGTGGCCAGCAGCGCGCCCTGCGCCGGGTCCATGTAGCTGCCGGAATCGAGCGAGAAGAACACGTCGTCCTTGCCGATCTCGGAGGGGCGCAGAAGATAGCTTTCGAACAGGGTCTTCTCGCCCTTGAACCCGGCGGTGTTCACGTTGGCGAGGTTGTTGGCGGTGATGTCGAGGCTGCGCTCGAGCGACGAGGCGAGCGTCAGCGAGATATAGCTGGAATTGTCCATTCCGGTGCCCGCCTCCCGGCTGCCAAGCGACGACGACCCGGAACGCGCCGGGCCTTTATCCATGTATAGTGTGACCAAGCATGAAAAGAAAGCATTTACCGGAAGCACTGTTCATAATAATCCTTAGGAAAGCGGGGGACCGCGCAGAAGAAGTGCCATGAAGCGAGATGGATTGAGCCCGGGCCTCCGCGGCGCGCGACTTCCGGTTCGCGCGGCGCTGATGCTTGCGCTTCTCGCCGGAACGGCGCTGCCGGGGCTGGCGCAGGTGATCGCGGTGGATCCGCCGCGGCCCAGCGACCGGCCAGAGGACCTTCGGCTGATCTTCCCCGATGCGACCCCGCGCGCGGTGGCCCGCACCCCGCGCCCGCGCACCCGCCCCGAGAACCCGCTGGAACTGCAGCTGCCGGTCGCCGAGGTGAACGGCCCGGCCGGCGGCACCGGCCTCGACGCGCTGCCCGAGGCCGGCGGTTTCGCCCTGCCCCCGCCCTGGAGCTTCAGCGGCGCCGACGGCGCCCCCGCGCAACCCGCCGCGCCGGGAGAGCGCAGCGAGCCGCCCCCGCCCACCCGAAGGCAGGCCGGCGCGGACCATGACGGCCCGACGACCCGCCCGGCCCCCGGGCTTCCGGCCGTGACCGCCGAAAGCGCGCCCGCCGCGGACATGCCCGCGCCGCATGTCGCGCCGCCCCCGCCCAAGGTGCCGCCGCCGCATCTCGACCTCGCGCAGTTCGGCCGCGACGATTTCCTGAAGGACCGCGCCCGGCTCGCCTCGGCCTATGTCGAGGCGGCCGCCAGCGGCGAGCCCGCGCGCCGCGCCGGGGCGGCGATGGATTTCGCGACCTTCTACCTCGCGCACCAGCTGCTGCCCGAAGGCCGCTCGATCATCGCCGCGGTCGACCCCGCCGGACTGTCGGAGGACGACGCCGCGCGCCGTGACGCGCTCGACCTCGCGCTGCGGCTGGCGGCGGGCGAGACGGTGCCGCTGGACGCGGCGCCGCTGGTCGCCTTCGGCCCTGGCGTCTGGCAGGACCGTCCGCTCTGGGCGGCGCTGGCGGGCTATCGGGCCGGGAACGCCGACATGATCACGGCGACGCTTCCCGACGCGCTCGAGATGCTGGACCACACCCCGCCGCAGTTCTCCGAGCCGTTGCTGCTGCCGCTGCTCGATGCCGCGATCATCGCCGGGCAGTGGAACCTGTCGGGGGCGATCGCAGAACGGATCGCCGCACGACCGGCGCTGAAGGACTCGCCCGGCTACGACTTCCTGCTGGGCAAGGCCTCGGCCGCCAGCGGCCAGCCCGAGGCCGCTTTCGACGCCTATGCCCGCGCCGCGGCGGGAGAGGGCGAGGCCGCACAGCGCGCCCGGTTGGCGCTGGCCGATCTGGGGATCGCGGCGGGCGGCGCGAGCCTGCGCCAGACCGCCGACATGCTGACCTCGGTGCGCTACGACTGGCGCGGCGGGCCGCTGGAGTTGGGCCTGCTGGACCGGCTGGCGCGGACCGAAGAGCGCATCGGCAACGCCCCCTCGGCGCTGCGCTGGTACGGGCAGATCCTCAGCCTCTTCGCCGGCACGTCCGAAGCGCAGCATGCCGAAGAGCGCAGCCACGATTTGCTACGCGCGGTCTATGACGACGGCGCCGCCGGCCGGATCGAGATCGGCACCTTCCTGCGCCTGCACCGCAACATTGCCCCCGACTTCCGCCGGATCGACGGTTTCGACCGCGAGGCAGAGAAGCTGGGCGACCGGCTGCTGGCTCTGGGCGCGAGCGCCGCCGCGTCCGAGGAATATGCCGGCATCCGCAAGGCGCTGGAGGATGCGCGCGACGCGGGACTGTGGGAGGTGACGACCGACCGGATGACGGCGATCAAGCTGAAGGAGGCCGATGCGCTGCTGCGCGGTGGGCAGGTGCCCGAGGCGCTGGCGCTGCTGAGCCCGGTCGGCCCCGGCCTGCTGGCACCCGAGACCGAGCGGCGGCTGGCCGAGTTGCGGGCCGAGACGCTCTGGGCCGCGGGGCAGATCGCCGAACTGGCCGCGCAGCCGCTGGGCAGCAGCCCTGCCGCCGGTGCGCTGCGCCGGATCGCCGACGCGCGGTTCCAGACCAGCGACTGGCACGACGCGGTCGAGGCCTATCGCGCACTGTGGCACGACCATCCGCGCGATTTCGCCTTTGCCGATGCGGCGCGGCTGTTCCTGTCGGCGCATCGCGCCGGCGAGACCGAGGTCGCCACCGCCGTCGCCGCCGCCTTCCCCGACCTTGAGGCCGGTGACGACTGGCGGGTGGTCGCGGAATCGATCCTGGCCGAACCGGCGCCGCTTTCACCGCTGCGGGATGCCGCGATCGACCGGCGCATGCAGCGCAGCGAAGAGACCGTCACCCGGCTGAAGGCCCTGCAGGACGTCTCAGCTCAGGCCGATCCGGGCAGCGCCGCCGGCGCCCCCGCAGGCGGCCCGGCGACCTCGCCCGGAGGTTGATCTGTTGCAGGACCGACACGCGGTCCGGCGAACCCGCTGTTTGATTAGTGAAAATTTAACGCTCCTTAAATCGGGAGCTGGTATGATCTTGTTTGGGTCACCATGTCCGACGGATCCGGGACCCCAATCACTCGAGGCAGGCGCCCCCCAAACGGGCCGGCGGCAGGACACGAAGGACAGGCGGAATGGGCATCTCCAATGCGATGCAGACGGGCGTCAGCGGCCTTTACGCGAATTCGCTCGCGATCGAGCAGGTGTCCAGCAACATCGCCAACTCTGCCACCACCGGCTACAAGCGCAGCTTCGCGCAGATGGTGACGACGACGGCCGGCACCGCGGTCAGCAGCCGCGGCGTAAGCGCCGTGACCACCGCCACCGTCAGCCAGGCCGGCGCCATCACCTCGACCAGCTCGGTCACCGACCTTGCGATTTCGGGCAACGGCTTCTTCGTCGTCTCGCGCAACCCCAACGAGACGGTGCTGTCGAACTACATGCTGACCCGCGCCGGCTCGTTCAGCGTCGATGACGAGGGCTATCTGGTGAACGCCGGCGGCTACTACCTGTCGGGCTACGCCTACAACGACGACGGCACCCTGCCCGCCTTCGACGCCAACGGCTTCGGGTCGATGGAGACCATCAACCTGACGAACAGCACGCTGGACGCCAAGGCCACCACCGCGATCTCGATCGCCGGCAACCTGCCCTCGCAGGAAACCGGGGCGACCAGCACCGGCACCTCGTTCATCTCCTCGACGAATTTCTACACCGAGCTTGGCGCGACCGACGGGCTGAGCCTGGAATGGACGCCCAGCACCACGGCGAACACCTGGGACATCGTGTTCTCGCTGGCCGACGGCACCCAGATGGGCAGCGTCACCGTGACCTTCGCGGATTCGGGCACCACCGCCGGCACGCCGCTGAGCTACAGCAATGTCACCAACCTTGCGACGGCGCCGGCGTCGTTCGGCTTCGACACCGCCACGGGCACCGCGACGCTGACCATCGACAACGGCACCACGCCGCAGGTCGTGGACTTCACGCTGGGCGCGCCGGGCAGCACGACCGGCGTCACCCAGTTCGCCGGCGATTTCGCCGCGCAGGACTTCGACGTGGACGGCTGGCCGGTTTCGCAGCTGTCGCGCACCGAGATCACCGAGGACGGCACCGTCTGGGGCGTCTATGAAAGCGGCGTGCGCAAGGCGCTGTTCATGATCCCGGTCGCCACCGTCACCAATCCCGACGCGCTGGTCGAAGTCAGCGCCAACGCCTACCGGCTGTCGCGCGACGCGGGCACGCTCACCATCCAGCAGGCCGGCACCGCCGGGGCCGGGACGATCACCTCGGGCGCGCTCGAAAGCTCGAACGTCGAGATCGCGCAGGAACTGACCGACCTGATCCGCATCCAGCGCGCCTATTCGTCGAATGCCAAGGTCATCACCACGGCCGATGACATGCTGGCCGAGACCACGCAGATCAAGCGCTGATCCATAAGGCAGGAGACAGGCCATGGGGCTTGGCACCGGACTGACCATCGCGGCGACAGGCCTGCGCGCGACCCAGACCTGGGCCGACACCATCGCGCGCAACATCGCCAACGCCACCACCGAAGGCTACACCCGCAAGGATGTCGAGCTGTCGACGCTTTCGGGCGGCGTGACCGTCAGCGCCTTCAACCGCGACGTCTCGAGCTCGCTCGACCGGATGACCCGCGCCTCGACCGCGAAGATCGCCACGCAGGACACCATCGCCTCGACGCTCGAGGGCTACACCTCGCTGCTGGGTCAGCCCGATGACGAGACCTCGCCCGTCGCCTACCTGACCGCCTTCCAGACCGGGCTCGAGACGCTGGCCGCCGACCCGTCCAGCGCCGTCGCCCAGCGCAGCGCGATCGAGACCGCCGGCCAGCTGGTCAGCGCGATCAACGCCGCCAGCTCGGCCCTGTCGAGCGTCAGCACCGACACCGAAAAGCAGATCCAGTCGCAGGTCACCGAGGTGAACGACCTGCTGACGAAGATCGGCGAGATGAACACCAAGCTGACCCACACCACCGAGGGATCGCTCGACAACGGCGACCTGCAGGACGAGATGGGCAAGCTTCTGGACAAGCTGTCGGGCTATGTCGATTTCTCGGTCAGCCAGACCACGGCCGGGCTGACCACCGTCTATGCGCCGAATGGCCTCGTGCTGGTCGACAGCCAGACGACGCTGCAGCTTGGCTATGACGGTTCGCGGCTGACGGCCGGCGGCACCGACATCACCCCCGCCGACAGCACCGTGCGCGGCTTCAACGAGGGCAGCCTCAGCGGCCTGTTCGAACTGAAGCGCGACATCCTGCCGGAATTCGCCGCGCAGCTGAATTCGCTGGCCGCCGGGCTGATCACCGGCTTTTCGTCGGCCGATGCCTCGCTGACCAGCGGGCAGGCCGGGCTCTTCACCGACAACGGCGCCGCATGGGACGGTGTCAGCCTTGACGGGCTGGCCGCACGGCTGACGCTGAACCCGGATGCCAGCAGCAACGTCACGCTGATCCGCGACGGCTTCGGCGCGACGGTCGAGGGCGAGGCCAGCGACACCACGCAGATCAACGCCTTCCTCGCGGTCTTCGACAGCGACCTGAGCTTCGATGCCTCGGCCGGGCTCGGCAGCTCGATGACGCTGTCGGAATTCACCGCGCAGATGGTCGCGACCCAGCAGAGCACCCGGTCGGACGCCGAAAGCTCGAGCGCGACCCTCGCCGTTACGGCCGAGACGATCTCGGCCTCGCGCGAGAACCTGCGCGGGGTGAACATCGACGACGAAATGCAGAAGCTGCTGATGGTGCAGCAGGGCTATGCCGCAAACTCGAAGGTGCTGACCTCTCTGATCGAGATGATGGACACCCTTCTGGAAGCCGTGTGAGGACTGAACCATGGTCAACGTGACGACGGTGTCGAGCTTCCAGATGACGCTCAACAACCGCCTGAAGCTCGCCAGCCTGAACGGCCAGCTTCTGCAGGCCAACGACGAGGTGGCGAGCGGGCTGAAGAGCGATGTCTATTCCTCGCTGGGCAGCGGGGCGGCGCAGACGCTGATCCTGCGCCAGCAGATGGACGTGGCCGACAGCTTCCTGGTGACCAACGAACTCGTCGCCGGCCGGATGAGCGCGATGGACGAGGCGCTTGGCGCTGCCCGCGACGCGGCGCAAAGCTTCCTGAGCCTCGCGCTGCCCAACGCATCGGGCGCCACCCAGACCGCCAGCCAGCTGCAGTCGAGCGCGCTGTCCGCGATCAGTTCGATCGTCAGCGCCCTGAACACCACCTACGGCGGCAGCGCCCTGTTCGCGGGCACCCGCACCGACGGCTCTGCGCTGCAGGAATGGTCGAAGGCCAGCGCCACCACCGGGACCAGCCCCGAGGATGCGGTCGCGGCCCTTGTCGGCGGCACGATCACCGACAGCAACGATGCCGCGGCGAAGATCGCGGCGCTCGAGGCCGCCTTCGCCTCGACCAGCGGGACCACCTCGGATTTCGAGGGGACCTTCTACAACGGCACCCCGGCGCAGACCGGCGGCACCGACAACGCCCGGCTGACCGCGCGCATCGCGCAGGGCGTGACGCTGGATTACGGCATTCAGGCCAATGACAGCGCGATCCTCGACACGCTGCGCGGCCTCGCGATGTTCGCGACGATGGACGTGACCACGATCACCGACAGCGATGCCTATGCCGCCTGGGTCGGCGACGCGATCAACACGCTGTCCTCGGGGATCTCGGGGGTCGACCAGTCGCGCGCGACGCTGGGCAACCAGCAGAACCTGGTGGAGACGCAGACCGCGCGCCACCAGCAGCTGTCGGACCTCTACAACAACCGGATCCTCGATCTGGAAGGCGTCGACCCCTACGAGGCGGCGACCCGCGTCTCGGCGCTGCAGACGCAGATCGAGGCGACCTATGCGGTCACCGCCCAGCTGCAGCAGCTGAGCATCCTGAACTACCTGTAAGGGTCAGACCGCCGCGCTCAGGCCGAAACCGCGGCCGGCCCGGCATCGAGCCCGAACTTGTAGCCGCGGCCATAGACCGTCTCGATATACTGCTGGCCGCTTGCGGCGGCATCGCCGATCTTCTTGCGCAGCTTGCAGATATAGACGTCGATGACCTTGTCGAACGGCTGGTCGGTGCTCATCCCGTAGACGGCGTCGTAGATCGCGCCCTTCGAGATCACCCGGTTCGAATTCAGGATCAGGTGCTGGAAGATCGCATGCTCGCGCCGCGACAGCTTCAGCCGCTCGCCCGAGACCTCGGGATCGCGACCGTCGAAATAGGCGGTGATCTCGCCCACCGTCACGCTTTCAGAGGCGAAGCCATGGGCGCGGCGCAGGATCGAATGCACGCGGCTGATCAGCTCGACCCCCTTCAGCGGCGCCACCACCACGTCGTCGGCGCCGGCGTCCAGCACCTCGGCCGCCTCGCGCGCGTTGCGGGTGTCGCGCAGCACGATCACCGGGTTCTGCACCCCGCGCGACCGGATCCGGCGGATCAGCTCGCTTGGCGGGGCCGGCATCACCGGACTGACCGCGATCAGGATCGGCCGGGTGTCCCCGCCCTTGCGCGTCAGCGATCCGAGATCGCCGGCGAAGAAGCCCGCCTCGACCAGCACGGGGTCCAGCCCCACGCCCGCGAGTTCGGCCGTGAGGGGCGCGTGGCGCTCCTGGCGCAGCTCGTAGACGTAGATGTGCATCGGACCTCCCGCAAAAGCGGAAAAGCAAGTATTGACAAGAATTACCATCAGTAAATTCGCCGAACCTGTCAAGCAATTCATGGTGAGATCCTACCGCACCCGAGCAGTTTATCCTTTGAGCCGTCGCCAATTCATGGTTAGACTTCCGCAGGCTTCTGAGGTGACCATGGGCAGGTTTCGGATCGATCGCGTGATGCGCGGGCTGGCGGGCGCTGCCTGCTCGGCCCTGCTGCTGCTCTCGCCGGCCCAGGCCGATGTGCGGATCAAGGACATCGTCCAGTTCGAGGGCGTGCGCGAGAACCAGCTGGTCGGCTACGGGCTTGTCGTCGGCCTCGACGGCACCGGGGACTCGCTGAAGAACTCGCCCTTCACCCGCAAGTCGATCGAGGGGATGCTGGCCCGGCTGGGCGTCGGCAACCTGTCGAACGACACGATCAAGACCAAGAACACCGCCGCGGTCATGGTCACCGCCCGCCTGCCGCCCTTCGCGCGGCGCGGTGCCGACATCGACGTCATGGTCTCGTCCCTTGGGGACGCCAGCTCGTTGCGTGGCGGCACGCTGATCGTCACCCCGCTCGCCGGGGCGGACGGCGAGATCTACGCCGTGGCCGAAGGGCCGATCTCGTCCTCGGGCTATTCGGCCGAGGGCGCTGCCTCGAGCGTGGTGAACGGCGTGCCCACCGTGGCGCGGATCCCGAACGGCGCCATCGTCGAGCGCGAAATCGCCTTCGAGATGAACGACCTGAACTCTGTCCGCCTTGCGCTGCGGGTGCCCGATTTCACCACCGCCCAGCGCATCGCGCAGGCGATCAACGACGAAAGCATGGGCCGGGCCCGCGCGCTCGACAACGGCACGGTCGAGGTGGCGATCCGCGACAAGACCGACATCCCGGGCCTGATGGCGGATATCGAGAACCTGCGCGTGCAGCCCGACAGCCCGGCCAAGGTGGTGATCGACGCCAAGACCGGCACGATCGTCATCGGGTCGAACGTGCGCATCGACGAGGTGGCGGTGTCGCAGGGCGGGCTGACGGTGATGGTGCGCGAGACCGCGAGCGTGAGCCAGCCGAACCCGATCACCATCGGCGAGACCGTGGTGATCCCGGAAACCGAGATCAACGTGCAGCAGAAGAACTCGGGCTTCGCGGTGCTGCAGGGCGACGTGAGCCTGCAGGACCTGGTGGACGGGCTGAACGCCATCGGCATCGGCGCGCAAGAGACGATCTCGATCCTGCAGGCGATCAAGGCCGCAGGCGCGCTGCACGCCGATCTGGAGATCATCTGATGATCGACCCCACCGACCCGCGCGCCGCGCTGGCGATGACCAAGACCGACACCAAGGCGCGCGCCGCCGAGGCCGGCAAGCAGTTCGAGACGGTGTTCCTGACCCAGACCATGCAGGAGATGCTGAAGAACGCCGGCAAGGGCGCGATCGGGTCCAGCAATGCCGAGCAGACCTGGAACAGCTTCCTGGCCGAGGCGATCGCGAAGAAGGTGGCCGACAGCGGCACCACCGGCATCGCGCAAAGCGTCGAGCGGATGCTGACCGCCTACGGAGGCAAGCCATGAGCACCGGCGAGGCCCCGCGCGAGCTGATCGCGCGCCTTGGCCAGAAGATGGTCGACCGCCTGCGCGAAGGGCTGGCCGAGCCCGAGACCGACCCGCGGGTGACCGAGGCCGAGCAGGCGATCGACTGGCTTTCCGCCCTGCTCGCGGTCGAGACCGAGGCCGCGATCGAGGGGCGAATCTCCGAACTGGCCGAAACCGGGCCACAGAAGGCCGAGGGACTGGCCCGGGTCGAGGCCGCGCTGGCCGCGATCCCGGAACTTGCCGAGGGGCTCGAGGGTTTCCCCACGTTGCGTCCCCGGCTCGAGGCGCTGCGCACCACCGCCGCGCAGAATGCCGAGACCCTGGCCGGTGCCGCCGAGGCCGCCCGGATGATTTCCGTCGAGATTCAACGGATCAGGGACCGACATTCATCCGCCGGCGTCTACGGCCGCAACGGCCAGACCCGCGAACGCCCCGCCCCCCCGGGCGCAGAGCACATCGACCGCGAGCTCTGAAAACGGGCGGCTGACTCTCCGTGAAGTTGCGAAACGGCAACAGGTGGGCCGCATTCTGTGCGGCCTTCAACCTGTTCCGAGTCAGCCACAATTGCGCCCGAAAGTTTTAACTTATTCATGTGCGTGAGTGACGCACCGCAGAACGCGGGCGGCTCACCCCGGGACAGAAAGCCTCGGGCCACAGAAGCAGAAAGCACGAAGGGTAACGACCAATGTCGTCGATCATGACCAACTCCTCCGCAATGAACGCGCTCTCGACGCTGCGGGGCATCAACTCGAGCCTGGACACCACCCAGAGCCGCATCTCCACCGGCCTGAAGATCAACTCGGGCAAGGACAACGCGGCGTACTTCAACATCTCCGAAACCATGAAGGGCGACTCGTCGGCCTATTCGGCGATCAACGAAGGCCTGACGCTGACCAACAACTCGGTCGCGACCGCGCGTCTCGGCACCGAGACCTTCCAAGAGCAGGCCCAGCGCTTCCAAGAGCGTGTCGCCTTCGCCCAGGGCGCGACCGGCGGCCTCGATGACATCCAGACGGAACTGGATGCCATCCTGAAAGAGATGACCAACACCATCCAGTCCTCGACCTTCAACGGCGATGACATGGTGAACGCGGCCAACGCCGGCACCGTCGCGGGCGCCTCGGTCGACGCCACCACCGGTGCGCTGACCTCGGCCACCGAGACCACCTCGACCCGCAGCGTCGTCACCGGCATCACCCGCGACTCGACCGGCATCAGCACCACCACGCTCGATGTCGACACCGTCGACCTTTCGGCCATGCTCGCGGACTTCACCGCGATCGCCGCCGGCTTCTCGACCAACGGTGCCGATGCGACCAACGGTGCGGCCTACCTGGCCGGCGTGCTGAGCGCCTCGGAAAGCGTTCTGGCCCGCGCGACCTCGGCCGCGACCCAGCTCGGCGTCTCGGAAGAGTCGATCGACAACCAGCAGGAATTCCTGACCAACCTCACCGACAACCTCGACACCGGCGTCGGTGCGATGGTGGACGCGGACATGGAAGAAGAAGCCGCCCGTCTGCAGGCCCTGCAGGTGCAGCAGCAGCTGGCCACGCAATCGCTGTCGATCGCGAACCAGGCGCCGCAGAACCTGCTCAGCCTGTTCCAGTAACAGTGGCACGCGCTTTCCGGCGGGGGCTTCGGCCTCCGCTCTCCAGGCCCGCCGGGGAGCGCGCGTTTCCGAACCGAACGAAGTCCGCCCCAAAGACGGACCGTGACCGAGGCACGAGACGGAAGAGACAGGCATGAGCATCCTTGCGTACAAGCGGACCATCCGCGAGACGGAAAGCCCCCGCCAGATCGAGCGGCGGATCCTTCTGGCCGCGAACGTCAAACTCGAATCCTTCGCCGCAGCTTTCGACGCAGCCAGCACCGGCTCCGACAAGCTGGGCGTGCTGGCCGGCGGCCTGCGCGAGGCGCTGGCCGAGAACCAGAAAGTCTGGAACGCCTTCCGCACCGACCTGACCGGCCCGGGCAACAGCCTGCCGCAGGGCCTGCGCGCCGCGCTCCTGTCGATCTCGCACTGGGTCGACAAGCAGACCAGCGCGATCCTGTCGGGCAAGTCCCGCGTCCGCCCGCTGATCGAGATCAACCGCAACATCATCGCCGGCCTTGCGGGCGATGCTGGCGAGCATCCCGTCAAGTCGGCCGGCGCTCTCTGAGGCCGCGGCGATGGCGCTCAAGCTCACCCTCAAGCCCAACGAACGGGTGGTGATCAACGGCTGCGTCATCCGCAACGCGGATCGCCGGCAGGTTTTCGTCATCGAGAACCGCGCCGATGTCATCCGCGAGAACGAGCTGATCGACGAGCCGCCCGTCACCCGACCGGCGGCCCGCGCCTATTTCCTGATCCAGTGCGCCGTCATGCAGTCGGACCTGCGCGACCGGCTGGGCCCCGAGATCCGCGACCTGCTTGCGCGGCTCGTGCCGGTCTACCGGCCCGAGATCGCGCAGAAGGTGTTCGAGGCAGCCTCGAACGTCTCGATCGGCAATCACTACATGGCGCTGCGCGCGATGCGCCCGGTGATGCAGCACGAGGACAAGGTGCTGGCCCATATCGCCGCGATGAACGACGCCCCGCCCCCTGCCGCGGCGGAGGGCTGACATGGTCGTTCTCACCTCGGGTCTGTCCGGTTCGGTCGCCTACTCGCTGATCTCGCGCACGCGCGAGAAGCAGCTCGAGATCACCGCCAAGGAGCCGATGGCGGCGCGCGAGATCGAGACCTTCCGCGAAAAGGCATCCTCGATCACCTCGATCGACGACCTGATGGGCAATTACGAGGTCTACAGCTTCGTGATGAAGGCCTACGATCTGGAAGACCAGACCTACGCCAAGGCGATGATGCGCAAGATCCTCGAAAGCGACATCGAGGATACCAAGTCGCTGGTCAACAAGCTGACCGACAGCCGGTTCAAGACGCTCTACAACGGGCTAGACTTCGCCTCGGGCACCGAGGACACCTTCCAGTCCTCGAGCTGGGTCGAGGACATGGTGGCCAAGTACACCGAGCAGGTGTTCATCAACAACACCTCCGACGACAGCGAGACGCTGGGCGCGGCGCTGGAATTCCAGCAGAAGGCCTCGACCCTGACCAGCTGGTACAAGGTGCTGGCCGACGAGACGATGGGGGACTTCATGCGCACCGCGCTGGGGCTTCCCGACTCGCTCGCCACCGCAGATGTCGACCAGCAGGCCAAGCTCTTCGCCAAGAAGATGGACATCGAGGACCTGCAGGACCCGGACGTTCAGGAAAAGCTGATCCGCACCTACCTGGCGATCAGCGATGCGCAGACCGCGGCGGACAACATGTCGTCGAACCCGATCATCCAGCTGATGACCTCGGCCACCAGCGGATCGTTCGTTCCGGTCACGATCGACATCGAGGCGGTCGCGACCTTCACGGCCTCGCGCTACCGTTAATCGACCAGCATGTCGTCCTCGGCGCTCGGCAGGGTGATGACCTCCTGCCGCGCCAGTTCCAGCGCCGCATCCACCAGCGTGACCTGCGCCGCCTGAACCTCCTTGGCGCGCACCGCGCCCATGGTATTCATCTCGTCCAGCAGCATCTCGCGCGACCGGGCCGGCAGCGCGCCCAGGAAGACGTCGCGGACCTCTTTCTTCGCGCCGCGCAGCGCCAGCGGCAGGGCGTTGCCCTCGGCCGCGCGCATGACGCGGGCCAGCGAGTTCTGGTCGAGCCGGGCGAGATCGTCGAAGGTGAACATCTTCTGCTTGATCGCCACGAAGCTCTCCGGCGCCCGCTTTTCCAGGTGCTGCGACAGCTCCTCGAAGACGGTGCTGTCCATCTTGTTGAACAGATCCGCCATCCGCTGCTGCGGGTCGGGGCCGGTGCGATGCGTGGCCGAGGCGAGGAAGTCCTTCTCCAGCACCGATTCCAGATCCTCGAGCACGTGGCGCGGCAGCGTGTCGATGTCCAGCATCCGCCCCGCGACCTCTGCCATCCGCTCGGGCCCCAGCAGCGGCAGCACCTTGGCGGCCACGTCGGCCTTCACCTTCGACAGGATCGCGGCAGCGGTCTGGTCGTGCTCGCCCTTCAGGAAGTTGGCGATCACCGCCTCGTTCAGCGAGTTGAAATTGTCCCAGACGTTGCGGCCGGTCAGCGGCGCGCGGATGTCGCGCATGATGTCCGAGACCTTGTCCTCGGGCAGGAAGCCCGCCAGCATCCGCTCGGCCGCGCTTTGCGAACCGAAGAGCCCACCGCCCTCGGCCATACCGCCGACGAACTCGCCCAGAACCTCTTCGGCGAGATCGGGCGAGACCGGCCCCAGCGCCGCCATCGACAGCGAGATCTGCTGGATCTCGGCCTCGTCCAGCATCTGCATCAGCTTCGACCCCTTCGACTGCCCAAGGCAGAGGAAGACGATGGCAGCCTTTTCGCGACCGGAGAGCGCGGCGAGGGAGGTGGGCGTGGCCATGGCTGTCTCTCCAGGTTCAGGTTGCGGGGGTCAGGTTGCGGCGGCGTAGGATTGCATCAGCGACCCGGCCAGCATGTACCAGCCGTCGATCAGAACGAAGAAGATAACCTTCAGCGGCAGCGAGATCATCACCGGCGGCAGCATCATCATCCCCGCGCTCATCAGCACCGAGGCGACGATCAGGTCGATGGCGATGAACGGCAGGTAGATCAGGAAGCCGATGGTGAAGGCGCGGCGCATTTCCGAGATCATGAAGGCCGGCACCAGCACCGACCAGCGCACCTCGGCCAGGCTTTCGGGAAGGGCCTCGTCGGGCGTGGTCAGGTTCAGGAACAGCCGCATGTCGACCTCGCGGGTGTTCGCGGCCATGAAGGCGTGGAACGGCGCGGCGATGGCGGGCAGCGCCTGCTGCTCGTTCTGGCTGCCGTCCAGCAGCGGCTGCAGCCCGTTGGCCCAGGCGTCGTCGAAGACCGGCTGCATCACATACAGCGTCATGAACAGCGCCAGCGACGACAGCACCATGTTCGGCGGGGTCTGGTTCAGCCCCAGCGCCGAGCGCAGCATGGAAAAGACGATGACGAAGCGGGTGAAGCTGGTCATCACCACCAGCAGGCCCGGCGCGATCGACAGCACCGTCATCACCGCGATCAGCTGCAGGATCCGGCCCGACAGCGATTGCGTCCCCGCCCCCAGCCCGGTGCCCTGCGACAGCCCCTCGAGCGTCTGCGACAGGCTGTTCAGCAACTCGCCCCCGGCGGGCGGCACCGGTGCCTGCTGGGCCAGCGCCATGCCCGCGCCCAGCGCGACACCGGCCCCGGCAAGGGCCAGCAGAACGGCGATACGGGCGCGGTGGGCGGTCATCACAGCTCTGACACGTAGTCCTTGACGATCTCGGTCAGCGTCACGCCGATCCGGTTCTCGCCGACCTTCACCAGGTCGCCGCGCGCCACGAGCCGGTCGTTGATCATCACGTCCACCGGCTCGCCGATGCGCTTGTCCAGCTCGATGACCGAGCCGCGCGACAGCGTCAGAAGCTGCGCGATCGGCATCCGCGACTGGCCCAGCACGATCTGCACGTTCAGGCTGACGTTCAGCATCGCGTTGATGTTGTGGCCCGCCTCGGCGGTGGGCGAGCGCGGCGCGATCGCGTTCGGCTCGTCGCCGATCATAGTTTCCAGAACGCCGGGACCCTCGGTCTCGGGCTTCGGCGCGCCGCCGGGCGGGGCAGGATCAGTCATCGCTATCGGTCCCGATCTTCGGTTGCGGTTGGCCGCCCGCGACCTGGCGCAGGGCGGTGAGGATGCGCGCGCAGACCTGCGCGTAGCCATAGCTCATGAAGCCGTCTTCCCAGGCGACCTCGACATCGCCGTCGCCCAGCCGGGCGTCGGGGGCAAGGTCAAGGTGCTGCTCGCCCGGCGCGCCCTCGACAAGGCTGCGGATCTCGGCGGCCAGGATCGCGTGGCTGGTGGGCGACAGCCGCACCTTCACCGCGGGCTTGCCCAGCGCGAGGCCCAGCGCGCGCCGCACCTCGGCCCGCGCGGCGGCGACCGAACGGGTGGCGAGGAACTCGGGGAAGACCTTCTCGCAGACCGAGAGCGCGAAATCCGTGACCTGCGCCTCGAGCGCGGCGTGATGCTCGCCCGTGCGCTCGGCGATCTCGCGCAGGGGCCCGATCATCTGGGCCAGCACCTCGACCTGGCGGGCGGCCAGCGTCGCCTGCGTCTCTTCGATCCCGTCCAGCTTGCCGACCGCGCGCCCCTCGGCGAAGGCCTCGGCCCGCGCCTCGGCGATCGCCTGCGCGACCTCGTCCTCGGTGAAGCGCTGCGCCAGCGCAAGGTCGGCCGCGCGCCGCTCGGCCTCGATCTCGTCGTCGAAATTGCGCAGGAAAACGCTGTTCGCGCCCATGGCCTAATCCCGCCTCATGCTCGTTGCGCCAGCCAGCCGCGCAGCATGCGCAGGGCGGCCTCGGGCTCGTCATCGACGATCTGCGCCATGGCCGACAGCCGGTCCTTCAGCCCGCCGGGCTTCACGCCGCCGGGGCCGAGATGGATGAAGTCCGCATCCTCGGCCTCGATCTGCACCGGGTCAACCCGGCCGAGACCCGGCGCGCCGCGCTGGCCCGGGATCTGGCCGGGGCGGAAGCCGCCGGCGATCTGGCCCATGTCCTCGGCCCCGGCCAGCATCGGGTCCTCGACCGTGCCCGAAACCCCGGCACCGGCGGCGCCCTCGGGGCCCGGCAGCGCCGGCGCGTCCTCGGCGTTGATCCGCTTCAGCGCCGGGCGGACGCCGAAGAACAGCACCGCCGCCACGATCGTCAGCGCGAAGAACCAGCGCAGCGCCGAGGGCAGCGCCGCCAGCAGCTGCTGGCCCAGCGTCAGCCGCTCGGGCTCGCCCAGACCCATCGAATAGTCCATGAACCGCAGGCTATCGACCGAGACCCTGTCGCCGCGCGCCTCGTCGAAGCCCACGGCCGAGCGGACCAGCTCGCCCAGCCGCTGCAGCTCTTCGGGGCTGCGCTCCTGATACTGGCTGTCGCCCGAGGTCTGCACCTCGAAGATGCCGTTGACCAGCACCGCCACCGTGATCCGCTTGATGCCGCCGGCTTCGGTCACCGTCTCGCGGCGGGTCGAGCCGATCTCGTAATTGGTGGTTTCCTCGTTGCGCGCCCGGCTGTTCGAATTGGTGGGCTGGGCGTTCTGCGGCTGCAGCGCCGGGGGCAGGTTGCCCTGCACGCCCACGGCGCCGTTCGCCTCTTGCCCTTGGCTCTGATCCTCCTGCGTGGTGGTCGAACGGACCACCTGCTGGTCGGGATCGTAGGTCTGCGCCACCAGCACCTCGCGCTGCGGGTTCAGCTCGACCGAGACCTGCACCCGCGCGTTCCCGGCGCCGACGCGGGCGGTCAGGATCTGCTCGATGTTGCGCGCCATCCGGTCTTCCAGCTGCGCGCGCTTGCTTTCCATCCCGGCTTCCGAGCCGTCGGCGCCGTCCTCGGCCAGGATCGTCTCGCCGGTGGCCGACAGAACCGTGACCCGCCGCCCCGACAGGCCCGGCACCGCCGAGGCCACGAGGTTGCGGATCGCCAGCGCCTGCCGGCGGGTCATGTCCGCCCCACGCGCCGTACGGATCACCACCGAGGCCGAGGGTTCGGGCAGGTCGCGCGAGAAGGCCTCGCGCTCGGGCAGCACCAGATGCACCCGCGCGCTTTCCACCCCGTCCAGCGTCTGGATCGAGCGGGCAAGCTCGCCCTCCATCGCGCGCAGCCGGTTCACGTTCTGCAGGAAGCTGTTCATGCCCAGGCCCGAGGTCTGGTCGAAAAGCTCCCACCCCGGCATGCCCTGATCCGGCAGCCCGGTTTCGGCCACCGCCATCCGCGCCCGCGGCAGGTCGCCTTCGGGGACGCTGACGACCGAGCCGTCCTCGGACACCCGCACCGTGAACCCCGCCTGCTCCAGCGTCGTCACCATCCGCGAGGCGTCGGTCGCCGACAGCCCGGTGTAGAGCGCGCGGTATTCCGGCGTCATCACCGTCGACAGGCCGAAGAGCGCGGTGAAGACCACGCCAAGACCCACCGCGCCCAGCGCGATGAGCCGCCCCCGGCCGAGCGCCCGAAGATTGCGGAGAAGCTGGTTCACGCGGTCCTCTGTCAATGCTTCCGCTTCATGAACAATTCTTACGGCATGCGCCCCGCGCAAGCAAAGAAAATCTTGCTATACTTGGGCCAATCCCGGATAACTGTTCTTGCAATCCTCACCATGGACCAGACGATGTCGAAAGCCCCCGCCTCTGCCCGCAAGGGTGCCGCCGCCCCGGCGGCCGAAGGCGCTGCCAAGGCGGGCGGTGGACGCCGGAAGATCATGCTGATCGGCGTGATCGTGGTCTCGCTGCTGGCCGGCGGCGCCGGGCTCTATTTCGCGATGTTCGCGGGCGACAAGGCCGAGACGGCGGCGGAAGACGGCCATGGCGAGGCCGCGCCCGAAACCGGCGCCGAACCCGCCGCCGGCGGGCACGGCACGACCGAGGCCGCGGCAGAAAGCCATCCGCCCGGGGCCGAGGGGCTTTACGAGCTGAAGGACATGACGCTGAACATCCGCGGCTTCAACAGCGCGGGGGCGCCGATCGAACGGCTGATCCGGGTCAGCATGACCATCGTCTACGACGCCGACGCGCTGGGCCGCGCCAAGGAACAGGCCCCGGGCGGCGGCGGCGAGGAAAGCGGCGGCGGCCACGGCGGCGGCGAGGCCGCGCCCGGCCCGCAGGGCGTCGACGCGATGATCCCGCACCTGCGCGACGTGTTCCTCGACTACCTGCGCCAGATCACCACCCGCGACCTTGACGGCAGCCTCGGCTTCGCCACGGTGAAGGCGGAACTGCTGAAGCGCGCCAAGGCGGTGATGGGCCCGGATGTCCCGCGCGAGATCCTGATCCGCGATCTCGTGGTGCAGTGAGGGTGGGGGCGATGCGCGATCCGCACAGCGAGGCCATCGAGGAACAGATCATCGCGCAGTCGATGACCAACTTCGAGCGTCTGCCGATGCTCGACGTGATCTTCGAACGCTTCGGTCTGGCCTTCGCGGCGGCGCTGAAATCCTTCACCTCGACCGTGGCCGATGTCGAGCTGTCGAAGCTGATCTCGACCACCTATGCAGGCGCGCTGCGCGAGCTGCCGGAAAACTGCCTGCTGGCCATCGCCCGCGAACAGGGCTGGGACGCAAGCTTCGCGGTCGGCATGGACGGCGACTTCCTCTATGCGGCGCTCGACCTGATGCTGGGCGGCCGCGGCGGCCCGACCGCGCCGAAGACCACCCGCGGCTTCACCGCGATCGAGCGGCGCATCGGCCAGACCCTGGCCGAGCTGATGCTGCGCGAACTGGCATCCAGCTTCCGGCAGGTGGCAGAGGTGCAGTTCGAGGTCGAACGGATGGAGGGCTCGGTGCAGCTCGCCTCGATCTCGAAGCCGATCAGCCCCTGCGTGCTGGCGAACTTCCGGGTGAAGCTGGGCGATACGCAGGGCCGGATCTCGATCCTGCTGCCGCATCTGGCGGTGGAGCCGATCCGCCCGCTGCTGGCCAAGGTGTTCTTCGGCGACCGTCTGGGCGCCGATCAGGGCTGGCGCGACCACCTGCAGGAACGCATCACCCAGTCGAACGTGAAGCTGACCGCGGTCCTGCACGAAGTCGAGGTGCCGCTGGCCGACGTGCTGGGCTGGACGATCGGCAGCACGCTCGACCTGCATGTCGGCCTCGACCACGAGGCCACCGTCTTCTGCTCGGGCGAGCCCGTGTTCCGCGGCGCCACCGGCCGGCGCCAGAACGGCGCCGTCGCCCTGCGCATCACCAAAGACCTCACCCCGTCGAAGGAGGCTCTCCATGATCTCGCTCGTGATTGACGCCGTCATCGTCGCGCTGCTTGGCGCAGCCCTCGGCTATGGCTGGATCATCTCGCGCCGCGTCACCCGGCTGATGTCGCTGCTGACCGAGCTGGAACCAATGGTCCGCGCCTTCTCGGAAGCCGTCGACAAGTCCGAAGAGTCGGTCAAGGACCTGAAGGCCGCGGCCGAGGTCGCGAACCAGCGCATCGAGCCGCGCCTGACCGCCGCCCATCCCGACAGCGACGCGACCTTCGCCACCCGCCGCCGCGCCGCCGCCGCCGCGGCAGCCGCCGCCCCCACGCCGGCCGCGCCGGAGCCCGCGGCCCCCGCCGCGCCGGTCGGCCTGATGCAGCTGGGCGCCAGCAAGGCCGACCTCGTGCGCAGCTTCTTCGAAACCTCGCGTAGCCGGGCGGTCTGATGGCGCGCCTGCCCGCGATCCTCGGCGGCGGTCTCGCGGTGCTCTGCGCCGTCAAGCTCGGCATGGGCCTTCTGCAGACCGACACCGACTTCGCGGCCTTCGCCGCCTCGGAGCCCGCGACCGCGCAGCCCGCCCCGACGCCGCTGCCGGAAATCCCGCTGCCGCCGGTGGTGATGGGCTGCGACGCCCCGGCCGAACTGCTGGCCGCCATCGACCGCGAGCGCAAGCTTCTGGACCAGCAGAAGGCCGATCTCGACAAGCGCGCCGCCGAGGCGGAGCTGACGCGCGAGACGATCCGCACCGAGACCGCCCAGCTCGAAGAGCTGCGCACCACCGTCCAGTCGCTGATCGACCGCACCGAAAAGCAGCATGTCGAGGATCTCGACAAGCTGGTGTCGCTCTACAAGGGCATGAAGCCGCAGGACGCGGCGACGATCATGAACGAGATGGACCTCGAGACCTCGGTGATGACGCTGGCCACGATGCCGGAACGCAACGCCGCGCCGATCCTTGCCAAGATGAAGCCGGAGCGCGTGCGCGCGATCTCGAAGATCATCATGGAACGCTCGAAGATGCCGGGCGACCAGCGGCCGATCCAGGTGAAGGCGCCCTGACCGCTCAGTCGTCGCGCAGGCTTGACCCTTCGGGCGGCTTGCGGCGGATGCGGCGGCGCAGGTCGATCACGAAGCCCACGATCTCGGCCACGGCCTGCCAGTGCTGTTCGGGGATCACGTCGTCGACCTCGACCGTGGCATGCAGCGCGCGGGCCAGCTCGCGGTTCTCGATCACCGGCACCTCGTTGTCATGGGCGATCTTGCGGATCCGCTGCGCCACCAGATCGGTGCCCTTCGCGATGCAGACCGGCGCCAGATCGACGCCGCGGTCATAGCGCAGCGCCACGGCGTAGTGGGTCGGGTTGGTCAGCACCAGCGTGGCCTTCGGCACCGCGGTGACGATGCTCTGCTGGGCGCGGCGGCGGCGGATCTGCATCCGCTTGGCCTTGACCTCGGGGTTGCCGTCCTGGTCCTTGCGCTCGTCCTTGACCTCCTGCAGCGTCATCCGCAGCTTGCGCATCCACTGGATCCGCTTCCAGATGATGTCGCCGATCGCCACCGGCACCAGGAAGATCGAGCAGCCGATCAGCATCTGACCGGCATAGTCCGACAGATAGGCCGGCAGCGCCTCGGGCAGAAGCTCGGTCCCCGGCAGCAGCCGGTCCACCGCCGTCCAGGCGATCCAGATCGCGATGACGCCCACGACCAGCACCTTGACCATGCTCTTCAGGAACTCGATCAGCGTGTTCCAGGAAAACAGCCGCCCGAAGCCCGCCATCGGCGACAGCCGGCTGGCCTGCGGGCGGATCCGCTCGGCCGCCACCACCACCTCGCCTTGGATCATCACCGCGACGATCGCCGCCAGGATCAGCACCCCCAGCACCGGCGCCGCCGCCAGCGCGATCGTCACCAGATAGCCGCTCATCAGGTCGCGCAGGTCGGCCATCCCGGCGGTGCCGGTCGAGATCTGCGCCCGCCCCGCGGCCTCGAGCAGACCGGCAAGGCCGCCGGTGATCCGGGGTGCGGTCTGCGGCAGCACGAAGACCATCATCACGAACATGCCGAAGGCGGTCATCATCGCGCCCGCCTCGCGCGAGCTGGGCACGTCGCCCTTCTCGCGCGCGTCGCGCATCCGCTTCTCTGTCGGAAGCTCCGACTTCTGGTCCTTGTCCTGCTCGTCGCCCTCGGCCATTCCAGCCCGTCCCCGTCAGAACCTGTAGGTGCCCAGCCATTCGGCGAAGCGCACAAGGAAGCCATGAAGCATCGCTGGGGCCGCAAAGGCAAGGATCAGGAAACCCGCCCCGGTCAGGACCGAGCCCGCGACGAAGAACACCGGCAGGCTGGCCATCATCCGGTTGGCAAGCCCGAGGCCGAGGTTGATCAGAAGCCCCATCGCGAAGAAGGGCGCGGCCAGCGTCACCCCGATGTAGAGGCTGCCCGACAGCGTCTTCGCGGCCTCGTGCGCCATGTCGCCCAGCATCAGGCTGCCGAAGGGGAAGACCTCGTAGGAATACATCAGCGAGCGCAGGATCAGGTGGTGCAGGTCGGTGACGAAGATCAGCGCCGCCGCCCCGATCAGCAGGAACGAGGCGACCGAGGTCGCGCCCTCGAAACTGCCGAGCGAGGGCGAGAAGGCGTTGGCAAGCCCGGTCGCGTAGCCCGCCTGATAGCCTGCGAAATCCAGCGCCGACAGGATCGAGCGCGCGACGACCCCGATCCACAGCCCGGTGAGCGACTCGGTCGCCAGCAGCCGGATCATGCCCAGCGCGTCATCGGGGACCAGCGCCGGCACGGGCGAGGCCGGGTAGAGCACCAGCGTCATCAGCACCGCGAAGACCAGCCGGGCGCGGACGGTGATCTGCGTCTCGCCGAAGCCCGGCATGAACATCAGCGCGCCAGCCATCCGTGCGAAGACCAGCATCAGCCCGAAGACCTGCGCGCTGACGACGCCCGCGGGGTCCACCTTACGGCCCGATCGTGGCGACGGTGCGCAGCGAGGCCTTCCGGTGCACCTCGGAATGCGAGATCACCTGCGTCATCGGCGAGACCCGCTCCAGCATCGAGCGCACGAAGTTGCGCGTCTCGGGGCTGACCATAAGCGCGGGCCATTCGTCCTTCTGGGCGAACTTCTGGATCTCCTGCCGCGCGGCGAGGATGAATTCCTGCACCCGCTGCGGCGACATCAGGAAGGTGCGGTCGTCGCCGGTGCCCTTCACCGCGGCGGTGAACTCGCTTTCCCAGGACGAGCTCAGCACGATCACCGGCACATAGCCCGCCTTGTCGGCCAGCGCCCGGCAGATCTGGTTCGACAGGCGGCGGCGCACATGCTCGGTGATGGTGGTGACGTTCTTCGAACTGGCCGCGGCCTCGGCCACCGCCTCGACGATCAGCGGCAGGTTCCGGATCGAGACCTTCTCGGCCAGCAGGTTCTGCAGCACGTGCTGCAGCAGGATCGGCGGCGAGGGGTTCTGGATGTCGCCGACGAGCTTGCGGTAATCGGCATCGAGCCCCTTCACAAGCTCCTGCACCGCGCCATAGGTCAGCAGGTCCGGCAGGTGATCCTTCACCACCTCGGTCAGATGGGTGGTGATGACGCTTTCCGGGTCGACGACGGTATAGCCGCGCTGCTCGGCCTCCTGCGCATGCTGGCGGTCGACCCAGATCGCGGCCAGCCCGAAGGTCGGCTCGCGTGTCTTCTCGCCGGGCAGATCGGTGATCGTGCCCTGCGGGTCGATGACCAGCAGCGAATGCGGGCGGATCTCGCCGCGGCCGACCTCGACCCCGTGGACGAGGATCGCATAGGTGGTCACCGGCAGGCTCGCATCGTCCTTGATGCGGACAGAGGGCATCATGAAGCCGTATTCGCGCACGAAGAGATTGCGCAGGCTCTGCACCTTGCCGGGCAGCGCCGCCTCCTTGCTGGCGATCAGCGGCACCAGCGTCGCGCCCAGATCCAGCCGGATGTCGTCGACCCGCATCAGATCCTTCGGCGTCTCGGGCGCGGGCTTCTCCTTGGCGGCGGTCTCGGCGGCCTCGGCCTTCTCGCGCGCGGCGGCCTGCCCCTCGACCATGCGCCCCAGCCCCGCCATCAGCGCCGCCAGCAGCAGGAAGACGAGGAACGGGAACCCCGGCAGCAGGCCGATGCCCAGCAGCAGCGCCGCCGCCATGTAGAGCGCCTTGGGGAAATGGCTCAGCTGCGCCAGCAGCGCCTCGTTGGTGGCGCCCTCGGTGCCGCCCTTGGTCACGATCATGCCCGCGGCCAGCGACACGATCAGCGCCGGCACCTGCGTCACCAGACCGTCGCCGATGGTCAGCACCGTGTAGTTGTTCGCGGCCTGGCTCAGCGACAGGCCGTGCTGGAACAGCCCGATCAGGATCCCGCCCACCACGTTGATCAGCGTGATGATGATCCCCGCCACCGCGTCGCCGCGCACGAATTTCGACGCACCGTCCATCGAGCCGAAGAAGGCGCTTTCGTCCGACAGTTCGCGCCGGCGCTTCTTGGCCTCTTCGTCGTCGATCAGCCCCGCGCCCAGATCGGCGTCGATCGCCATCTGCTTGCCCGGCATCGCGTCCAGGCTGAAGCGCGCCGAAACCTCGGCGATCCGGGTCGAGCCCTTGGTGATGACGATGAAGTTGATCACGACGAGGATCGCGAAGATCACCACCCCGATCAGGAAGTCGCCGCCCACGACGAAGCGCGAGAAGCCCTGAATGACATGGCCCGCGGCATCGGTGCCGGTATGGCCCTCGCTCAGGATCAGCCGGGTCGACGACACGTTCAGCGCCAGCCGCAGCATGGTCACGACCAGCAGAAGGGTCGGGAAGCTGTTGAAGTCCAGCGGCCGCGGGATCCACAGCGCCACCATCAGCACCAGCACCGACAGCGCCAGCGAAATCGCCAGCCCGAAGTCCAGAAGCGCCGTCGGCAGCGGCACGAACAGCATGCCGAGGATGAGGCAGAGACCGGCGGCGAAGGCCACGTCGCGGTTCGCGAAGCCAAGGCTCAGCCCGCGCTGCAGCTGCCCAAGCCCGGCTGCCGCGGCGGTCGGGCGACCCGAGGAAAGGCGCTTCGGTGCGGCTGCCATCAGAACCGCCCCATCAGAACACCGGCGTGAAGTTCGGCAGGATCGGCTCGAGATCCTGCGAGGAATAGATCGACCGGCGAAGCGAGGCGGTGACCGCGGTGCCGTCCGCCCCCGCGGCCTCGGCCACCTGCGCGGCGTCCGCGGCGCTCAGCCCGGCCGACCAGAACGGGCCCGAGGGCGGCACGAAGGGCTCTTCGCTCTCGGCGACCACCACCGGTGCCCGGCCCGGCCGATCGGGCAGCGGCTTGAACACCGCGATCGGCGGCGCGTCGGGATTGGGGCGATAGCTGCCGATCGGCCCGCGCGCGATCGGCGCGCCACGCCCACCCGCGCCGGCGATCGGCGCGTCCCAGTCGGCACTGCCATTCGCGGCCGAAGCCAGCATCATCTGCGTAAGGCCCGCGCCCTCGGCCTTTGCATAGAACTGCTCGATCCGGGCGTTCGCGACACTCAGGTTCTTGTTGAGCGAGGCGAGGTAAACAGAGCGCGGCCCGGGGTTAAACGAATGATAGGAACCTGCCGCCTGCATCCAGTCGCCGGTCCGCTCGTGGAGCGACAGCAGGAAGCGCGCGGCGTAATCGATATTGCGGCCGGGGTCGAACCCTTCCTCGAGCGTGCTGAACGCCTCGGGGTGCCATTTCTGGTTGATCTGCATGCAGCCGATGTCGATCGAGGTGACGCCGGCCGCCTGCCGGGCGCGCACCCAGCTCAGCGCTGCCTCGCGGCTGCGGAACACCCGGCCCTCGCCGGCGGCATTGACGCTCCAGGGCCAGACGGTCAGGCCAGAGCGGCGCGCGAAGCCCGCCTCCTGCAGGCCGAGCGCCAGCAGCAGGTTGTTCGGGATGCCATAGCGCGCCTGCGCCTTGAAGATCTCGCGCAGGCAGACGCCGTCCTCGCCCGCGACCTCGGTCTCGAAGTCGAAATCCGGGGTGCCGGACACGCCGTTGCCGGGCTCTGGCGCGCGCCCTGCCGCGCCGAAGGCCGAGGCGGGGGCATCGGTCGCGGGCAGGGCCGTGGCGGGCAGATCGGGCACCGCGCCGGGCACCTGCGCGGCCTCTGCCGGAAACGCGAAGAGCCCGCCACCCCATCCCTGGGCCGCGGCGGGCAGCGGGGCGGCGAGGGCCGCCGCGACCAGGAGCGCGCGCGCGCCGCTCATGGCCCGCCCCTCCCGATCAGGTCGAAGACCTTGTCCGACAGCCCGGTCAGCGTCGCGTAGATGAAGGGCAGCGAGGCGATGGTGCCCAGGAAGATCGCGACGATCTTCGGCACGAAGGTCAGCGTCATCTCCTGGATCTGGGTCAGCGCCTGGAAGAACGCGATGACAAGGCCGACCAGAAGCGCCAGCGCAAGCACGGGGCCGGAAGCGATGAGCACCGCCAGCATCGTGTCGCGCAGCATCTGGAAGACATCGGCCTCGTTCATCCCCGGCCCGTCACATCTGCATGTTCAGAACGTCGCGATAGGCCTCGACCAGCTTGTCGCGCATCGCGACCGTGGTGCGCACGGTCGATTCCAGCGCCATCGTCGCCTCGATCACCTGCTGCGTCGGCATCGTGCCGGTCAGGCCCGCCTGCGCCGCCGCGTCGCCTTCCTGCACGGTGCGCACCGCCTGCTCGGCGGTCTGGCGCACCATGTCGGCGAAGCTTTGCGGCGCGGTCGCGGCCTGCGGCTGCGCGGCGGTGGTCGCCCCCTGCGCGCCCAGCGTCTGGCTGGACTTGTAGGCGCGGGCCGCCGACGAGGCGAGGATCGTGGTCGAAGAGATGTCGGCCATGGGTCCCTCAGCTCAGCAGGTCGATGATCTGGGCCCGCATCTCGCGCGCGGTCTCCAGCATGTTCAGATTGGCCTCGTAGCTGCGCGAGGCCTCGCGCATGTCGCCCATCTCCATCAGCGGGTTCACGTTGGGCATCTTCACATAGCCCTCTTCGTTCGCCGCCGGGTGGTTCGGGTCATAGCGCAGCGTGAAGTCGCTGCGGTCGCGGCCGATGTCCGAAATCTCGACCCGGCTGTCGCCGGTATCGCCGTCGACCATCTCCTCGAAGCTGATCGTCTTGCGCCGGTAGGGATCGACGCCCGGCGCGTCCCCGGTCGAATCCGCGTTGGCGACGTTCTCGGCCACCACGCGCAGCCGCTCGCTCTGGGCGCGGATGCCGCTCGAGGCGATCTTCGAGATGGAGCTGAGGGGATCCATGAACGCGCCTCCTGCGATCAGTTGCCGGACACGGCAAGGTTCAAGAGCTCGTAGCCCTTCTTGTAGAGCCGGGCGGCCAGCCGGTACTGGCCCGCCGTCTCCATCGCCTGCAGCGACTGCTGTTCCAGCGTGACGTTGTTGTCGTCGAAGCTCTCGCCCCACTCGCCGTCGCCGCGGGTCTGCTCGACCTCGCGGCGCGGCAGCAGCGCGCTCGACGGGTCATAGCCCTGCTCGGTCAGGCGCGCGCGGTCGGCACTGGCGTCCGAGACATAGCTCTCGAAGCTCTGCACGTCCTTGGCGCGGTAGTCGGGGGTATCGGCATTGGCGATGTTCTCGGCCAAGACGCGCTGGCGTCCGCCAAGCCAGTCCAGCCGCTGGGACGCGAGCCGGAAAAACGACATCTCATCCAGTTTCATCTTGTTCCGCCGCTCCTATCCTTGCAATACATACCATGGGCACCAAGGATTGGTAGCTTTAATTCATGCACACGGCGTTTTCCGGGCTCAACTCGCAAGTCCGTTCGATCCAGCGATCAAGGATAGAAGGCCGCGTCAGCGCGGTCGGGGGCCTTGCGCTGTCCGCCACCGGGCTCGACCGCGCGGCGGGCCTCGGCGACCGGGTGCGCGTGCATGGCAGGCGGGGCCCCGTCGAAGGGGAGGTGGTCGCGATCGATGCCGCGCGCCTCTCGATCCTGCCCTTCGGCGACTGGGACGGCGTCGCGATCGGCGACGGGGTCGAAGTGCTCGGCCCCGCGGTCCTCACGCCCGACGACAGCTGGATCGGTCATGTGCTCGACGCGCTCGGCCGCCCCTACGGGCCCCAGTCGCGCTTCTTCGAAGGGGCGGAACCGCGCCCGGTCCGCGCCGCCCCGCCGCCCGCCTTCGGGCGCCGCCGGGTGGGCGCGCGGCTGGAAACAGGGATCCGCGCGCTCGACATCTTCGCGCCGATCTGCCGCGGGCAGCGGATGGGGGTCTTCGCGGGCTCGGGCGTCGGCAAGTCGACGCTGATGGCGATGCTCGCGCGGCAGACCGATGCCGAGGTGATCGTGATCGGCCTCGTCGGCGAACGCGGCCGCGAATTGCAGGACTTCATCGAGGAAGACCTCGGTCCCGAAGGCATGGCCCGCGCCGTGGTCATCGCCGCCACCGGCGACGAAAGCCCGCTGATGCGCCGGCAGGCGGCCTGGACCGCCACCGCCGTGGCCGAGCATTTCCGCGACCGCGGCAAGCAGGTGCTGCTGATGCTCGACAGCGTCACCCGCTTCGCCATGGCGCAGCGCGAGATCGGCCTGTCGGCGGGCGAGCCGCCCACCGCCAAGGGCTATCCGCCCACGGTCTTTGCCGAACTGCCGCGCCTTCTGGAACGCGCCGGCCCCGGCCCGCGCGGCGCGGGCGACATCACCGCGCTCTTCACCGTGCTGGTCGACGGCGACGACCACAACGAGCCGATCTCGGACGCGGTGCGCGGCATCACCGACGGCCATGTGGTGCTGGAACGCCGCATCGCCGAGCGCGGGCGCTACCCGGCGGTCAACCTGCAGCGCTCGCTGTCGCGGATGCTGCCCGGCTGCCATTCCGAGATCGACTACGCGATCATGGACGCCGCCCGCCGCGCGATGGCGCGCTATGCCGACATGGAGGATCTGATCCGCATCGGCGCCTACCGCCATGGCTCGGACCCCGAAACCGATCAGGCGCTGGCCTTCGCCGAACCGGCGGAACGGTTCCTGTCGCAGCGCAAGGGCGAGGCCACCGGCTCGGCCGAGGCCTTCGCGGCGCTCTACGGACTTCTGCACGCGGCCGGCGTCCCGGTCGAGCTGCCACCCGCCGCACCACCTGCCTGAGTGCCGGCCTGAAGCCTCAGCCCGTCACCGGCCCCGCCGCCAGACAGGCGGCCGGCAGCCGCCACAGATGGATGTCGCGCCCCGCCCAGGCCCCGATCCGGGGCTGCAGCACGGTCAGCTCGACCGGGGCGGTGCCGCAGGCGGGCGGATCGTCCGAGCGGTCGGCATAGAGCACATCGCCCTCGATCGCCGGCTCCAGCGGATAGGTCAGCGCGTAATGGCTCGACGGACGGCCGGCCTCGGGCCGGGCGCGCAGCAGCAGCCCGCTGTCGCGGCCGGTGTAGAACAGGTCCGCGAGGATCGCCCGGTCCTGCGCCACCACGGTCTGCAGGTGCTGCTCACCGGCCACGCGCAGGATCTCGCGCGACAGCTCGGCCCGGCCGAGATAGCGGGCATAGGCGCCGGGGAAATGACCCGCGAAGATCGTGGTCACCGCCAGCGCCACCGACAGCGCGAGGTTGATCCCCAGCGAGATCACCAGCCAGACCCGCGCCCGCGCCAGCAGCCAGGGCACCAGCGCCACCGTCGCCGCCAGATAGGCCGAGGCCGCCCAGTTCGCATAGGCGCCGGAAATCAGCGCCTGCACCGTCACCACGAGGATCGCGGGCAGGCAGAACAGCAGAAGCCAGGCCTGCGGCGCGCCGGTCCGCCGCAGCGCGACCGATCCGACCAGCGCCATGAGCGCCCCGAACATCACCGGCCCGAAGACCCCGAACTGCGCCGCCAGGAATCCCAGCGCGCGGGCGGGCGACAGGGCGATGCGGTCGGCGGGGTCGCGCACCCAGTCGGCATTGTCGAGCGTGTGCTCGAAGGTCGAGAAGCCGTGGCCCGCGTTCCAGATCAGGTTCGGCGCGACCATCACCAGCGCCGCCAGCCCGAAGGCCAGCAACTGCCGTCCGCCCAGCCGCTGCGAGGGCACCATGAGCTGCAGCGCCACGAAGCCGCCCAGCGCGTAGATCGCGGCATATTTCGCCATGAAGGCCAGGCCCAGCGCCGCCCCGGCCCACAGCGCCGGGCCCGCCCGCCCGCTGCCGGCCGCCGCCAGCCAGCCCCAGAGCGCGAGGCCGAGGAAGGGGAACATCACCGTGTCGGTCGAGATCAGCACCGAAGACAGCGCCACCATCGGCAGCGTCGCATAGGCCAGAACGGCAAACAGCGCCGCCCGCGGCCCGGCCAGCCGCGCGGTGACGGCGCCCAGGATCAGCGCGGTCCCCGCGTGCAGCAGCGGTGCCGCCAGCCGCACCCAGAAGGTGCCCTCGCCGCCCAGCGCCGTGGTGGCACGGATCACCCAGCCGACCAGCGGCGGCTTCGAATAATAGCCGAAGGCCAGATCCTGCCCCCAGAGCCAGTACTGCGCCTCGTCCACGAACAGGTCGATCGGCGTCAGCGCCAGCGTCAGCAGGCGCAGCGCGGTCAGGGCAAGCAGGAAGGCTATCGCAGGCCCGACCCAAGCCCTGCGGTCAGCCTGCACGGCGCTCGGCCCGGATCAGCCAGAGATTGCGAAGATAGATGAACAGGCCCGTCGCCTGTCCGATCACGAAGACCGGGTCATGGCGATACAGCGCGTAAAGCAGCAGGATCAGCCCGCCGCCGATCGAGAACCACCAGAAGGCGACAGGCACCACCGACTTGCGGGCCTTTTCCGAGGCGAGCCACTGCACGAGGAACCGCCCCGTGAACATCGCCTGCCCCAGAAGGCCGACGACGATCCACCAGAACTCGCCCCAGTGGTCGATCTTCAGCGCCTCGAACACCATCTCCTTCACGGCTCAGGCCCCCGCATCCGACCGGGCGCCCGGCAGCTTCACCTCGGTCGCCCGCGCGACCTTCTTGCGCCGGATCAGCCAGGCCACGCCGATCAGGTCATAGACCCCCACCAGCGCGCGCTGCAGGTTGGAATAGTTCGACCGGCCCGACTGCCGCTCGCGGTGGCTGACATCGACATGGGCCACGTCCCAGCCGTCGCGGTAGAACAGCGCCGGCAGGTAGCGGTGCATGTGGTTGAAGAACGGCAGCGCCAAGAAGGCCTCGCGCCGGAACGCCTTCAGCCCGCAGCCGGTGTCGCGGGTGTCGTCGTTCAGCATCCAGGCCCGCAGCGCATTCGCCGCCTTCGAGGCATAGCGCTTCGAGGCGGTGTCCTGCCGGCCGACCCGCTGGCCCGCGACCAGCCCGATGCGGCCCGAGCCGTCGGCCAGCAGCGGCGCCATCAGCGCCGGCAGCTCGGACGGCGGGTTCTGCCCGTCGCCGTCCAGCGTCGCGCAGATCCGCCCGCGCGCGGCGATGACGCCGGAATGCACCGCCGCCGACTGGCCGCCGGAATTGGGGTGCCGCAGCAGCCGCAGGTTCGGCATGGTCTTCGACAGCTCGGCCACGATCGCGCCCGTGCGGTCGGTCGAGCCGTCATCGACCACGATGATCTCGAACGAAGGGCCGGGCGCGCAGGCCTGCTGGATCTCGCCCAGCAGGTTGGCGACATTGCCTTCCTCGTTCTTCATCGGGATCACGATGGATACGTCGGTCATCCCGTCGCCCCCTGTTTCTCTGGCTGCGCAGCCCGCCCTGGATCGCGGCGGTTATTGCCCGAAGCGCGGGCCGATGTCCATCTGCCCGCCGATCACGGGCGGCGGATCGTGTCGCCCATGTCGATCGTCGGCTCCAGCTCGATCCGCTCGCCGCCGACCAGCCCGGCCTCGCTCTGCCCCGCGACCAGCTTCGCCGCGCGCCGCCCGATCTCGTGCCGGCAGGCATCCATCGTCGCCAGCCGCCGCGGCAGGCCTTCCAGCAGGTCGACGCCGTTGAACCCGGCCAGACCCAGCCGCCCCGGCACGTCGATGCCCTGTTCCAGACACCACAGCAGGCCGCCCGCGCCGATCATGTCGTTCGAATAATACAGGAAATCCAGATCCGGGCTGCGCGCCAGCATCGCCGCCGTCATCTCGCGCCCCTTGGCCAGGGCCGAGCCGCCCTCGTAGAATTCGCGATCCTCCAGCTTCAAACCGGCCTCGGCCAGCCCGCGCTCGAACCCTTCCATCCGCTTCCGCGCCCGGTGGTCGAGCGGCATCTTGGTGCCCAGGAAGCCGATCCGGCGATAGCCCGCCGCAAGGATCGCCTTCGCCATCTCGTGCCCAGCCCGGAAATGCGAGATGCCGACGACGCTGTCGATCGCCTCGCCGTCGACATCCATAATCTCGACGATCGGGATGCCGGCGTTCATCATCATCGCCCGCGCGGCCTCGGAATGTTCGAGCCCGGCGATGATCACGCCCGTGGGCCGCCAGCTCAGCATTTCGTACAGGACCGCCTCCTCGCGCTCGGGGCGGTAGTTGGTGACGCCGAAGACCGGCTGCAGCCCGGTGTCCTCGAGCGTGCGCGAGATGCCGGTCAGCACGTCGGGGAACACGAGGTTCGACAGCGAGGGCACGATCACCGCCACCAGATTGACCCGCTGACTGGCCAGCGCGCCGGCGATCTTGTTCGGGACGTAGCCCAGCGATTTCGCCGCGGCCAGCACCCGCTCGCGCGTGGCCTCCGACACGTCGCCGCGGTTGCGCAGCACCCGGCTCACGGTCATTTCGGACACGCCCGACGCCTCGGAGACGTCGCGCAGCGTCAGGGGTCGGCGGTTGTCGGTCGGGAAGGGCGGAGTGCTCACGCTGTGGTCCTCGATCCTGCGATGTCCTTGATTACTGCGAAAGGAAATCCTTGCGCAAGCAATCGACACCCGCTATGTTAACGCTAACGGCGCGAAAGCGCCACAGCCTCGCAGCACCGGCACGCAAGCTCCGGATCTCCGGAAGTCGGTGGGGCGAATGGGGGAGCGGTGGGCCAAAATTCGCTCCCCCCCACCCTTTCCAGCAGACCAGACCCATCCCAAGCGACCCTAGCCCTTCGCGTTGAAGTGGTCGTGGATCGCCTGCGCCATCGCCTCGGAAATCCCCGGCGCGGCCTTCAGGTCCGACAGCCCCGCCCGAGCCACCGCCTTGGCAGAGCCGAAATGCGCCAGCAGCGCCCGCTTGCGCGACGCCCCCACGCCCGGGATCTCGTCCAGCGGCGTCGCACCGATGTGCTTGGCCCGCTTCGTGCGATGCGCGCCGATCGCCCAACGGTGCGCCTCGTCGCGCAGCCGCTGCACGAAATACAGCACCGGGTCGTTGTGGCGCAGCGCGAAGGGCTGGCGGCCGGTGCGGTGGAACTCCTCCTTGCCGTGGTCGCGGTCGATGCCCTTGGCGACGCCGATCATCGCCACGTCCTCGACCCCCAGATCCTCGAGCACCTTCTGCACCGCCGAGACCTGCCCTGCCCCGCCGTCGATCAGCAGCAGGTCCGGCCAGGCCTCGGTCTGCCGGTCGGGGTCCTCCTTCAGCAGGCGCTGGAAGCGGCGGGTCAGCACCTCCTTCATCATCCCGAAGTCGTCGCCCGGAGTGATGTCGGTGCCCTTGATGTTGAACTTGCGATACTGCGACTTCAGGAAGCCGTCGGCCCCGGCCACGATCATCCCGCCCACGGCATCGGTGCCCTGGTTGTGCGAGTTGTCGTAGACCTCGATCCGCGCCGGCGGCCCCTCCAGCCCGAAGGCCTCGGCCAGCCCCTCCAGCAGCCGGATCTGGGTCGCACTCTCGCTCATCCGTCGCGCAAGGCTCTCGCGGGCGTTGCGCGCCGCGTTCTCGACCAGCTCGGCCTTCTCGCCCCGCTGCGGCACCGCCAGCTCGACCCGCCGGCCGGCGCGTTCCGACAGCAGCTCGACCGTCAGGTCCTCGTCCTCGATCGGATGGCTCAGCAGGATCAGCCGCGGCGGCGGCTTGTCGTCGTAGAACTGGCCAAGGAACGCCTCCAGCACCTCGGCCTCGCCGGCGCCTGACCCGGTGCGCGGATAGAAGTCGTGGTTGCCCCAGTTCTGGTTGGCGCGGATGAAGAACACCTGCACGCAGGCCTGCCCGCCCTCCATGTGCAGCGCGACCACGTCCGCCTCGGCCACGCCGCGCGGGTTGATGCCCTGCGACGACTGCACGTTGGTCAGCGCCCGGATCCGGTCGCGCAGCGCCGCCGCGCGCTCGAACTCCATCTCGGCCGAGGCTTTCGCCATCTCGGCCGCCAGCTCTTCCTGCACGGTCGTCGACTTGCCTTGCAGGAACCGCTCGGCATCCAGGACCAGCGCGCCGTAGCCCGCCTCGTCGATCAGACCGGTGCAGGGGGCAGAGCAGCGCTTGATCTGGTAGAGCAGGCAGGGCCGGGTGCGGCTGTCGAACATCGCGTCCGAGCAGTTGCGCAGCAGGAACACCTTCTGCAGCTGGTTCAGCGTCCGGTTCACCGCGCCCGCAGAGGCGAAGGGGCCGTAATACTCGCCCTTCTCCTTCTTCGCGCCGCGGTGCTTCTTGATCTGCGGGAACCTCGTCTCGTGGCTGACGAGGATGTTCGGGAAGCTCTTGTCGTCGCGCAGAAGCACGTTGTAGCGCGGCTTCAGCTGCTTGATCAGGTTCTGCTCCAGAAGCAGCGCCTCGGTCTCGGTGCGCGTGGTCAGGAACATCATCGCCGCGGTCTCGCGGATCATCCGCGCGATGCGTCCCGAATGCCCCGAGGGCCGCGCGTAGTTCGACACCCGCGCCTTCAGGTTCCGCGCCTTGCCGACGTAGAGCACCTCGTTCTTCGCGTTCAGCATCCGGTAGACGCCGGGCGAGCCGTCCAGCCTGCGGACCTCGCGCGCGATCACCGCGTGGCCGGTCTCGACCGGCCCCTCTGCGGCCGGTGCGGAAGCCGGATCAATCTCCGGATGTGCGTCGTCATTCGCTGTGTCAGCCATGATTGTCCCACCCAACGATTCTGTCCCGCGCTGCAATGCCGGGTCCCGTGGAGCAAGAGGGAAGATCTCCACCGTTTCGGTGGATAACTCTGGAGACAACTTTCCGGCTCACGGCAAATCCCCTTGTTTTTGGCCCCTCGGATCGGTTCGCCCATAAATTGAGCGAAAATATAACCACCTGAAATCAAACAAAAGATTTTTACGTTAACGCCAAATTATTGATTTCATTAAGGTTCCATCACGCTTGTGTGACGCCCGGCGCCGTGGTGGACAACTTGCCGTCCCGTCACTCTGGCGGGGGCCCCGGACGGGCCGGAACGCCTTATTCCACGCCCATCACATCGGGTGTCCGCCAGGCCAGATGCTGCCCGCCGTCGACGCAGATCAGCTGGCCGGTGACCGACCGGGCGGCCAGCAGGTAGTCGAGCGCGGCGCAGATGTCGACAGGATCGGCTCCCCGTTCCAGCAGCACCGCGGCGCGCTGCGCGGCGAACTGCTCGGGCGTCTGCCGCGCGCCCTTCAGCGTCGGACCCGGGCCGATCGCGTTCACCCGGATCCGCGGCGCAAGCCCCTGCGCGGCGGTCTGCGTCAGCCACCAGAGCCCGGCCTTGGCGATCGAATAGGTGACGAACTCGGGCGTCGGCTTCAGCACCCGCTGATCGACCATGTTGACGACCAGCCCCGTCGCCAGCGGCTCGCCCTCCAGCACGCCTGCCGCAGGGGCCTGCGCCGCGAAGGCCTGGATCAGCTGGAACGGCGCCCGCAGGTTCGAGCCGATGTGGCGCTCCCAGCTGTCGGGGGTGGCCGAAGCGATGTCGTCCGGCTCGAAGATCGAGGCATTGTTGACCAGCACCGTCAGCGGCCCGCCCAGCGCCTCGGCCGCGCGCCCGACCAGCGCGCCCGCCGCGGCCTCGTCCAGCAGGTCCGCCTGCAGCGCGCAGGCCTGCACGCCCAAGGCCCGCGCCTCGGCCGCGACCGCGCCGGCCGCCTCGGCCGAGCCCGCATAATGCACTGCCACGTCGAAGCCGCGGCCCGCCAGATGCAGCGCCATCGCCCGGCCCAGCCGCGCGCCCGCGCCGGTCACCAGCGCCTTGCCCTTGGTCATGTCTTCCTCACCTTGCAGCGGCAGGCCTCGCCGTGCCGGGCCACGAAGGGCCGGCCGCAGCGCCTGCAGCGCTGGCCGCGGAACCGGAAGGCCCCGAACAGGCCGATCACCATCATGGCGATCAGGAACAGCGTGACGATCTTCACCATGGCGCCGCCGTCACCCTCTCACAGCCCGAAGCGCGCCCAATGCGCCCGCTCGTCGACCGCGCCCAGCGCCTCGGCCGCCAGCTCGGCCCCGAAGCGCTTCCAGATCGGTTTCTTCGCGCCCAGCGGCCGGATCTGCACCTTGTCGCCGAAGCGCGCCTTCAGCACCGGCACCAGATGGCCGATCCCGTCGGCCAGCCCCGCTTCGACCGCCTGACGGCCGACGAAGATCTCGCCGGTGTAAAGGTCGCGGCTCTCGTCCAGCTTGCCCGCCCGGCGGGCGCGGACATGGGCGATGAAGGTCTGGTGGATCTGCTCCTGCAGCGCCTTCAGCCGGACCACGTCCTCGTCCTTCTCGGGGCGGAACGGGTCGAGGAAGCTTTTCGAGCCGCCGGCTGTGTGCACCCGGCGCTCGATCCCGTGGCGGGCAAGGAATTCGGGGAAGCCGAAACTGGCCGAAATCACCCCGATCGAGCCGAGGATCGAGGTCTCGTCGGCGAAGATCTCGTCGGCGGCGCAGGCCAGCCAATAGCCGCCAGAGGCCGCGACATCCTCGGTGAAGGCCAGCACCGGCAGCTTCAGCTCATCGCCAAGCCGGCGGATGCGGGCGCCGATCAGCGAGCTTTGCGCCGGCGAGCCCCCGGGCGAGTTGATCGCCAGCGCCACGGCGGCGGGCTTGCCCTTGCGGAAGGCGCGCTCGATCAGTGGCGCGAGGCCCGCATCGGTGAGACCCGGCGACAGCCGGCCGCCGCCGCCGATCACGCCCGACAGGCGCAGGACCGGGACCACGGGCGGGCGGGAACGGAAGGGGACCCTGAGTTTCATGCCCTCCATCTAGGCAGCGCCCCGCGATGCGGCAAGCGGAAAGGCCGAAGGCAGAAGCGGGGGGCCTGCGAGGCCCCCCGCACCCCCCGCGCTCTGGGCGCTTGCCCCGCGGGGCCGCGGGGTGGCAGATGGGGGCATGATCGACCGGCTCGAGATGTTCATCGCCCTTGCCAAGCACCGCCATTTCGGGCGGGCGGCGGAAGCCTTGGGCGTCACCCAGCCCACGCTCAGCTCGGCGATCCGCCAGCTCGAGGAAACTCTCGGCGTGCAGCTGGTTTTCCGCGGCTCGCGCTTTCAGGGCCTGACGCCCGAGGGCGAGCGGGCGCTGGCCCGCGCGCAGGGCATCGTCGCCGACACCCGCGCCCTGCGCGAGGAAATGCGCGCCGCCCGCCATGGCCTCACCGGCACGCTGCGGCTGGGCGTGATCCCGACCGCGCTGCCGCGGGTGGCCGAGTTGACCGAGCCGTTCCTCGCCCGCAACCCGGGCCTGCGGCTGGCGGTCTATTCCCGCCCCTCGGCCGAGATCCTTGACGGGATCGAGGCGCTCGACCTCGACGCGGGCCTGTCCTACCTCGACAACGAGCCGCTGGGCCGGGTCGCGCAGGTGCCGCTCTGGCGCGAGGAGTACCGGCTGCTCTGCGCCGAGACGTCCCCCCTCGCCACACTGCCCGAAGTCGGCTGGGCCGAGATCGCGGGCCAGCCTTTGTGCCTGCTGACGGCCGAGATGCAGAACCGCCGGATCATAGACCGGCTGCTGCGGCAGGCGGGCGTCGCCGCCGCACCGCAGGTGGAATCGAACTCGACCATCGCGCTCGCGTCCCATGTCGCCACCGGCGCCTGGGTCTCGATCGTGCCGGCGGCGCTGGCGGCGATGTTCGCCCGCGGCGCGGGGCTGGTCTCGCGCCGGATCGCCGGGCCCGGCGCCAGCCATTCCGTCGGCCTCGTCGCCCCGCATCGCGAGCCGCATCCGCCGATGATCGCCGCGCTGATCACGGCAGCGCAGGCAATCGCCGAGACCTGAATCGATAGAAAAATCAAATCGACTGACGGCTCTTCGATATTGATCTGCGGCCCAACACGCCTAGAGTCGGCCCCGCAACCGAAGGGGGGAGTCCCGTGGCAGCTACAGACATCGGCACCGAGGGCCGCATCGGCGAGATCATCGCCGCGCATCTGCATCTGGAAGGGCCGATGCTGCCGATCCTGCACGCCGTGCAGGAGGAATTCGGCCATGTGCCGCAGGCCGCCCTGCCGCAGATTGCCGAGGCGCTGAACATCTCGCGCGCCGAAGCCCATGGCGTGATGTCCTTCTACCACGACTTCCGCGAGACCCCCGCCGGAACCCACACCCTGAAGCTCTGCCGGGCAGAGGCCTGCCAGTCGATGGGCTGCGACGATCTGGCGGCGAAGGTCCGCGCGCGGCTCGGCCTCGACTGGAACGAGACCTCGGCCAATGGCGCGCTGACGCTGGAGCCGGTGTTCTGCCTTGGCCTCTGCGCCTGCGGCCCCTCGGCGCTCTACGACGGCGAGGTGATCGGCCGGATGGACATGGACAAGCTGGAAGCCATCGCCACGGAGGCCGGACTGTGAGCCTGCGCATCTACGTTCCCGCCGATGCCGCCGCCAAGGGCCTTGGGGCCGAGGCCGTCGCCCGTGCCGTCAGCGACGAGGCGGCGAAGCGCGGCCTGCAGGTGGCGCTGGTGCGCAACGGATCGCGCGGGATGGTCTGGCTGGAACCGCTGCTGGAGGTCGAGACGCCCGAGGGACGCATCGCCTTCGGCCCGGTCAGCGCCGCCGACGTCCCCGGCCTTTTCGACGCGGCCTTCGGCGAGCATCCGAAGGCGCTCGGCCTGACCGAGGACATTCCCTGGCTGAAGCGCCAGACCCGGATCACCTTCGCCCGCTGCGGGATCACCGACCCGCTGAGCCTGCCCGACTACGAGGCGCACGGCGGGCTGAAGGGCCTGCACCGCGCCGTGGCGATGACCGGGGGCGAGATCGTGGCCGAGGTCACCGCGTCGGGCCTGCGCGGCCGCGGCGGCGCGGGCTTCCCGACCGGGCTGAAGTGGAAGACCGTCCATGACGCGGTCGGCGCGCAGAAATACGTGGTCTGCAACGCCGACGAGGGCGACAGCGGCACCTTCGCCGACCGGATGCTGATGGAGGGCGACCCCTTCTGCCTGATCGAGGGCATGGCCATCGCCGCCCTCGCGGTGGGGGCGACGCGGGGCTACATCTATTCGCGTTCGGAATATCCCGATGCGAACCGGGTGATGCGCGCGGCGCTGGCCATCGCGCATTCGGCCGGCGTCCTCGGGCCGTCCGTGCTCGGCTCGGGCCGGGCCTTCGAGCTTGAGCTGCGCGTCGGCGCCGGCGCCTATGTCTGCGGCGAGGAAACCTCGCTGCTGAACTCGCTGGAAGGCAAGCGCGGCACGGTCCGCGCCAAGCCGCCGATCCCGGCGCTGGAAGGCCTGTTCGGCAAGCCGACCGTGGTCAACAACGTCCTGTCGCTCGCCACCGTGCCCGCGATCCTCGCCCATGGCGGGGCGTGGTATCACGAGTTCGGCCACGGCCGCTCGCGCGGCACCATGCCCCTGCAGATCGCCGGCAACGTGAAGCGCGGCGGGCTGTTCGAGGCCGCCTTCGGCATGGCCCTTGGCGAGATCATCGAGGATATCGGCGGCGGCACCGCCTCGGGCCGTCCTGTGAAGGCCGTGCAGGTCGGCGGGCCGCTCGGCGCCTATTTCCCGCCCGCGCTCTTCGACACGCCCTTCGGCTACGAGGAATATGCAGGCAAGGGCGGGCTGATCGGCCATGCCGGGATCGTGGTCTTCGACGACACGGCCGACATGCTGTCGCAGGCGCGCTTCGCGCTCGAGTTCTGCGCGATCGAGAGCTGCGGGAAATGCACGCCCTGCCGCCTCGGCGCCACCCGCGGGGTCGAGACGGTGGACCGCATCGCCCGCGGCGACGCGGCGGCGATCCCGCTGCTGGAAGATCTCTGCAACACGATGAAGCTCGGCTCGCTCTGCGCGCTGGGCGGCTTCACGCCCTATCCGGTGATGTCGGCGCTGACCCACTTCCCGGACGATTTCAACACCGCCCGCGAGGCCGCCGAATGACCCCGCGCGCCGCCCTTTTCCGCAATCCCCGCCCCTGCCGCCAACCCGTTGAAGACGCACGGGGGGTGTACAGGGGGTGTACGCGAGGTGCACGCCCATGAAGGACTTCATCCTGCCCTCGAAGACCCCCGACGGGCGCGACTTCGGAACCCCCGCCGTCACCTCTGACGTGACGGTCACCCTGACCGTCGACGGCTTCCCGGTGAGCGTCCCGGCGGGCACCTCGGTGATGCGCGCCGCCTCCATCGCCGGGATCCAGATCCCGAAGCTCTGCGCCAGCGACAACATGGCCGCCTTCGGCTCCTGCCGGCTCTGCCTCGTGCAGATCGAAGGGCGCAACGGCACCCCCGCCTCCTGCACCACCCCGGTGGCCGAAGGCATGGTCGTCCACACGCAAACCCCTGAAATCAAGAAGTTGCGCAAGGGGGTGATGGAGCTTTACATCTCCGACCACCCGCTCGACTGCCTGACCTGCGCGGCCAACGGCGATTGCGAGCTTCAGGACATGGCCGGCGCCGTCGGCCTGCGCGACGTGCGCTATGAACCGAAGGCCGACCACTTCCGCGCGCGGAACACCTCCGGCGAGGCGAACCCGGACTGGCTGCCCAAGGACGACAGCAACCCCTATTTCACCTACGACCCGTCGAAATGCATCGTCTGCTCGCGCTGCGTGCGGGCCTGCGAAGAGGTTCAGGGGACATTTGCCCTGACGATTCAAGGCCGTGGCTTCGACAGCCGCGTTTCTGCCGGGTTGTCGTCCGACAACTTCCTGGGCTCGGAATGCGTCTCCTGCGGCGCCTGCGTGCAGGCCTGCCCGACCGCGACCCTGCAGGAAAAGTCGGTGATCGAGATTGGCACCCCCGACCGCTCGATCGTCACCACCTGCGCCTACTGCGGCGTCGGCTGCTCGTTCGAGGCGCAGATGCGCGGCGATGAGCTTGTCCGCATGGTGCCCTGGAAGCACGGCAAGGCGAACCGCGGGCATTCCTGCGTGAAGGGCCGCTTCGCCTATGGCTATGCCAGCCATCAGGACCGGATCCTGAAGCCGATGATCCGTGACAGCATCAACGACCCCTGGAAGGAAGTCAGCTGGGACGAGGCGCTGGGTTTCGCCGCGAACCGCATGCGCAACATTCAGGAAATGCACGGGAAAAACGCGATCGGCGGCATCACCTCGTCGCGTTGCACGAATGAAGAGACCTATCTGGTGCAGAAGCTGGTGCGCCAGGTCTTCGGCACCAACAACGTCGACACCTGCGCCCGCGTCTGCCACTCGCCCACCGGCTACGGGCTCGGCCGCGCCTTCGGCACCTCAGCCGGCACGCAGGATTTCGACTCGGTCGAGCACACGGATGTCGTCATCGTCATCGGCGCCAACCCGACCGACGGCCACCCGGTCTTCGGCTCGCGCCTGAAGAAGCGCCTGCGCGAGGGCGCGAAGCTGATCGTCATCGATCCGCGCCGCATCGACCTGGTGAAATCGCCGCATGTCGAGGCCGCTCACCATCTGGCCCTGCGCCCCGGCACCAATGTGGCCGTGGTCTCGGCGTTGGCCCATGTGATCGTGACCGAAGGACTTTTCGACGAAGAGTTCATCCGCACCCGCTGCGACTGGGACGAGTTCCAGGACTACGCCGCCTTCATCGCCGAGCCGCGCCACGCGCCAGAGGCGACGGAACTGCTGACCGGCGTGCCCTCGGCCGAGTTGCGCGCCGCGGCCCGCACCTTCGCCCGCGGGGGCAATGGCTCGATCTATTACGGGCTCGGCGTGACCGAACATTCGCAGGGCTCGACCACCGTCATGGGCATCGCCAACCTCGCGATGCTCACCGGCAACATCGGCCGCCCCGGCGTCGGCGTGAACCCGCTGCGCGGCCAGAACAACGTGCAGGGCTCTTGCGACATGGGCTCGTTCCCGCACGAGCTGCCGGGTTACCGCCATGTCTCGGGCGACGAGGTGCGCGCGATCTTCGACAAGCTCTGGGGGACGGAACTGAACCCCGAGCCCGGCCTGCGCATCCCCAACATGCTCGACGCCGCGGTGGATGGCACGTTCCGCGGCCTCTACATCCAGGGCGAGGACATCCTGCAATCCGACCCCGACACGCATCACGTCTCGGCCGGCCTTGCCGCGATGGACTGCGTGATCGTGCATGACCTGTTCCTGAACGAGACCGCGAACTACGCCCATGTCTTCCTGCCGGGCTCGTCCTTCCTGGAAAAGGACGGCACCTTCACCAATGCCGAACGCCGCATCAACCGCGTGCGCAAGGTGATGGCGCCGAAGAACGGGCTGGCGGACTGGGAGGTGACGCTGCGCCTTGCCAATGCGATGGGCGCGGGCTGGACCTACACCCACCCGGCGCAGATCATGGAAGAGATCGCGATGACCACGCCGTCCTTCGCCGGCGTCAGCTACGAACGGCTGGAAGAGATGGGCTCGGTCCAGTGGCCCTGCAACGAGGCCTCGCCCGAGGGCACGCCGGTGATGCATGTCGACGGTTTCGTGCGCGGCAAGGGCCGGTTCATCCACACCGAATACGTGGCGACGGATGAAAAGACCGGCCCGCGCTTCCCGCTGCTGCTGACGACCGGGCGGATCCTCAGCCACTACAACGTCGGCGCGCAGACCCGGCGCACGGCGAACGTGGCCTGGCACCCCGAGGACGTGCTCGAGATGCATCCCCACGATGCCGAGAACCGCGGCGTGAAAGAGGGCGACTGGGTGCGGCTCGCCAGCCGCGCGGGCGAGACAACCTTGCGCACGAAGATCACCGAACGCGTCAGCCCCGGCGTCGTCTACACCACCTTCCACCACCCGGCGACGCAGGCGAACGTGATCACCACCGACTATTCCGACTGGGCGACGAACTGCCCGGAATACAAGGTGACCGCGGTGCAGGTGACGCCCTCGAACGGGCCCACGGACTGGCAGGAAAGCTACGAGGCGCTGTCGGAACGCGCACGCCGCATCCTGCCCGCCGCGGAATGACCGCCGTCCGTCCTGCCCGGGCGCATCGCGAGGGCCGCTGGGGCGCGGTCGACCGGCCACTGGCCGAAGAGCGTCCCGTTGCCATCACCGTCAACGGCTCGACCGTGGCGGTGATGATGGCGACGCCCGCCGATCTCGAGGATTTCGCCCTGGGTTTTCTCAGGACCGAGGGCATCGCCGCGCCCGACGAGGTGACCAGCGTCGAGATCCTGCCGGAGGGCCGCGGGATCGAGGCCCGGGTCTGGCTGGTGGAGCCGGCTGCCGACCGCGTGGCGCGGCGCCGGCGCGACCGCGCCGGGCCGGTGGGCTGCGGGCTCTGCGGCATCGACAGCCTGGCCGAGGCTCTGCGCCCCCTGCCCGCCGTCGCCGCGGGCCAGACCTTCAGCACGGCCCAGATCCTCGCCGCCGTGGCGGCCCTGCCGCAGGCGCAGCCGCTGCATGACGCGACCCGCGCCGTGCATGCCGCGGGCTTCTGGCGCGAGGGCCATCCGATCCTCGCGCGCGAGGACGTGGGCCGGCACAACGCGCTCGACAAACTCGCCGGCGCGATGACGCGCGCAGGGCTCGACCCGGCCGCGGGCGCGCTGGTCCTCACAAGCCGGATCTCGGTCGACATGGTCCAGAAGGCCGCGACCCTTGGCGCACCGGTGCTGATCGCCGCCTCGGCCCCCACCACGCTCGCGGTGGCCGAGGCCGAGGCCGCCGGCCTCACCCTCGTCGCCCGTGCCCGCGGGCAGGGGTTCGAGGTCCATACCCATCCCAGCCGCATCGCCGGAGCCACAGCCGATGTCTGACACCGACGCCAAACTGGTGCGCATGGCGAACCAGATCGCCACCTTCTTCGAAACCCAGCCCGAACGGGCCGAGGGCGTGGCGAAGCACCTGAACGATTTCTGGGATCCCCGGATGCGCACGGCCTTTGGCCGGCTGCTGGCCGCCGGCGGCAGCGGCCTGCACCCGCTGGTGCTGGAAGCCGCCCCTGCCATCCGCATCCCCGCCGCCTGACAGACGCGCCCGAGCCGGGGGGGCGCGGGGGGGCTCGCAGCCCC
>NZ_JBAWKD010000001.1:932183-1004429 GCF_037095735.1 Frigidibacter sp. MR17.14 | reverse complement strand
CGCAGCCCCCCCGACTCTGTTTACCTTAAGCGACCAAGCCCGCCACGCCGACCAGCGCCAGGAAGCCAGCCTTCTGTCCCTTGAGGCTCGGCCCCTCGGCCACGTCGATCCATTCCTCGAGACTGTGCGCCCGCCCGCCATCGCCGCCGGTGCCCACCGTCACCGCCGGGATGCCAAGGCTCATCGGGATGTTCGCGTCGGTCGACGAGGCCTTGTGCGTCACCTCGAAGCCCAGCGCCCGGATCGCCGCCTCGGCGGTGACCAGCAGCCGTGCCGCCGGATCGGTCGCCCCCGCAGGGCGGTTGCCCAGCGCGCGGAACGCGACGGTCACCGCCCCGGTCTTCGCCCGCGCCGTCTCGGCCGCCGCCGCCGCCTCGGCCAGCCCGTGCACCGCCGCGTCCAGCTTCGCCAGTTCCTCGGGCGAGACCGAGCGCAGGTCGATCTCGACGAAGGCCTCTTCCGGGATCGCGTTGATCGAGGTGCCGCCGCCGAAGGTCGCCGCCGAATAGGTGGTCAGCGGCACGGCCGGCACCTCGATCGCGGCCATGCCCGACAGGAAGGCGCCCAAGGCATAGCCCGGGTTCGCGGTGCCGAAGGCGTTCAGGCTGTGCCCGCCCGGGCCGCGGAAGGTCACCCGGTGACGCAGCGAGCCGACCGAGGTGGTCACGAGGTCCGCGGTATGGATGCCGTCGAAGCTGAAGAAGCCCTCGATCCGGTCCTTGTAGGCCCCCGCCGTGAACAGATGGCGGATGCCGCGCAGGTCACCCTTCCCTTCCTCGCCGACGTCGCCGACGAAGAGGATGTCCTGCGTGGTCTCGATGCCCGCCGCATCCAGCGCGCGGATGAAGGCCAGCAGGGTGGCAAGGCCGCGGGTGTCGTCGCCGACGCCGGGCGCGAACAGCTTGGTGCCCTCGCGGCGCACGGTCACGTCGGTGCCCTCGGGGAACACGGTGTCGAGATGTGCCGCGGCGACGATCAGCCCGCCGTTGCCACGACCGCGGCGCAGGCCGGTGACATTGCCCTCGGCGTCGATGCCGCAGTCCTCGAGCCCCAGCGCGCGGAACTTCTGAAGGTAGGCGGCGGCGCGCACCGCTTCCTTGAAGGGCGGGGCCGGGATCTCGGTCAGCTCGACGATTTCCTCGACGAAGCGGTCATGCCCGGCGTCGAGCGCCGCGAAGGCGGCCTGCAGGCGGGGATCGTCGAGAAGGGCTGCGACATCGGTCTGGGTCTGCACGGGAAGGATCCTTCGGGAGGGGGCGGCGACAAGCGGCGCGACCATGGCCCCGTTCGCCTCCGAGTGCAATTCCGCCTGCCGGTTGGCATCCGCCCGCGGCGGTGACTATATGGACGCGCAACACCAGCGGGACCTGATCTTGGCCATCCATCTTTACCAGAACGACCTGCCCGACGGGCTGGACCTCGGCCCGGTCGTGGCCATCGACACCGAGACGATGGGCCTCGACCCGCGCCGCGACCGGCTCTGCCTCGTTCAGATGTCGTCCGGCGATGGCGATGCGCATCTGGTGCAGATCGCCAAGGGCCAGACCTCTGCCCCGAACCTGGAACGGATGCTGGCCGATCCGAACGTGCTGAAGCTGTTCCACTTCGGGCGCTTCGACATCGCGGCGCTCTACAATGCCTTCGGCGTCACCACCGCCCCGGTCTGGTGCACCAAGATCGCCTCGCGGATGATCCGCACCTTCACGGACCGTCACGGGCTGAAATACCTGCTGGCGGAACTGGTCGGCGTCGACGTTTCGAAGCAGCAGCAGACCTCGGACTGGGGCGCGGTCGCGCTGACCGAGGCGCAGAAGGAATACGCGGCCTCGGACGTGCTCTACCTGCACCGGCTGAAGGCCGAGCTCGAGCTGCGGCTGATCCGCGAAGGCCGCCTGCCGCTCGCGCAGTCGTGCTTCGATTTCCTGCCGACCCGTTCCAAGCTCGACCTCATGGGCTGGGACGAGCCCAACGACATCTTCCATCACTGAGCCGCGCCCCATGTCGCCCACCGCCACCACCGATGACAGCGATACCTTCCTTGCGACCGCCCGCCGGGTGATCGGGATCGAGGCGCGCGCGCTGGACCTTCTGGGCGAAAGCCTTGACGAAAGCTTTGCCGCGGCACTGCGGCTGATCCTGAAGGCGCGCGGCCGCGTCGTCGTCTCGGGCATGGGCAAGTCGGGCCATGTCGGGCGCAAGATCGCGGCGACGCTCGCCTCGACCGGCACACCCGCGCAGTTCGTCCACCCGGCCGAGGCGAGCCATGGCGATCTTGGCATGGTCACGCCCGACGACGTGGCGCTGGTGCTGTCGAACTCGGGCGAGACGCCGGAACTGGCCGACATCATCGCCCATACCCGCCGCTTCGCGATCCCGCTGATCGGCGTCGCCTCGCGCGAGGGGTCGACCCTTCTGCGCCAGTCGGATGTGGCGCTGCTGCTGCCCAAGGCCGAAGAGGCCTGCGGCACCGGCGTGGTGCCGACCACCTCGACCACGATGACGCTCGCGCTGGGCGACGCGCTGGCCGTGGCGCTGATGGAGCACCGCCAGTTCACGCCCGAGGATTTCCGCACCTATCACCCCGGCGGCAAGCTGGGCGCGCGGCTGAGCCGGGTGGCGGACCTGATGCATCACGAGATGCCGCTCGTGCCCGAAAGCCAGCCGATGGGCGAGGTGCTGATCACCATGAGCCAGAGCGGCTTCGGCGCGGTGGGCGTCACCGACGCGACCGGGCGGCTGACCGGCGTCGTCACCGACGGCGACCTGCGGCGCCATCTCGACGGGCTTCTGTCGCACAGCGCCGCCGAGGTGATGACCCGCAACCCGCGCACCATCGCCCCCGGCGCGCTCGCCGAGGCGGCGGTGAAGGTGATGAACGAGTTCAAGATCACCTCGCTCTTCGCGGTCGAACCGGGCGGCGACGGCCGCCCGCTGGGCATCCTGCACATCCACGACTGCCTCAGGGCCGGGGTGGCCTGAGATGTCGCGCAGCTACGACAACGCCTATTCGCGGATCGTGGCACTTCTGAAACTGGTGCTGCCGCTGGCGGCGCTGGTCCTGCTGTCGACGCTGTTTCTGGTGTCGAAGAAGATCTCGCCCGAGGATGCGCTTCCCTACGCCGATGTGGACGTCGACGAGCTGACGCGCGAACAGCGGGTGACCGCGCCGCGCTATTCGACGCTGACCGACAACGGCTCGACCCTGACCTTCACCGCCCGCACCGCGCGCCCCGAGATCGGCACGCCGGGGCGGACGCTGGGCGAAGAGGTCAAGGCGGTGATGCAGGGCAAGGATGGCAAGACCACCGACGTGATCGCCGATCACGGCCGGATGGAACAGACCGAGGACCGGCTGTATCTCGACGGCAATGTCGTGGTCACCACCTCGGACGGGATGCAGCTGCGCAGCCAGAAGATCGACGTGACACTGGGCACCGGCGAGGCGGTCTCGCCGGGTCATGTCGAAGGCGATGCGCCTTTCGGGCATCTGACCGGCGGCTCGATGCATCTCTACGGTCCGCAGGACGCGCAGATGCTGGACTTCGCCGGCGGAGTGACCCTTGTATATCAGCCGAAGCGGGACGATACCGGCGGCACCCCTGAAGGGGCGGCCTCTCAGCCCCCCGCGCCCGTGAGTGACCAGCAAGGAGACAGCGGCCAATGATCGGCAAGTTCGCGATGTCCGGCACCCTCGCCTTCGCGCTTCTGCTGGCCGGCCCGGCACTCGCGCAGGACACGCAGGGCGGCACCCCCGTCACCATGTCGGGCCTGAAGCAGGATCCCGGCGAGCCGGTCGAGGTGACCTCGGATTCGCTGTCGGTCGACCAGACCGCGGGCACCGCCACCTTCACCGGCAATGTCGTCGTCATCCAGGGCACGATGCGGATGACCGCGCCGCGCGCGGTGGTCACCTACCTGCGCGATGCCGAGGGCAAGGCGATCAGCCAGATCGACCGGATCAACGCCTATGACGGGGTGGTCCTGACCACGCCGACCGAGGCCGCCGAGGGCCGCGAGGCGGTCTATCACCCCGAGACCGGCGAGGTGGTGATGACCACCGACGTGCTGCTGACCCAGGGGCCGAACTCGATCACCGGGCAGAAGCTGACCGTCGATCTCGACACCGGCACCGGGCTGATGTCGGGCGGCCGGGTGCGCTCGGTCTTCCAGAGCCAGCCGAAAGAGGGCGGCAACTGATGAGCCTGCCCGAGGTCCCGACCGAAGCCGCCGTCGCCGACGGGCTGCGCGTCCTGTCGCTGCGCAAGAGCTACCGCAAGCGCGTGGTGATCCGCGACGTGTCGATGGACCTGCGCCAGGGAGAGGTCGTGGCGCTTCTGGGCCCGAACGGCTCGGGCAAGACCACCTGCTTTTACAACATCGCCGGCCTGATCACCCCCGACAGCGGCCGGGTGACGATCGACGGGCGCGACGTGACCGGGCTGCCGATGTACCGCCGCGCGCGGCTGGGGATCGGCTATCTGCCGCAGGAAGTCTCGATCTTCCGCGGCCTGACCGTCGAGGACAACATCCTGGCCGTGCTCGAGCTGACGGTGGCCGACAGCCACAAGCGGCGCGAGCGGCTGGAAGAGCTGCTGTCGGAATTCTCGGTCACGCATCTGCGCCGCTCGCCGGCGCTGGCGCTGTCGGGGGGCGAGCGGCGGCGGGTCGAGATCGCGCGCTGCCTTGCGGCCGATCCGAAATACCTGCTGCTGGACGAACCCTTCGCCGGGGTCGACCCGATCGCGGTCGACGACATCCGCACGCTGGTCCATGGCCTGAAGTCGCGCGGGATCGGCGTGCTGATCACCGACCACAACGTGCGCGAGACGCTGGGCATCGTCGACCGGGCCTATATCCTGCATGACGGCGCGGTGCTGATGAGCGGCACCGCCGACGAGGTGGTGGCCGACGAGAACGTGCGCCGTGTCTACCTCGGCCAGAGCTTCTCGATCTGACGGCAGGCGCCCCGATCTGACGGCGCGCGCGCCGGCCGGTCCGGCCGCGTTTTCCTGATGGTTTGCGCAGACTGTTTCCGCCCCGGAACCGGCTCGCTCCGGCTCAAGCCGGGTCACTTCGGCGGCACGAAGTCGCCGACAGGCACGCGCGCCCTTGTCGCCCGCACCCTCGCGCCCCACGTCGATGGAAGGCGTTGACAGACGCCCGGATTTGGGAGCCAAATGGGGCAAAGGCCCCGAGTTTCGCTTCCTCTTCCGGGGGTCGCGCCCGGTCTCCGGCGCGTCCGGAAGCGGTTCCCCACCGCTTCTTCCCGGCCGATTTCGGAGCAGTCACTAACCGCGTCTAAACGGACGGCGACCTAGCCTTTCCGAAGACGCAAGACAGAAGGAGGAGCCATGCGCTATCAGATCAGCGGCAAGGGGATGGACGTGGGCGATGCCCTGCAGATCCACGTCAAATCCGAACTTGGCGAGACGTTGGAGAAGTATGCGGGACGTCCCACGGACGCCACCGTCGTCTTCTCGAAGGCGGCGTACGAGTATCACTGCGAGGCGACGGTGCACCTGTCGACCGGCCTGACCGCAGCCTCGACCGGCAAGTCGCCCGAAGTCTATGCCGCCTTCGAGGCCTGCCGCGAGAAGATGGACAAGCAGCTCCGCCGCTACAAGCGCCGGCTCAAGGACCACGGACGCTCGCGCCAGACCCCTGTTGAATTCGACGGGGCCGCTTCGTATATCCTCGCCGCAAGCGACGAAAGCGACGAGGCAGAAGCCGACGGTCTGGCACCGATCATCATCGCCGAGACGGAGACCAAGGTCCCCACGCTCTCGGTCGGCGAGGCGGTGATGCAGATGGAACTGAGCGCGGCACCGCTTCTGGTGTTCCGTAACGAGAAGAGCGGGCGGGTGAACGTCGTGCATCGTCGCGACGACGGGAACTTCGGCTGGATCGAACCGGCTGCCGCGAACTAGGAGCGCGCCTCAGGACGGGCGTGGAACAGCAAGGTCACATGGAACTCGCAACGCTGCTGAATCCCGGGGCCGTCAAGGCCGTGAGCCACGTCACGTCCAAGAAGCGTCTGTTTCAGGACCTGGGCGACATCGCCCAGGCCATCTACGGGCTGAACGCCTCGGACACGGTCGATGCGCTGCAGGAACGCGAGAGCCTCGGCCCGACCGGCGTGGGCCACGGCGTGGCCCTGCCCCATGCGCGGCTGCACGGGCTCGACCGCGTGGTGGGCATCTTCTTCAAGCTGGAAAAGCCGATGGACTTCGATGCCGTCGACCGCCAGCCGGTCGACCTGATCTTCGCGCTGCTCGCGCCGAAAAGCTCTGGCGTCGATCACCTGAAAGCGCTGGCGCTGGTGTCGCGCACGATGCGCGACGCGGCCGTCTGCGCCAAGCTGCGCGCGAATTCGGACACCGCGACGCTGCATGCGCTGCTGACCGAAGTGCGCGGGACCCAGGCTGCCTGACCGGCCGGGCCCTGCAGGACGACAGGCCCCCAGGACCTGATCCTGCGCATCCGGCGCCGGAGTTACTGATCCCCCTGTCGCGACAGGCCCCGCGCGTGGGCCTGAACTTGGCTACAGCGCCGCCACGCGCGGCGCGTAGCGCTCGGCGAAGCCGAAACCCTGATAGTCGCGCTGATAGGCCTCAGCCACCGCGGCCTCGATCTCGGGCGTGACGACCTCGGCCAGCGCGAAGGGCCGCTCGGGCGGTGTCGCGCGGAAGCGGGGCGCCGCGGGCAGCCCCACGCGCTCGGCGATCATCGCGAGATCCTGCGCCAGCGTCTCGTCGCGCGCCACGAGGTCGGGGAAGCAGAACTGCGCCTGCCCCTGCAGCACGGCGGTCTGGCTGGCCCAGGTGCCGTCGATGCGGATCGCGGTCTGCCCGGCGAGGTTCGCCTTCAGGAAGCGCACGAAGGCGAGGAAGGCGGCGCGGTGCTCGTCCAGCGTCATCTCGCCCACCCCGGCCACCGGTGGCAGCGGCAGCTTGTAATGGCGGATCAACTGCTCGCGGATCTCGGCATAGTCGCCGGTCAGCACATGCTCGCAGAAGGCGGCATGGGCGCGGGCGACGGGGTGGCTGAGGACGGTGAAGCTGCGGTGGCCCGGATGCTCTTTCTGCCATTGGCGCAGGGTCTTCTGGGTGAAGCCGCCCTGCAGCCCGCCGAAGCCCGCCAGCCAGTCGCTGACCGCCCGCACCGGCCCGCCCTTGATCGGCATGTAGAGCAGCGGCGCCCCGGTCGCGGCCACGAACTGCGGCACCCCCGGCCCCCGCCGCGGTTCGAAGTTCGGGGTCCGCGACAGGTTGAACCGGTCGAGCCGCGCCATCGCCCGCTCCATCGCCGGGAAATTGGCGACCTTGGCCTCCATCGGCTCTGGGTTCTGCTTCACGAGCCCGTCGGCCAGCTTTTCGACCCCCGCCTCGATCCCGAGGAAGCGGACGAGGCCGTCTAGCACGGCCACGTCCTGCAGATCCTCGTAATCGACCCAGAAGGCGGTCTGGCCGGTGATCTGCAGCCCGTGCTGGATGCGCAGCTGGAAGGCCTGCAGCTGGTCGAGGTGATCTTCGAACTCGGCCGCGTCGAAGTCGATCTGGCCGGTCTTCAGGTGCTTGGCGTCGCGCAGCTTCCACTGGCCGGTCTGCCGGGCGATCTGCAGGCTGACGAAGCTTTCCGCCGGGTTGCGGGTCAGCACCACCTTGGCGCAGCGGCGGTCGGCGATCAGCTCGTCCACCAGACGCGGCTCGTGGTCGTGGAAGAAGCGGAAGCCGTTCAGCCCGTCCGCCGCCCGCATCCGCGCCAGCAGCCGCCAGGGATCGGCGACGCGGTCGTCCAGGCTGACGCCCAACAGCTCCTTGCGGTCGGGGTAGCCCGGGAACTTCGGATTGAAGGCCTCGCCGTGGCAGGTCAGCCCCTGCACGGCGTTCAGGCTGGCCTCCAGCAGGTTGGAGCCGGTGCGCATCTCTGCGAAGATCACGAAACTGTCGAAACGGCTCATCTGGTCCTGTCCGGGGCTGTCATCTGACAAGGTAGGGGCGGCGGCCGCGCGGTGCCGCGACCCGCGGGTCGCCGTTCACCGGGAAGTCGCCCATCAGCGTGGGCTTCATGCCCTGGTTCTTCAGCTCCTGCAGGAACTGGCCGAAGCCCATGAGGTCGACCATGGCCGGCGGATCGGTCAGCCGGCGGGCCGAGCGGGGGCTGATCTCGTCGACGATGGTCTGCAGCGGCTCCATCGGGTTCTCGATGAAATCCGACATCGTCCAGATCCGCACCCGCGCCTTGGTGTACATCGAGCGGAGGATCGCCAGCTGCTCGGTCTCGATCCGCTGCAGCCGCGCGGCCTCGGCCCGGACCACCGGGAAGGGTTCGGGCGAGTGGAACAGCGGCACCGACCAGGCGCCGGTGATGACGCTGATCTGGGCATTGGCATCGGTCGAGAGAAACCAGTTGATGCCCTGCGTGTCGCGGGGACCGAACTGGAAGCACTGCCGCTCGCCCCGGCTGTTCCAGATCAGGTTGGTCAGGAAGGCCTGCGGGTTGTAGTCGCGCAGGGCAGCGCCATCGGTCAGCGCGCCGTTGAACACCGTCTCGCCGCCGGCGTATTCGACCCGTTCCGGCGCATAGAGATGGCCGTGGACGCGCCCGCCGCCGATGGCGCGGGCAAGCCAGGCGGGGAAGTCCTCGAACAGCTCTGCAAAGCCCTGGAAGACGGAATAGGGGGCCGAGGTCTTGCCGTTCTCGTGGTCGCGGCGGGGAAAGCGGCTTTGCATGTAAAGTCCGGGGCGGCCGCGCCCGCGCCGCTCGACCGCCTTCGAGAACAGCCGGTCGATCTTGCCCGGCTGCGGTTCGGCCCGCGGCGGCCCACCCTCCTGCGGTTCGAGGAAGGCGCGGTAGAGCCGGTCGGCGTTCGACCAGATCTTGCGGGCGACGAAGCAGTCCGAGCGGCGCAGAAGCTGCAGGTGATCGTCGTAGAAGATGTGCGGCTTGCCCTCGTAGTCGAACTTGAACAGCGTGAGCGAGCGGCTTTCGACATCCTGCGAATGCTGGCGCACGAGGGTCTGGAAATAGCTTTCATCCGGGATCCAGACCCGGCGGAAATAGCGGTCGATCGCCGGGCGCTCGGGGTCCTTCAGGATCGCCTCGAGCGTGCGGCGGGTCAGACACCACCACTGGCTGCCCAGATGCGGCACCAGCCCGGCGGGCACCCGGCGGCGGATCTTCAGGCCGCGCTGCAGCGCCACATAGCGGTCGAAAAGCCAGCGCTGCCGCTTCCACGAGAAGGGGAACCGCAGCGTGAACCGCTCGGCGTCGAGGCCGCCTTGCGTCCAGCCGACCTCGGCGGTGGTGACGCTTTCGATGAAGTCGGTGTGCGGGCGTTCGGCCAGGTAGGCGGCCAGTTCCTCGGCCGGGCGCAGCGGCAGGCAGGAGCCCGAGGCGAGGTAGACATGCCGCGCCTCGGGGTGGCGCTCCAGCAGCTGCTCGCAGGCGGCCTGGGTCGCGGCGACCAGCGAGAAGGTGCCCCATTCGCAGCGGAAGCGGCGCGAGAACGAGATCGCCGGGTATTCGGCCACCAGCCGCCTGAAGGCCGCGAAGGCGTTGTCGGACACGCGGGTATCGACATGGATCACCACGGGCGAGCCGGCGGCGGCCCAGAAGCGGGCCACCTGCGCCGCGCGGTCCAGCGCGGTATGGCACAGCATCACATAGCCGACCGTCACGCCCAGTTGCCCTTCGACATCAGCCCCAGGATCTCGAGCTGGCGCCAGTTGATGTATTTCTCGCTCCACTTGCACCACAGGTCGGGACTGTCGCGCAGCCCTTCCTCATAGGCGCGGTATTCCCGGCTGCCGGCATAGTGCTGGCCCCGTTCAAGCTCTTCGGTCACCTTCGCTGGCAGCGTCGACAGGAACTTGGCGTGCAGCAGGCAGCCCGAGGGCCGCTCGCCCCCCCATTCGTCGAAGACCGCGTTCAGCCCCCGGGGCAGCAGCATGTGGGTCGAGCTCATGTAGCAGTACGAGCGGTCCCATTTCACCAGCGGGATCTTGTTCAGCGAGGGCGCGGCATAGGGGTCGTCCGCGAACATCGTGCGGCTGCGCGGCCCGCCCTGGATCCAGAGGTTCCAGAAGGTGTGGTTCTTCGAGAAGGTGTAGTTGCCGGCATCGAACCAGCAGGCGATCTCCAGCGGGTTCTGCCCCTCGCGGTAGGGCTGCGCGTCGATCGGGCCCTTGGGATACATGTCCAGCAGCATTGCCGGGAAGGACCGGATCGCCATCGTGTCCAGCCAGTCGGTCAGCGCCGGCAGGGGTCTCGTGTCGCAGAACGGATAGACGAAGAACTCGTCGGGATCGACGGTCAGCGTCCAGTGCCGGTGGCCATAGCGCATCTGCAGCCAGTTCAGCCAGTCGACCCCGAAGCGCGAGCGCTTGTAGCTGGCCGTCGTCGACCAGAGCGAGACGTCCTTCTGCTCGACCAGGTATTCGCGGCTGCCGTCGTCCGACCCGTTATCGACGATCAGGAAATGGCGCACGCCAAGATCGCGGTAGTAGCGCAGGAAATAGGGCAGCCGCAGGCGTTCGTTGCGCAGCGTCGAGAACAGCAGGATGTCGTGCTTGCGGATCGCCAGCGTGCGGTCGGTGACAGAGGTCAGCTCTCTCCGGCGGCGGAAGGCGCGCCAGAGCCGCCGCTTGCGCAGCAGTCGCAGCCGATAGTTCTGCCAGGCCCCCAAACCGCCCCCGCGCGTGCTATCCCGGACAAGACCTAGGTCAGACAGGCTAAGACGGTGTTGAAATGCTCCGGCCATCCCGGCACCGGTTGCGGCGCCCTTGGCTGTCCGGGCCCTTCGGTCGCCTTCTGCGCCACGGCCTCGATCACTCTCGATCTCCATGCATACAGATCGCCTGCCGGGGCGTAAACGACCGAAGCCGTCGGGATTTCATCATAGACGGGCAGTGGCGCGGCGATCACGGGGCAGCCCAGCCGCGCGGCCTCGAAGACCGGCAGGCCGAAGCCCTCGGCCCGGCTGGGCATCAAGAGCGCGACCGCCCCCTGCAGCGCCGCGGCGACGCCGGCATCGGACAGATCGCCCGTCTCGATCACGCCGCGGGACGGGTCGCCCGCCGCGGCGTCGAGCCGCGCCAGCACCCCTGCGCCCTGCCAGCCGCGCCGGCCCGCGATCAGCAGCTGCGGCAGGCCGCCGGGGGGCGGATCGCCGCGCAGGCTGTCCCAGAGATCCAGCAGCAGCTCGTGATCCTTGCGCGGCTCGATGGTGCCCAGCGCCACGAAATAGGGCCGCGCGGGGTCGAGCGCGGACGGCAGCGCCGTGGGGTCGGGCGCGATGTCCTCGATCCCCAGCAGCGCCACGCGGACGGGGCGGGTCAGGCCATGGCGGTGCAGCGCGTCACGGGTCGCCGCGGAATTGGCGATCACCCGTTCGGCATGGCGGTTCGCGGCGGCGATCAAGGTCGACAGCTGGGTGACGGCATGCGGCTCTGACCATTCGGGATGGTCGAGCGGGATCGTGTCGTGCAGGAACACCGCCCGTTTCAGCCGCGGGACCCGGCCCAGCGCCGCCAGCCGCGGCGCCTCGGCATTCAGATGGCCGAGGTTCAGGTACCAGCCGCCCTGCGGCATCGCCCGGGCCACCGCTGGCGCGATCCGCCCGGCAGCGGCCCCCGCCAGCGCCAGTCGCGCCAGCCGGTGCCGGGCGATCCCGGCGGGGCCATGTCGGCGCGCGATCAGGCGCTCGACCAGACCTTCGGGCTGCGGCGGCTCGGCCACCCAGCCCAGCAGCACGGGCCCCGCCTCGCGCGGCAGAAGGACCTGCCGCCGCCCGCGGCCCATCAGCAGCCACAGGGGATCGGGGCGGGTCAGCAGGTGGTCGAGCCACAGCTTCTCGACCCGGTCGATGCCAGTCAGCACCGGACGACCGACGCGGCGGGCCAGCCGGGTCACGTCCAGCAGGCGCGCCATGGCCGGGGCGTTGGAAGAGGCGGCGCTGGAACTGGCTTCGGACACGCATCGCCCCCGCTGTTTCAGCGCGAGTGATGAAATGCGAAGGGGCCGCCTGTCAACGACAGGCAGCCCCCGAGGTCAGCAATCGGTTAATGGCTCACTCGGCCGCCTGGCGCATCGCGACGACGTCGTTCAGGAAGTCCGAGAATTCGGCCGCCAGGTCGGGGCGGGCAAGGCCGAAGGCCACGGTCGCCTGCAGGAATCCCGATTTCGAGCCGCAGTCGAAGCGCTGGCCGCGGAAGCGCAGGCCATAGACGTTGTCGCTGTTCACGATTTCCTGCGCGATCGCGTCGGTCAGCTGGATCTCGCCGCCGGCCCCGATCTTCTTCTGGTTCAGCGTGTCCATGATCTCGGGCTGCAGGATATAGCGGCCGATCACGGCGAGGTTCGAGGGCGCATCCTCTTTCTTGGGCTTCTCGACCATGCCCTTGGCCTTCACGAACGAGCCCATGTCCTCGGCCACATCCAGAACGCCGTAGGACGAGACCTTGTCCATCGGCACTTCCATCGTGGCGACGATGTTGCCGCCGGTTTCCTCGTAGGCTTCGACCATCTGCTGGAGGCAGGGCTTTTCGGCCGCGATCACGTCGTCGGGCAGCAGGACTGCGAAGGCCTCGTCATCCTGCAGCAGGCGGCGGGCGCACCAGACGGCGTGGCCAAGGCCCATGGCCTTCTGCTGGCGGACATAGGCGATCTGCCCCGAATCCATCGTGGTCTTGGCGAGGATCTCGAGCAGGTCCTTCTTGCCCTTGGCCTCAAGCTCGGCGTGGATCACCGGGGCCGCGTCGAAATAGTCCTCGAGCGCGGATTTCCCGCGCGAGGTGACGAAGATGAATTCCTCGATCCCGGCGGCGCGGGCCTCGTCGATCGCGTACTGGATCAGCGGGCGGTCGACGAGCGTCATGATCTCCTTCGGGATCGACTTCGTGGCCGGGAGGAACCGGGTTCCAAGACCGGCTACCGGGAAAATCGCCTTGGTGACTTTGCGCTTCATGATCCTACCTTGTCTCAATCCATATGCCGCAGTGCAGCGGGCGCTGGCACGGACTCTCGCCCAAGTCCCGTCGCGCCACAAGTGCCGCGCCACAGAGTAGCGTCAACTTGGCGACAATCCGGCGAAACCGCGCCCGGATGTCTTGGCAGCAGGGTCATCGCCGAAGCCGATCCGGGTCCACCGGCCGCAACAGCGCCACCTTTCGGGTCTCGTCATTCACCCTCAGGGCGAATCGGGTCGCAAGAAGTCTCGGTCCCTCGCGGAGGGACCAACCGCAGACCCCGCCGGTTTGTTCCCAGAAACCTTCCGGCAGGTAGCGCGACCAGTGCCAGCGCGCCGAGGGGCCGAAGAGGAACAGCGTGACGATCTCGCCCGCGGCAACGGCGTCGGCGGCCCGGCGGCGCAGGCTGCGCGCCTGCCAGGGGCGGCCGGCGATCACCCGCCCCGGGCGCGGCGGCAGCGGCACGGGGCAAAGCGCCCCGGCCGCGGGCAGAGGCTCCAGCGGCACCAGCGGCGCGAGCTTCCGCGCGGCCCCCTCGGCAAACCCCGCCCGCAGGCTGTCGAGCAGGCGCGGCACCGCCCCCGGTTCAAGATCGCCGCGCAGCATAAGCCGCAGCAGCTTCGCCCGTTCCTCGGCAATCAGCGCGTCGCGGCGGGCCGCGGTTTCGGCCAGGGTCGCGCCGTGGCGGCGCAGGGTGATCGCCGTGCTGGCGCCCACATCCGCAAGCGAAACGGGAACGCGCCGCGCGCTGCGCTGCCGGCTGCCGGCCTTGAAGTGATGCACCACCGCACCCGGCACCACCGCGCTCAGCGCCCCGCGCGCCGCCAGCCGCAGGTTCAGCTCCGTCTCGTCGAGGTAATAGGCCAGCTCAGGGTCGAATCCCCCCATCTCCAGCAGCGCCGTCCGGCGGTAGGCGCAGTTGACGCCCTTCACCTCGACCGCCCGGCCCGGCCGCGCCGGGTGCAGGCTGACGGCATCGGCTGGCACCTCCAGCGCCGCGGTCCGCGTCAGCCGATCGACGAGGCCCGCGCGCCACTGCCAGCCCAGCCCGTTGCGCGCCCGCACCCAGCCGCCCGCCACCATCACCGCGGGATCGGCGAAGGGCGCGCTCAGCCGGGCAAGCCAGCTTGGTTCGGGCACCGCGTCGTCGTCGAGGAAGGCCACGACCTCGCCGGCCGCGGCACGCAGGCCGAGGTTGCGCGCCTGCGAGATGTTCGGGATGTCGAAGTCCAGAACCTTGATCGGCAGGCCCAGCGCCCGCACCCCGGCCGCCGCCGCCGGATCGGCGACCACGACGATCTCTGCCTTAGGATGGGCCATCTGCAGCACGCCGGTCAGGCAGCGCTGCAGCGTGGGCGCACGGTGGCGCGAGACGATGATCAGGCTGGTTGCGGGAAGATCCGGCCCGGGGGCGGTCACGCCATCCCCATCTCGGCCATCATCGCCTCCAGCTTTGGCACGTCGCTGGGGTTGTTCAGCTCCCAGAACTGCCGGCCGCGGGCCTCGACCTCGACGCAGGAGACGGCGCGGCCGTTCTCGAGGAAGCGCAGTTGCTCGAGCCCTTCCAGCGTCTCGAGCGGGCCCACGTCCCAGCCGGGATAGGCCGCCAGCGCCGCCGGGCGATAGGCGTAGACGCCGACATGGTGGAAGACCGGCGTCGGCTCGGCATCGCCATAGGGCGTGCCGGTGTAGGGGATCACTTCCTTCGAGAAGTAGAGCGCCCGGCGCCCGGCCCCGAAGACCGCGGTGGTGCCGCCGACGCGGCCGTTGCGGCGGTCCTCGATCAGGCTGGCCAGCATCGCGCCCTCGCAGCGCAGCACCGGGGTCGCGATCTCAGCGCCGGGATCGGCGCGCAGGCCCGCGATCAGGTCTTCAACGAACCAGGGCGGGGTCAGCGGCGCGTCGCCCTGCAGGTTCACCACGATCTCGAAGCCGCCTCCCAGCACCTCATGCGCCTCGGCGCAGCGCTCGGTGCCGTTGCGGCAGGCTTCCGAGGTCATCACCACCTCGGCGCCCAGCGCCTCGGCATGGTCGCGGATCCGCGCGTCATCGGTCGCGACCACGACGCGGTCGACGCCGCGCACCTCGGTCGCCGCGCGCCAGCTGCGCTCGATCAGCGTGCGGGCCACGCCGTCGGCGCCGCGCAGCGCGACCAGCGGCTTGCCCGGATAGCGGCTGGAGGCATAGCGCGCGGGCACGACGATCAGGGTGCCGGTCTTGGCGGTCATGGCAGGATCTCAGGCTTTCGAGAGCAGGACGCCCGGGGCATAGGCGATGAAGAACGGGTTTTCGAAACCGGGCTTGCCGTAGGCCAGCGGCTGGTGGGTGTCGAAGGTCACCACCTCGCCGCCCGCACCGCGCAGCACCGCGTCGCCCGCGGCGGTGTCCCATTCCATCGTCCGCCCGAGGCGGGGATAGAGATCGGCCTCGCCGGTCGCGACGAGGCAGAACTTCAGCGAGGACCCGGCCGAGGTCATGTCGCGCACCGCGTAGCCCGCGATGTAGTCGTCGGTGGCCGCGTCGCGGTGCGACTTCGAGGCGACGACCATCAGCCCGCGGTTGTCGGGGGTCGAGACGGCGATCGGCGCCAGCTCGCCCGGCGCGTCCTTCAGAAAGGCGCCCTTCTCCTCGACCGCGCGGCCGTCGGCCAGCGTGTAGAACAGCCGACCCTTGGCGGGGGCATAGACGACGCCGCGCAGGGGCACGCCCTTTTCGACATAGGCGATGTTCACGGTGAAGTCGCCGCGGCGCTGCACGAACTCCTTCGTCCCGTCCAGCGGATCGACGATCAGGAAGGTGTCGCCCTCGACCGCGTGGCTCGCGGCTTGCTCCTCGGTCACCAGCGCGACGCCGGGAAAGGCCTCGGCCAGCCCGGCCGAGATCAGCGCGTCCGCGGCCTCGTCGGCCTCGGTCACCGGGCTCGCGTCGGACTTGGCCTTCACCTCGAAATCGGGCGCGGCGTAGATCTCCATGATCCGGTCGCCGGCCTCGAGGGCGAGCCTGCGCATGACGATGGTCAGCCGGTCGAGATCCAAGTGCCTTCTCCCTGTCGGTCCGCACCGGCACCCGGAGGCGCGCGGTTGTGAAAATCCGTTGCCCCCCTTATGCTGGCCACCAGCGGGAACGGCAAGGTTTTCGGAAGAAAGATCGCCCGCAACGGCCCGTTAACGGCCGTGGCCGATGCCTGGGGGCAGGTCGAGGCGCCTCGCGCGGTGCAGGATGCACGCGGGGCAGACAGGGGATTGCGGGCATGTTCTACGCGCCACGCCGCACCGGAACGCTGGCCACCGCGCTGTCGGTGGGCGAGCTGATCTTCCATTCGACGGTCCGCGCGATCCGCAAGGGGCATGGCAACGCGGTCTACGGCCTGCTGATGAACGTGCTGCAGACGGCGGCGCTGCTACTGGTCTTCTACCTGCTGATGACGATGATGCGGATGCGCGGCTCGGCGATCCGGGGCGATTACTTCGTCTACATGATGACCGGCATCGCGACCTTCATGGCCCATACCAAGGCGATGTCGGCGGTGGCGCAGTCGGGCTCGTCGACCTCGCAGATGCAGATGCACGGGCCGATGACCACCGCGGTCGCGATCATCTCGGCGGCGCTGGCCTCGCTCTACCTGCAGGTGCTGACGATGGCGGTGCTGCTGTATGGCTATCACGTGCTGTTCGCGCCCGAGCCGCTGGAATTCGAATACCCGGTCGCGGCGATGGCGATGGTGTTCCTGGGCTGGCTCTACGGGATCGCGCTGGGGTTGGTGCTGCTGGGGCTCAGGCCTTGGTCGCCGGCCGCGACCAACATCATCCAGGCGCTCTATTCCCGCGCCAGCATGATCGCCTCGGGCAAGATGGTGGTCGCGAATTCACTGTCCTGGTCGATGCTGAAGTTCTTCGAGTGGAACCCGCTCTTCCACATCATCGACCAGCTGCGCGGCTTCGTCTTCGTCAATTACAACCCGTTCCACACGAACTGGCAGTACCCGCTGATCGTCACCCCCATCGTCATGCTGATCGGGCTGATGGGCGAATTCTATACCCGCCGCCGCGCCTCGCTGAGCTGGAGTGCCAAATGACCGCCACCCCCACCGTCAACATCACCCGCCCGATGCCCGCGCCCCGCGCCCGCGTCTTCCGCGCCTTCACCACGGCCGAGGACCTGCGCGGCTGGTTCGCCCCCTTTCCCTTCACCGCCCCCGAGGCGAAGGTCGACCCGCGCGAGGGCGGCGCCTTCGAGGTCTGCATGGCCGCCCCCGACGGCACCCGGTTCTGGACCCGCGGCACCATCGCCTCGATCGTTGCGGACAGTGCGCTGACGCTGGACCTCGCCGCGCATGATGCCGCCGGCAAGAAGCTGTTCGGTGCGCTGACGACGGCGGTGTTCAGCGAGGCGCCGATGGGCTCGATGCTGACGGTGACCCAAAGTTACACGCCCGAGCCCGATTGCCCGCCCGCAGTCTTCGCCGGGGCCGAGATCGGCTGGCAGACGGTGCTGACCCAGCTGACCGCGCTGGTGATGCGCGGCTAGTCCACCACCCGCAGCGTCAGGTTGATCCGCCCGCCCTTTGGCAGCAGCGGGGACGAGCCGAACTCGACCCGGTCGATGCCGTGGAAGGCGAGCCGCGCGGTGCCGCCCATCAGCAGCATGTCGCCCGAGTTGAGCCAGAGGCTTTCGGTCGGCCCGCCGCGCTCGGTCCCGCCGATGCGGAACCGCGCCCGGTCGCCAAGGCTGATCGACAGCACCGGCCAGGCGAAATCCGCCTCGTCCCGATCCTGGTGCAGGCCCATCTTCGCGCCCTCGCCGTAGAAGTTCAGCAGGCAGCAGTCCGGGTCGCGGGTCAGCCCCGTGGCCGCGCGCCACAGCGCCAGCACCCGGGCCGGGATCGGCGGCCAGACGCCGCCGGCGGGATGGTGCGTCTCGTAGCGGTAGCCGCGCCGGTCGCTGACCCAGCCGTAACGCCCGGCCGAGGTCATCCGCACGCTCATCCTCTGCCCGTAGCGCGTCTCGGGCGAGAACAGCGGCGCCGCCGCGATCACGCCCCGCAGATCCTCGACCAGCGCCAGCTGCGCGGGCAGGTCCAGCGCCTGCTCATACAGGTGAAAGCCCCGGATCTGCTGCGGTGCGGGCAGGCCGGGACGCCCGTCCTCATTCTGCATCTTTCCCCCCTTCGCGCCCCCCTTGCGACGCTTGCAGCCCCAAAACGCCCTCCCTATATACGTCCGGACACCGGAACCGGGTTCCCCGGCCACCGGATCGCGCAATCATACCCTGGGATAGGAAAGCAGGGGCCGCGCATCGGGCCTGCGTTCCATTACATCGCCTAAGAAGAGGAAGACCTATGGCCAAAGTTATCGGCATCGACCTCGGGACCACGAACTCCTGCGTCGCCATCATGGATGGGTCGCAGCCGCGCGTCATCGAGAACTCCGAAGGTGCCCGCACCACGCCCTCGATCGTGGGCTTCACCGACAGCGAACGCCTCGTCGGCCAGGCCGCCAAGCGCCAGGCCGTGACCAACCCGACCAACACCATCTTCGCCGTGAAGCGCCTCATCGGCCGCCGGGTGACGGATGCGGAGGTCGAGAAGGACCGCAAGCTCGTTCCGTACAACATCGTCGACGGTGGCAATGGCGACGCCTGGGTGGAAACCCGTGGCGAGAAGTTCAGCCCCGCGCAGGTCTCGGCCATGATCCTTCAGAAGATGAAGGAAACCGCCGAATCGTACTTGGGCGAGACCGTGACCCAGGCCGTGATCACCGTTCCGGCCTATTTCAACGACGCCCAGCGTCAGGCGACCAAGGACGCCGGCAAGATCGCCGGTCTCGAGGTGCTGCGCATCATCAACGAACCGACCGCGGCGGCGCTCGCCTATGGTCTGGACAAGAAGGAAACCCGCACGATCGCGGTCTATGACCTTGGCGGCGGCACCTTCGACATCACGATCCTGGAAATCGACGACGGCCTGTTCGAAGTGAAATCGACCAACGGGGACACGTTCCTTGGCGGCGAAGACTTCGACATGCGGATCGTCAACTACCTGGCGGACGAGTTCAAGAAAGAGCACGGCGTCGATCTGACCAAGGACAAGATGGCCCTTCAGCGCCTGAAGGAAGCCGCCGAGAAGGCGAAGATCGAGCTTTCGTCCAGCCAGCAGACCGAGATCAACCAGCCGTTCATCTCGATGGACATGAAGTCCGGCACGCCGCTGCACATGGTCATGAAGCTGACCCGCTCGAAGCTCGAGCAGCTGGTGGCCGACCTGATCAAGAAGTCGCTGAAGCCCTGCGCCGACGCGCTGAAGGATGCCGGCGTCTCGAAGGGCGACATCGACGAGGTCGTTCTGGTCGGCGGCATGACCCGCATGCCGAAGGTCGTGGAAGCGGTGACCGAGTTCTTCGGGAAAGAGCCCCACAAGGGCGTGAACCCCGATGAGGTCGTGGCGCTGGGTGCCGCGATCCAGGCCGGCGTGCTGCAGGGCGACGTGAAGGACGTTGTTCTTCTCGACGTGACCCCGCTGTCGCTGGGGATCGAGACGCTGGGTGGCGTGTTCACCCGCCTGATCGACCGCAACACCACGATCCCGACCAAGAAGTCGCAGATCTTCTCCACGGCCGAAGACAACCAGAACGCCGTGACGATCCGCGTCTTCCAGGGCGAGCGCGAGATGGCCGCGGACAACAAGCTGCTTGGCCAGTTCAACCTCGAGGACATCCCGCCGGCCCCGCGCGGCATGCCGCAGATCGAGGTGACCTTCGACATCGACGCGAACGGCATCGTCTCCGTTTCGGCGAAGGACAAGGGCACCGGCAAGTCGCAGAACATCACGATCCAGGCGTCGGGCGGCCTGTCCGATGACGAGATCGACAAGATGGTCCGCGACGCCGAGGCGAATGCCGAGGCCGACAAGAAGCGCCGCGAGGTCGTCGAGGCGAAGAACCAGGGCGAAAGCCTGCTGCATTCGACCCGCAAGTCGCTGGAAGAGCATGGCGACAAGGTCGACGGCTCGACCGTCGAGGCGATCGAGTTCGCGATGAACCCGCTGGAAGAGGCGCTGAAAGGCGACGACGCCGGCAAGATCAAGGGCGCGATGCAGAACCTCACCGAGGCCGCGATGAAGCTTGGCGAGGCCATCTACAAGGCCCAGCAGGCCGAAGGCGGCAAGGCTTCGGACGATGACGAGGATGGCCCCCGGTCGGCTGACGACGACATCGTCGACGCCGATTTCGAGGATCTGGGCGAGGAAAAGCGCCGCTGAAGCGGCGCGGGTGACGCTCCGCGGCCGGCCTGCCGAAAGGCGGGCCGGCCCTTGCTTTGCGGGGACCGGCGGGTTAGGCGCGCTTTGACAGGCGCGGCGGACCCTTAGGGACCGGGCAGCAGGCGGGCCGGCACCGGCATTGGGGAATTCGATGGCCAAACGGGATTACTACGAAATTCTGGGAGTCTCGAAGGGCGCCTCGGCCGACGAGATCAAGAAGGGCTTTCGCCAGAAGGCGAAGGAGCTGCACCCGGACCGCAACCAGGACAATCCGGACGCCGAGGCCAAGTTCAAGGAAGTGAACGAAGCCTATGACGTCCTGAAGGACGACAACAAGAAGGCGGCCTACGACCGCTACGGCCACGCCGCCTTCGAGGGCGGCATGGGCGGCGGGCGCGGCCCCGGCGGCTTCAACGGCGGCCAGGGCGATTTCGCCTCGGCCTTCTCGGACGTGTTCGAGGATCTCTTCGGCGACTTCATGGGCGGGCGCGGCCAAGGCGGCGGCGGTGGGCGTTCGCGCGCCCAGCGCGGCTCGGACCTGCGCTACAACCTGCGCGTCACGCTCGAGGAAGCCTTCACCGGCGCCCAGAAGCAGATCAACGTGCCCTCGTCGGTCACCTGCCAGGGCTGCTCTGGCACCGGCGCCGAAGGCGGCGCCGAGCCGGCGGTCTGCCCGACCTGTTCGGGCATGGGCAAGGTCCGCGCTCAGCAGGGCTTCTTCACGGTCGAGCGCACCTGCCCGACCTGCGGCGGCCTCGGCCAGACGATCAAGAACCCCTGCAAGGTCTGCCACGGCGCCGGCCGGGTGGAAAAGGACCGCGCGCTGTCGGTCAACATCCCCGCGGGGGTGGAGACCGGCACCCGTATCCGGCTTGCCGGCGAGGGCGAGGCCGGTCTGCGCGGCGGCCCCTCGGGTGATCTCTACATCTTCCTCGAGGTGCGCGAGCACGCGCTCTTCCAGCGTGACGGCCAGACGCTCTATTGCCGGGTGCCGGTGGGCATGGTCGATGCCGCGCTTGGTGGCGAGGTCGAGGTGCCGACGATCGACGGCGGCCGAAGCCGGGTGAAGATCCCCGCCGGCAGCCAGACCGGCCGGCAGATGCGCCTGCGCGGCAAGGGCATGCCCGCCCTGCGCGGCGGCGGCACCGGCGACATGCTGATCGAGCTTGCGGTCGAGACGCCGGTGAACCTGACCGCGCGCCAGAAGGACCTGCTGCGCGAGTTCGACCGGCTGAGCGAGGACAACAACCCCGAAAGCTCGTCATTCTTCTCGAAGGTGAAGAGCTTCTGGGACGGCATGAAGAACTGACGGTCCGGGGCCAGACCGGCCCCGGCGCGCTTTCGGCTTGGCCCAATACTCCGGGGGTGAGCGGGCATAGCCCGCGAGGGGGCAGCGCCCCCTCCTCCCCCCGCTCATTTTAAACTTCTCTTAACCATCCCGCGCGAGGCTCAACGCATGAGCCCGCACCGCCCCGGCCTTTCCGACGCGCAGGCCCGCTTCTCGCTTGGCGACGAGGCGGACGAGGCCGAACAGCCCGCTCTTGCGCCCGGCAGCCGCTTGCCCAGCTACATCCGCGACCACCGCGCCCGTCTGCGGCAACGGTTTTCCGAGGGCGGCGCCGCGGCGCTGCCCGATTACGAACTGCTCGAACTGCTGCTGTTCCGCACCCTGCCCCGCATCGACGTCAAGCCGCTTGCCCGGCGGCTGATCGACCGCTTCGGCGACCTCGCCGGCGTGCTCGCCGCGCCCGAGGCGCAACTGACCGCGGTCGAGGGCGCGGGGCCTTCCGTCGCGCAGGATCTTGCGATCGTCGCCGCCGCCGCGCGGCGGATGACCCGCGCGCGGGTGATGAACCGGCAGGTGATCTCGTCCTGGGACGCGCTTCTGGACTATTGCCACATGACCATGGCGCATCGCGAGACCGAGCAGTTCCGGATCCTGTTCCTCGACCGGCGCAACACGCTGATCGCGGACGAGGAACAGGCCCGCGGCACGGTCGATCACGTCCCGGTCTACCCGCGCGAGGTCGTGAAGCGCGCGCTCGAACTGAACGCCTCGGCGCTGATCCTCGTGCACAACCACCCTTCGGGGGATCCGACGCCGTCGCCGCAGGACATCGCGATGACCGGCCAGATCCGCGCGGCGGCCGAGGCATTGGGGATTCAGATCCACGACCACCTGATCATCGGCCGCTCGCGCGAGACGAGCTTCCGGTCCGAGGGGCTGCTCTAGCCCGCTTCGGCCAGACGCTGCGGGCCCAGCGTGCCCAGCGGCAGCAGCACCCAGGCGGGATCGCCGCCGCAGGCCGGCAGCGACAGCGACAGCGGGACCGCGCGCAGCGCGGCGCCCACCGGGGCCGACAGCGCCTCGGCCGCAAGCGGGCGGCCGCAGACGCCGGGGCCGCTCAACGCCTCGAGCTCGAGCCGGGCCGCGCCTTCGCCCGACGGCGCGAGGTAGAGCGCGGTCAGCATCTCGCCGGGCTCGTCGGCATCGCCCAGCAGGAACAGCCGCCCCCGCGCACCGCCACCGTTGGCGCCCCGCGCTGCGCGCAGGTGGCCGGGGGCGCCGAATTCGGCGCGGTTCTCGTAGACGTTCAGCGCCAGCGCCTCGCCCGCCTGCCAGCGCAGCCCGGCAATCGCGCGGGTGCCGGCCTGGGTCGCGATCGTCGCAACCTCGCGCAGCCGCCCGTCGGGCAGGCGCAGGCGGACGACCGCCGTGCCCGCCAGCGCCGGCAGCTCGACGAGCGCGCGGCCCGCGGCCGGAACCGTCAGCGCGAAGCCGAGGCTTTCATGGCTGATGAAGACCCGGCGCCCGGCAAGGCACTCCGCCTTGATCGACAGGGTCAGCACCGCCTTGCGGGCGCCCAGCCGCAGCGACGGCTCGCAGGGGCCACCCTCGTCGGGCAGGGCGGCCAGCACGGGTGGCAGACCTGCGCCGCGCGCCACCTTCGCGAGGTCGCCCGGCACGGCCAGCACCGGCACCAGCCGCATCGAGGGGCCATGCAGTGGCGCCGAGACCTCGGTGATGCCCACCGGCAGCGCATGCGGCCGCGGCCCGGGCCGCGCGATCAGCGCGCCGCACCAGGCGATAGCCAGGGCCAGCGCCAGGCCGCAGGCCGGCCCCGCCATCCGTCTCACCGTGATCCTGCGTCGCATGCTGCTCTCCGCGACCTCTTGATTGCAATCAGGGATAGATCCCGATTCCGGCACAGGCGAGGCAGCAGCATGGCGGTTCGCGGATGGGTTGCAGACAGCGCGACACACGCGCCACCGCAAACGAAAACGGCGGAGGGTCTCCCCTCCGCCGTCGTCTCGCGTCATGGCGGGCCGGTCAGGCCAGCTTGCCGTGGCAGTGCTTGAACTTCTCGCCCGAGCCGCAGGGGCAGGGATCGTTGCGCGACGGCTCGCCCCAGGTCGCGGGATCGGCCTCGTCGAAGCCGGGGCGGGCCAGCGCCGGCGCCGCCATCGGGGCGCGCAGGGCCTCGGCCAGCGCGGCGGCGACCTCGGGCCCCTCGGGAGCGTTCTCGGCCTCGGCCGCGGCCAGCGCGGGCTGGGCCCCGGCCTGCACTTCCGCCTGCCCATCGGCCTGCGCCTCGGGCGCCGGGCCGCGGGCCGCCTGCTGCTGGGCCAGGAACTGGCGCATCATCTGCTCCTGCTCTTCCTGGGTCAGCGGGCGCACCTGCGACAGCTTCTGGGTGACCTCGACCCGCAGCCCGTCGAGCAGCGTCTCGAACAGCGCGAAGGCCTCGGTCTTGTATTCCGACAGCGGATCGCGCTGGGCATAGCCGCGGAAGCCGACGACGGAGCGCAGGTGCTCCAGCGTCACCAGATGCTCGCGCCATTTCGCGTCGATGGTCTGCAGCAGCACCTGCTTCTCGATGTTGCGCATCGTCTCGGGACCGAAGGCCGCGGCCTTGTCGGCCATGAAGCGGTCGCTTTCGGTTTCGAGCCGCTCGCGCAGCACCTCCTGATCGACGCCGTCCTCTGCCGCCCAGGCGGCGACCGGCAGGTCGAGCATCAGGATGTCGCGCACTTCTTCCGCCAGTTCGTCCACCGCCCACTGGTCGGCATAGGACTTCGGCGGCGCGTATTCGTCGATCAGGTCGTCGATCACCTGATGGCGCATGTCGGCCGCGATCTCGGACAGGTCCTGCGTCTCCATGATCTCGCGACGCTGGGCGAAGATCGCCTTGCGCTGGTCGTTCATGACGTCGTCGAACTTCAGCAGCTGCTTTCGGATGTCGAAGTTGCGCGCCTCCACCTTGGCCTGCGCGCGCTCCAGCGACTTGTTCACCCAAGGGTGGACGATCGCCTCGCCTTCCTTCATCCCCAGCGTCGAGAGCACCTTTTCCAGCCGCTCGGAGCCGAAGATCCGCATCAGGTCGTCTTCCAGCGACAGGAAGAAGGACGAGCGGCCCGGGTCGCCCTGACGGCCCGACCGGCCGCGCAGCTGGTTGTCGATGCGGCGGCTTTCGTGACGTTCGGTCGCGAGGACGTAAAGCCCGCCCGCCTCCAGCACGATCTTCTTGTCGGCGGCGTGCTCTGCCTCGATGCGGGCCCGCAGCTCGTCGGGATGGGCCTCGGGGTCGGCGGCCAGCGCCTCCATCACCTTCATCTCGACGTTGCCGCCCAGCTGGATGTCGGTGCCGCGGCCGGCCATGTTGGTGGCGATGGTCACCGCGCCCAGCTTGCCAGCCTCGGCGACGATATGCGCCTCCTGTTCGTGCTGGCGGGCGTTCAGGACGTTGTGGGGCACCTTCGCGGCCGTCAGCAGCTGCGACAGCATCTCGGACTTCTCGATCGAGGTGGTGCCGACGAGGATCGGCTGGCCCTTCTCGTGCGCGACATGGATCGCCTTGACGATCGCCTCGTATTTCTCGCGCGCCGTGCGGTAGACCTGATCGTGCTCGTCGATCCGCTGCACCGGGCGGTTGGTCGGAACCTCGACCACGCCCAGCTTGTAGATCTCCATGAACTCCTCGGCCTCGGTGGCCGCGGTGCCGGTCATGCCGGCCAGCTTGCCGTAAAGGCGGAAGTAGTTCTGGAAGGTCACGCTGGCGAGCGTCACGTTTTCCGGCTGGACGGTGACGCCTTCCTTGGCCTCGATCGCCTGATGCAGGCCATCGGACAGGCGGCGGCCCTTCATCATCCGGCCGGTGAATTCGTCGATCAGCATCACCTCGCCGTCGCGCACGATGTAGTGCTGGTCCTTCAGGAACAGCTTGTGGGCGCGCAGGGCCTGGGTGACATGGTGGACGATCGTCGTCGACTCGGGGTCATAGAGCGTCTGGCCCGCGGGCAGCACGCCCGTGGCCTGCAGGCGCTTCTCGAGGTATTCGTTGCCTTCCTCGGTATAGGTCGCCTGGCGCTGCTTCTCGTCCAGCGTGAAGTGCTCTTCGGTCAGCTCGGGGATGAACTGGTCGAGGGTCTTGTAAAGCTCGGACCGGTCCTGCGAGGGGCCGGAGATGATCAGCGGCGTCCGCGCCTCGTCGACAAGGATCGAGTCGACCTCGTCGACGATCGCGAAGAAGTGGCCGCGCTGGGCCATCTCTTCGACCGAGTTCTTCATGTTGTCGCGAAGATAGTCGAAGCCCAGCTCGTTGTTCGTCGCATAGGTGATGTCGGCGCGATAGGCGGCGCGCTTTTCGGCATCCTGCTGGAACGGCACGACGACGCCGGTGGTCAGGCCCAGCTGGGCATAGACCTTGCTCATCCATTCCGCGTCGCGCTTGGCGAGGTAGTCGTTGACCGTGACGACGTGCACGCCCTTGCCGGCCAGCGCGTTCAGGTAGACCGGGAAGGTCGCCATCAGCGTCTTGCCCTCGCCGGTCTTCATCTCGGCGATGTTGCCCTGATGCAGGAAGATCCCTGCCATCAGCTGCACGTCGAAGGCCCTGAGGCCCAGCGCGCGGCGCGCGCCTTCGCGGCAGTTCGCGAAGGCTTCCGGCAGAAGCTTGTCAAGGCTTTCGCCCTGCGCGTAGCGCTCTTGGAATTCCTTGGTCTTCTGCTTCAGCCCCTCGTCCGAGAGCGCCTGGAATTCGGGTTCCAGTGCGTTGATCTTCGCGACGAGCGGGCGCACGGAACTGACCTTGCGGTCGTTCGGCGTACCGAAGACCTTCCGTGCGAGACTTCCGATGCCCAGCATGCTTTCTCCGGCCTGGCTTCCTGCCCCGGCCTCCCAGCCTGACAGGAACGTGTGACGGGCAGCCTTGCCGCCCCTTCTCACCAAGCCTAGAACGGCGGCAATCGTCGGACGGACGGCCCCCGTGGGGACCCTTGGCGATGTAAGGTCCGCCCGCAATACTGTCAACGCTGCAAGCCTGACGCAGCCCTGCCGGAGTGCACTGATGACCCTGACCGCGACTTCCGCCCGCGCCCTTCTGGCCGGTCTCGCCCTGACCGCCGCGCTGCCCGCGCTGGCCCAGGACACCGCGCCCGCCGCCGCCCCGGCGCCCGCTGCCGACGCCGCCCCGGCCCGCACCGACCTGACCGCCAAGACCGTCGTCGCCACCGTCGACGGCACCGAGATCACGCTGGGCGACATGATCGCGCTGCGCTCGCAGCTGCCGCAGCAATATCTGGCGCTGCCGGACGAGACCCTGTTCCAAGGCGTGCTCGACCAGCTGGTGCAGCAGACCGCGCTGTCGAAGATCGGCGAGGCCGAGCTGACCGCCCGCGACGAGCTGATGCTGAAGACCCAGCGCCTGAGCTACATCGCCGGCATCGCGCTGGACAAGATCGCCACCGCCGCCGTCACCGACGAGGCCGTGAAGAAGCTCTACGACGAGAAATACGCGACGACCGAGCCGGGCACCGAATACAACGCCTCGCACATCCTCGTGCCGACCGAGGACGAGGCCAAGGCGATCAAGGCCGAGATCGACGGCGGCAAGGACTTCGCCGAGGTGGCGAAAGAGAAGTCGACCGGCCCGTCGGGCCCGAATGGCGGTGACCTCGGCTGGTTCGGACCGGGCATGATGGTCGAGCCCTTCGAAAAGGCCGTGATGGCCATGAAGGCGGGCGATGTCTCGGACCCGGTGCAGACCCAGTTCGGCTGGCACATCATCAAGCTGAACGAGACGCGCGACGCCAAGGCCCCGGCGCTGGAAGAGGTCCATGACCAGCTGGCCGCCGAGATTCAGGAAAAGGCCGTGACCGCGGAAATCGCGCGCGTTTCCGCCGCCGCGAAGGTCGAACGCAGCACCGACGGTATTGACCCTTCGGTCCTGAAAGACGACACGATTCTTCCGGAATGACGTGACCGGCCGCTGCCGGTCCGCCCCGATACGGAAAGGACCGGCAGATGGCGAAGAAAGCGAAGGCCGAGGCGAAGAAGCTGAAGGCCAAGGTCGCGAAGCTGAAGACGAAGCTCGCGGCCGCGCAGGAGGCCACGACCCCCACCCTCGAGACGCCCAAGGTGAAGAAGCCGCTGGCCGTCTCGCCCCTTGCCCCCGCGGGCTTCCCGGCGCTGCCGGTGATCGGCGGGGTCGAGTTCGCCGCCGCCGCCGCCGGCGTGCGCTATGCCGGCCGCACCGACGTGATGCTGGCCCGGCTTGCCCCCGGCACCGCGATGGCCGGCACCTTCACCCGCTCGAAGACCCGCGCCGCCTGCGTGCATGACTGCCAGGCCAAGCTCGCGACCAAGGTGCCCGACGGCGCCGGCGCCGCGATCGTGGTGAACTCGGGCAACGCGAACGCCTTCACCGGCGCGAACGGGCAAGAGGCCGTCGACCGGCTGACCGGCGGCGTGGCCGAGGCCCTGGGCGTTCCTGCCAGCCGCGTGTTCTCGTCCTCGACCGGCGTGATCGGCGAGCCGCTGCCCTGGGAGCGAATCACCGCGAAGATCGCGGATCTGAAGGGCCTGCTCGACCCCGAGGGGATCGAGGGCGCGGCCCGCGCGATCATGACCACCGACACCTTCCCGAAAGGCGCCACCGCCGAGATCGCGGGCGAAGGCGGCGCGATCAAGATCGCCGGCATCGCCAAGGGCTCGGGCATGATCGCGCCGGACATGGCCACGATGCTGGTCTACATCTTCACCGATGCCGCCATCGACCCGAAATCGCTGCAGAAGATGGTCTCGCGCCTGACCGACACGACCTTCAACGCGATCACCGTCGACAGCGACACCTCGACCTCGGACGCGCTCTTGATCGCCGCCACCGGCGCCTCGTCGGCGAAGCCGATCACCGACATGCGCTCGAAGGTCGCCAAAGACTTCGAGGCCGCGCTGAAGGCGGTGATGACCGATCTCGCCCACCAGGTCGTGCGCGACGGCGAGGGTGCCACCAAGTTCGTCGAGATCCAGGTGACCGGCGCCTTCTCGGATGCCGATGCCAAGACCGTGGCGATGGCCATCGCCAATTCGCCGCTGGTGAAGACCGCGATCGCGGGCCAGGACGCGAACTGGGGCCGCGTGGTCATGGCCGTGGGCAAATGCGGCGCGCAGGCCGACCGCGACAAGCTGGCGATCCGCTTCGGCGACATCACCGTGGCCGAGAACGGCTGGCGGGCACCTGACTACAGCGAAGAGGCCGCCTCGGCCTACATGAAGAACCAAGAGCTGGTGATCGGCGTCGACATGGGGTTGGGCAAGGGCGCGTTCACCGCCTGGACCTGCGACCTGACCCACGGCTACATCGACATCAACGCCGATTACCGGTCGTGATGACGAAGGTCGTCCTCGTCTCTGCCGTGGCCCTCGTCGATGTCGAGGGCCGCGTGCTTCTGGCGCAGCGCCCGCCCGGCAAGTCGCTGGCGGGCCTGTGGGAATTCCCGGGCGGCAAGGTCGAGCCGGGCGAAAGCCCCGAGGCCGCGCTGATCCGCGAACTGAAGGAAGAGCTGGGCATCGACACCTGGGAAAGCTGCCTTGCGCCGCTGACCTTCGCCAGCCACGCCTACGAGACTTTCCACCTGCTGATGCCGCTCTTTGCCTGCCGCCGCTGGCAGGGGATTCCGCAACCGCGCGAAGGGCAGACGCTGGCCTGGGTGCGGGCGAAGGACCTGACCGACTACCCGATGCCGCCGGCGGACATCCCGCTGATCCCGATCCTGCGCGACTGGCTCTAGCGACTCCGCTTGCAGAACCGGGGGCACTGACGTATATCCCCCTCAACAGCGGCGCTGGCAGGGTCCAAACCTCCAGCCCAACCGGAAATCATGCGGGCCGCTTCGGCCCGCTTTTTTGTTTTCAGGGATCGGATCCATGACCGACCTTATCGCCAAGACCGCGATCGACCGGCGTCTCGCCGAAATCGTCAGCCCCGTGATCGAGGGGCTGGGGTATGAGCTTGTCCGCATCCGCCTGATGGGCGGGCAGACCAAGACCCTGCAGATCATGGCCGACCGCCCCGAGGGCGGCATCGACGTCGACGACTGCGCCAAGATCTCGACCGCGGTGTCGGCGATCATGGACGTCGAGGACCCGATCGAAGAGAACTACCACCTTGAAGTGTCCTCGCCCGGCATCGACCGGCCGCTGACCCGTCTCAAGGATTTCGACATGTGGGAGGGCTACGAGGCCCGTGTCGAGACCTCTGAGCAGATCGACGGGCGCAAGCGCTTCAAGGGCATCATCCGCGGCACCGAGGGTGACGAGGCGCTGATCGAGATCGAGGACCAGGGCGAGCAGGTGGTGATCGGCCTGAACTTCGAGCTTTTGTCCGACGCGAAGCTGATCCTGACCGACGAGCTGATCGCCGAGATGCTGCGCCAGAAGAAGGCGTCGGGCGTCATCGACGAAGACCAGTTCGACGACATCGAAACCGAAGACCCGGCGGATGCCGGCAACCCATCCGAGGAGGCGTGAGCCATGGCCATTACGTCCGCTAACCAGCTCGAGCTGCTGCAAACCGCCGAGGCGGTCGCGCGCGAGAAGATGATCGACCCCGAGCTGGTCATCGAAGCCATGGAGGACAGCCTCGCCCGTGCCGCCAAGTCGCGCTACGGCGCCGAGATGGACATCCGCGTCTCGATCGACCGCAAGACCGGCCGCGCCACCTTCACCCGCGTGCGCACCGTGGTCGAGGAAGAGCTGCTTGAGAACTACCAGGCCGAGCTGACCGTCAAGCAGGCCAAGCAATACCTGGCCGACCCGCAGATCGGCGACGAGATCGTCGACGAGGTGCCGCCGGTCGATCTGGGCCGCATCGCCGCGCAATCCGCCAAGCAGGTGATCCTGCAGAAGGTGCGCGAAGCCGAACGCGACCGCCAGTTCGAGGAGTTCAAGGACCGCAAGGGCTCGATCATCAACGGCATGGTCAAGCGCGAGGAATACGGCAACATCATCGTCGACATCGGCCGCGGGGAAGCCATCCTGCGCCGGAACGAGAAGATCGGCCGCGAAAGCTATCGGCCGAACGACCGGATCCGCTGCTACATCAAGGACGTGCGCCGCGAGCCGCGGGGCCCGCAGGTCTTCCTGTCGCGCACCGACCCGCAGTTCATGGCCGAGCTCTTCAAGATGGAAGTGCCGGAAATCTATGATGGCATCATCGAGATCAAGGCCTGCGCCCGCGATCCCGGGTCGCGCGCCAAGATCGCCGTGATCTCCTATGACAACTCGATCGACCCGGTCGGCGCCTGCGTCGGCATGCGCGGCAGCCGCGTGCAGGCCGTGGTGAACGAGCTTCAGGGCGAGAAGATCGACATCATTCCGTGGAACGAGGATCAGGCCACCTTCCTCGTGAACGCGCTGCAGCCCGCCGAGGTCTCGAAGGTCGTCATCGACGAGGAAGCCGGCAAGATCGAGGTCGTGGTGCCGGACGAGCAGCTGTCGCTTGCCATCGGCCGCCGCGGCCAGAATGTGCGCCTTGCCTCGCAGCTGACCGGTCTCGACATCGACATTCTGACCGAAGCGCAGGAATCCGAGCGTCGTCAGGCCGAATTCGCCAGCCGCACCGGCATGTTCATGGAAGCGCTCGACCTTGACGAGACCTTCGCCCAGCTGCTGGTCGCGGAAGGCTTCACCAACCTCGAGGAAGTCGCCTATGTCGACCTCGACGAGCTTCTGGTGATCGACGGCGTCGACGAGGGCACCGCCGAGGAACTGCAGGCCCGCGCCCGCGACTACATCGAGGCCCAGAACGCCAAGGCGCTTGCCGCGGCAAAAGAACTGGGTGTCGAGGACGCGCTCATTGACTTCGAGGGCCTGACGCCCCAGATGGTGGAAGCGCTCGCGAAGGATGGCGTGAAGACGCTGGAAGACTTCGCCACCTGCGCCGACTGGGAACTGGCCGGCGGCTGGACGACGGTCAACGGCGAGCGCGTCAAGGACGAAGGCATCCTCGAGAAGTTCGACGTCAGCCTCGAAGAGGCGCAACGCCTGGTGATGACCGCCCGTATTTCGCTGGGCTGGGTCGATCCGGCGGAACTGGAAGCCGAGGCGGAAGACGACACCGCCGAGGACGAAGAAGAAGTCTGAGAGAGACACGAGCGATGAGCCGCGGTGGACGCGACAAGGATCGCGACGACCCCGAGCGTCGCTGCATCGTCTCGGGCGAGGTGCAACCGAAGCAGGGTCTGATCCGTTTCGTGATCGGACCCGATGCCGGGGTGGTGCCTGACCTGGCCGGGAAGCTTCCCGGCCGCGGGATCTGGGTGACGGCGGACCGCGCCACGCTCGAGACCGCGATCAAGAAGAATCTGTTCTCGCGCGCCGCGCGGGCACAGGTGACGGTTCCCGAGGGCCTGATCGACACTGTCGAGGCCGGTCTGGTGGAACGCGTCATCAGCCTCATTTCGCTGGCCCGCCGTCCCGGCGGCGCGATCTGCGGCTTCGAGAAGGTGAAGGACTGGCTCGACAAGGGTCAGGCGAAAGTGCTGCTGCAGGCCTCCGACGGTTCGGAGCGAGGAAAGCAGAAGCTCTGGACTCCGCCGGGAGGGCGCTATTTCGGCTGCCTGACCGCCCATGAATTGGGTTTGGCATTCGGTCGCGACTATGCGATACACGCCGCGCTTGCCGCTGGCGGACTCGCCAGTCGTGTAGTAGAGGACGCCGCGAAGCTTCACGGGCTGCGTGGCTCTGACGGCAAGTACGACGGCGGCAGGTCCGCCGGGAAGGATACGACATCGGCATGAGTGATACGGACGGCAAGAAACCCCTTGGGCTCGGCGGCGCTGGGCGTTCCGGTCAGGTGAAGCAGAGCTTCAGCCATGGCCGGACGAAGACCGTGCAGGTCGAGACCAAGCGCAAGCGCGTTGTGGTGCCGACGAAGCCGGGCACGTCCTCGGGCAAGTCCGGCGGCACGGGGCCGCTGGGCGATCCGTCGCGTCGTCCCGCCGGCATCTCCGACGCAGAGATGGAGCGCCGCCTCGCCGCGGTTCGCGCCGCCAAGGCCCGCGAGGCCGAGGAAACCGCGCAGCGCGCCGCCGAAGAGGCCGAGCGCGAGCGTGAGCGCGAACAGCGCCGGGCCGAGATCGAGGCCAAGGAACGCGAAGAGCGCGAACATCAGGAAGCGCTGCGGCTGAAGGCCGAAGAGGACGCCCGCAAGGCCCGCGAGGCCGAGCTGCGCGCCCAGAAGCGTGAAGAGACCCGCGCCAAGCCCGCCGCGACCACCTCGGCCCCGGCCGACCCGGCCGCGGCCGAGGCTGCCGCCTCGCGCGCTGCGACCAAGGGCGTCAGCACCTCGGCCCCGCGCAAGACGGACCGCGAGCGCGAAAGCACCGCGAACGACCGTGATTCGCGCAAGGGCCGCGGTGCGGGTGGCGAAGATCGCCGCTCGGGCAAGCTGAGCCTGAACGACGCGCTCGCCGGTGGCGAGGGCGGTCGCACCCGCTCGCTCGCCGCGATGAAGCGCAAGCAGGAAAAGGCGCGTCAGAAGGCCATGGGCTTCGGCCAGAAGGCCGAGAAGATGGTCCGCGACGTCCAGCTGCCGGAAACCATCGTCGTGCAGGAACTGGCCAACCGGATGGCGGAACGCGCCGCCGACGTGGTCAAGAGCCTGATGAAGATGGGCATGATGGTCTCGATGAACCAGGCCATCGACGCCGACACGGCCGAGCTGGTGATCGAGGAATTCGGCCACCGCGCGGTCCGCGTGTCGGATGCCGACGTGGAACAGGTCATCGACTCGGTCAAGGACAAGGACGAGGACTTGGTCGCCCGCCCGCCGATCATCACGATCATGGGCCATGTCGACCACGGCAAGACCTCGCTTCTGGACGCGATCCGCAAGACCTCGGTCGTGTCGGGCGAAGCCGGCGGCATCACCCAGCACATCGGCGCCTATCAGGTGACGACGGACAACGGCTCGGTGCTGACCTTCCTCGACACCCCCGGTCACGCGGCCTTCACTTCGATGCGGGCCCGCGGCGCGAATGTCACCGACATCGTGGTGCTGGTCGTTGCGGCGGATGACGCCGTGATGCCGCAGACGGTCGAGGCGATCAACCACGCCAAGGCCGCCAAGGTGCCGATGATCGTCGCGATCAACAAATGCGACAAGCCGGACGCCAACCCGCAGAAGGTCCGCACGGACCTGCTGCAGCATGAAGTCGTGGTCGAAGAGATGGGCGGCGACGTGCTGACCGTCGAAGTTTCGGCCAAGACCGGCAAGGGCCTGGACAACCTGCTGGAAAACATCGCGCTGCAGGCAGAGATCCTCGACCTGCGGGCCAACCCGAAGCGGGCGGCCATGGGCGCGGTGATCGAAGCCAAGCTCGACGTGGGCCGTGGGCCCGTGGCGACGGTGCTGGTTCAGCACGGCACCCTGCGCAAGGGCGACATCTTCGTCGTCGGCGAGCAGTGGGGCAAGGTGCGCGCGCTGATCAACGACAAGGGCGAGCGCGTCGACGAGGCGGGTCCGTCCGTCCCGGTCGAGGTTCTGGGTCTTAACGGCACACCGGCCGCCGGTGACGTCGTGAACGTCGTGGAAACCGAAGCCCAGGCGCGCGAGATCGCGGATTACCGCGAGCAGACGACCAAGGACAAGCGCGCCGCCGCCGGTGCCGCCACCACGCTCGAGCAGCTGATGGCCAAGCACAAGGCCGACAAGAACGTCTCTGAGCTGCCGGTGGTGGTGAAGGCCGACGTTCAGGGCTCGGCCGAGGCGATCGTCCAGGCGCTCGAGAAGATCGGCAACGACGAGGTCCGCGTGCGGGTTCTGCATTCGGGCGTCGGCGCGATCACCGAAAGCGACATCGGCCTGGCCGAAGCCTCGGGTGCGCCGGTCATCGGGTTCAACGTCCGCGCCAACGCTCCGGCGCGCGCGGCGGCGAACCAGAAGGGTGTCGAGATCCGCTACTACTCGATCATCTACGATCTGGTCGACGACCTGAAGCAGGCTGCCTCGGGGATGCTCAAGAAAGAGATCCGCGAGAACTTCATCGGCTATGCCGAGATCCGCGAAACCTTCCGCGTGTCGAACGTGGGCATGGTCGCCGGCTGTCTCGTCACCGAGGGCGTGGCCCGTCGTTCGGCCGGCGTCCGCCTGCTGCGCGACAACGTGGTGATCCACGAGGGCACGCTGAAGACGCTGAAGCGCTTTAAGGACGAGGTGAAGGAAGTCATCTCGGGCCAGGAATGCGGCATGGCGTTCGAGCATTACGAAGACATCCGCAAGGGCGATGTCATCGAGATCTTCGAGCGGGAAGAGGTCGAGCGCACGCTCGCCTGATCCTGCCGGACAGAACCGAAAAGCCCCGCCAGAGCGATCTGGCGGGGCTTTTTGCTGTTCAGGTCCGCGGGTCAGCCCCCCCGGACAAGAAAAAAGGGGAGCCGCGGCTCCCCTTTCTCTTGGCTTCAAAGACCGGACCGTCCTCCCTCAGTCGGTCTTCTTCGCCACCGGGCTACCCACGTAGACGCGCTCCCCAACGCGCACGCGGATCTTGCCGTTTTCCAGCTGCCCGTCGAAAATTCCCTGAACGGAGACGCAGCTCCCAACCGTAATCGTTCTCAGCATCGACCGTCTCCCCAGCGAAGGTCAGTTTCTGTTCTGCTCAGCTTTTGGTCCCCAAGCTCAGCCCCGTGCCTTCATTGTTGCCACAAAATGGATACATACGACAAGAAGAAAATTGCGCGAATGGTAAGCACCACGTTATTTTGCTGCGCCGCAGAAGCGGTTCGGCTTCCGCGATCTGGAGGCGGATGAAAAAGGCGAATCGGCGCTGCAATTTCGCAAATTGTTCATCTAACGCATCGGATCGGTGCGCATGCAGCAGAAATTGTTGGAACGTAAACGTTTTCGGAAACTCCAGGCATCTTCGGCCAGCGGGTCGAATCGTTCACGAATCATGGCGAGTCGCCGCAGCAGCATGCCGTTCGGGCGCCCCTTTCGCACCGCGCGACCTGACCAACCATGCCGCGCCCCGCCGCCGCCCCCGGCCCGCGGCCGCGCGGCCGCCCGAGGGCCCCGGCGGGGGCGGCCTCATTCGAAAGGCCGGCCCCAGCGGGACCCCGTTGACCGCCGCGCGCCAAGCGCTCAAAATCCGGGTTCAGGGAAGAGGCAGAGATCAAGCGATGTGCCAGATCTTCGCGGGGCAGGACCCGCACCGTTACGAGACCGTCACCCGGCGGCTGCGCCTGAACGGCCAGTCCACCTCGATCCGGCTCGAACGCGCCTTCTGGCGCATCCTCGACGACATCGCCGCACGCGAGGGCGTCTCGACCCCCTGTTTCATTTCGAAGCTTCACGCAGAGGTGCTCGAGCGCCACGGCGAGGCGAAGAATTTCACCTCGCTCCTGCGCTGCGCCTGCACCATTCACCTGGGCGAGGACCAGCAGCTGTCGGCGATTGCCGCCGAATGACGATTTAGACGCCTGTAGTAGCCCGTTACTACCCGCGCCCATCGCCCGGCTTCTAGTCTGGTCCCGTTACGGACTGGAAGGAGACGGCCAGCATGGCGAAATACATCCACTCGATGATCCGGGTGCTGGACGAAGCGCGGTCGGTGGCGTTCTACGAAGGCTGCTTCGGCCTCAAGGTCGCCGAGCGGCTCGATTTCGACAGCTTTACGCTGATCTACCTCGCGAATGACGAAAGCGAGACCGAGCTTGAGCTGACGGTGAACAAGGGCCGGACCGAACCCTATGACCTCGGCGATGGCTACGGCCATGTCGCCTTCTCGGTCGAGGACGTCGACGCGCTGCATGCCCGGCTCGAGGCCGAGGGCTTCGCCCCCCGCAAGCTGGTCGATTTCGCCCCCGGCGGCGAGGTGATCGCGCGCTTCTTCTTCATCGCCGATCCCGACGGCTACCAGATCGAGGTCCTGAAACGGGCCGGACGCTACAAGTAATGGCCCCGTGACGGCCGGGGGAGCGGCCGTCCGGGGAGAAGACCAGGGAGGAGGAACCCATGTCGAACCTGAGCAAGTCGGGGCTGACCCGGCGTGCGCTGCTGTCGCGCGCCGCGGCGGCAGGCGCCCTGACCGTTGTGGGGGCGGGCTTCATCGCCGCGCCCGATGCCGCCTGGGCGGTCGAGGTCACCCAGATCAGCGAACACGAGATGGCGACGCTGTTGCAGATGGCGCGCGACATCTATCCGCATGACCGCGTCGCCGACCGCTTCTACGCGGTCGCGGTCAAGGGCTATGACAGCGCCGAGAAGAAGGCCGCCGTCGCCGAAGGCATCGCGCGGCTGGACGCTGCCGCCAAGGGTGCGGGCCATGCCGATTACCTGAGCACCCCGTGGGAGGCCGAGCGTGTGGCGATCCTGCGCGGGCTTGAAGACAGCGCCTTCTTTCAGACCGTCCGCGGCGGGCTGGTGACCGGGCTTTATAACCAGAAAGAGCTCTGGCCGATCTTCGGCTACGAGGGCGAGTCCTATTCGAAGGGCGGCTACATCAACCGCGGCTTCGACGACATCGACTGGCTCTGAGGGGGGATCACCATGGCAAATGCAGCGAAATTCGACCTCACCGACGACAGCGTGGTGGTGGTCGTCGGCTCGGGCTCGGGCGGCGGGGTGCTGGCGAACGAGCTGGCGCAGAAGGGCGTGAAGGTCGTCGTTCTGGAAGCCGGCGGGCGCTACCTGCCCGAGGATTACGTCAACGACGAATGGGAAAGCTTCGGGCAGCTCGCCTGGGTCGAGCCGCGCACCACGTCGGGCGACTGGCGGGTGGCCAAGGACTTCGCCGGGCTGCCGGCCTGGATCGTGAAGGCGGTCGGCGGCACCTCGATCCACTGGGCCGGCGCGTCCCTGCGCTTCCAGGAGCACGAGTGGAAGGCCAAGACCAACTACGGCACGGTCGAGGGCGCGAGCCTGCTGGACTGGCCGCTGGACGGCGCCGAGATGGCGCCCTGGTATGACAAGGCCGAGGCGAAGCTGGGCGTGGCCGGCGTCGGTGGCCGGCCGCGGCTGCCGGGCAACAACAACTACAAGGTCCTCGAGAAGGGGGCGCTCGCGCTCGGCTACAAGGAGGTCCATACCGGCAACATGGCGATCAACTCGGTCGAATATGACGACCGGATCTCGTGCCAGCAGACCGGCTTCTGCTTCCAGGGCTGCAAATGGGGCGCCAAGTGGTCGGCGGCCTATACCGACATCCCGCGCGGCGAGGCCACCGGCAACATGGAGGTGCGCGACAATGCCCATGTCGCGCGGATCCTGCATGACGACAGCGGCAAGGTTACCGGCGTCGAGTATTTCGACAAGGCCGGCGCGCTGCAGATGCAGAAAGCGCGGATCGTCTGCGTGGCGGGCAACAGCTTCGAAAGCCCGCGGCTGCTGCTGAACTCGCACAGCTCGATGTTCCCGAACGGGCTCGCCAACAGCTCGGACCAGGTCGGGCGCAACTACATGCGCCATACCACCGGCTCGGTCTATGGGGTCTTCGACAGGCCGGTGAAGATGTGGCGCGGCACCACCATGGCCGGCATCGTCCGCGACGAGGCCCGCCACGACCCCTCGCGCGGCTTCGTCGGCGGGTATGAGCTGGAAACGCTGAGCCTGGGCCTGCCGTTCATGGCCGCCTTCCTCGATCCCGGCGCCTGGGGGCGCGAGTTCACCACCGCGCTCGACAGCTACGAGAACATGGCCGGGATGTGGATCGTGGGCGAGGACATGCCCCAGGCCACCAACCGCGTCACCCTGTCCGACAAGGAGGACGCCTTCGGCCTGCGCGTCGCCAACGTCAACTTCTCGGACCATCCGAACGACGTGGCGATGCGCAACCATGCCTATGCGACCGGGCAGGCGATCTACAAGGCGGTCGGCGCGACGCGGACGATGCCGACCCCGCCCTATCCCTCGACCCACAACCTCGGCACCAACCGGATGTCCGAAAAGCCCGAGGACGGCGTCGTCGATCGCAACGGCCGTGCCCATGACGTGCCGAACCTGTTCGTCAGCGACGGCAGCCAGTTCACCACCGGCGCCGCCGAGAACCCGACGCTGACCATCGTGGCGCTGGCGATCCGGCAGGCCGAGCACATCGCGAAAGAGATGTCGGCCCGCAACATCTGACGCTGCCCTCCTCGGCAGTCGGCTGGCCCCGCTTCGGCGGGGCCTTTTTTCAGGCGGCGCGACTGCGGCCGGAAGGCGCTTCAGCGTCCAGCCGGAAGCCCGAGATCGCCTCAAACAGGTCGCGCGCCTCGCGCTGCAGGGCGGTGACGGCGGCGTTGGTCTCTTCGACCATGCCGGCATTCTGCTGGGTGGTGCGGTCAAGCTCGCCGGTCGCGCGCGCGATCTCGTCGATGCCGGTCGAGGTTTCGGCGGCCGAGCGCGCGATATCGTCGATCATCCGCCGGGTCTCGGTGATGCCGGCGACGATGTCGCGCAGGGCGGCGCCGGTCTCGTCGACCAGCGTCACGCCGCGGCGCACGTTGCCGTCGGCGCTCTCGATCAGTGCGCCGATATCGCGCGCGGCCTCGGACGAGCGCTGGGCGAGCGCCCGCACCTCGGAGGCGACCACCGCGAAGCCGCGGCCGGATTCGCCGGCCCGTGCGGCCTCGACCCCGGCGTTCAGGGCCAGCAGGTTGGTCTGGAAGGCGATGTCGTCGATCACCTGCAGGATGCGCGCGATCTGGCCCGAGGAGTCGGCGATTTCGCCCATCGCGGCGATCGCGCGGCCCACGACCTCGTCGCCGATGCCGGCGCTGCGGCTGATGCCCGCCACCGCCCCCTGCGCCGCTTGGGCCGAGCGGGCAGAGTTGCGGACCGAAGCCGACATCTGTTCCAGCGCCGCCGCGGTCTCTTCCAGAACGGCGGCGCTGCCTTCCGAGCGGCGGGCGAGATCGGCGATGGTCGCGCCGATCTGCTGGGCCGAGCTGTCGACCGACGAGGCCGCGCCGCGGATCTGGCCCAGCACGAAGCCGAGGCTGGCGAAGCTTTCGTCGATGCGCTGGGCGATCTCGGCGAAGACGCCGCGCAGGCCCGCCGGCATCCGCCCGGTGAGGTCGCCGCGCGCCAGTTGACCCAAAGTGGCCGAGACCGAGTCGAAGCCGCGGTTCGCCGCCTCGCCGACCTGGTTCATGCCGCGGCACAGTTCGGCGAAGACGCCGCTGCGCTGGTCCGCCGCCAGCCGGCGCGAGAAGTCGCCCTCGGCGCAGGCGGTGGCGACGGCGGCGATCTCGGCCGCCGCCGCCTGGTCCTCGGCCTGCCGCTCGCTCGCGGCCGCCTGCTCTGCCGCGGCTTCCGCCGCCTGCCGGGCGGCCTCGTCCCGCTCGCGCGTCAGGGCAGCCAGCCGGTCGCGCTCGATGATCGCGGCGCTCTGCCGCGCGGCTTCGGCCAGCCGCGCGCGCTCGGCCAGCGCATCGCGGAAATGCGCCAGCGCATTGCGCAGGTCGCCGATCTCGTCGGCCGAGGACCAGCCCGGCACCTCGGTCGCAAGATCGCCGCGCGCCAGCGCCTCCATCCCCGCCGCGACCTCGCGCAGCCGGTCGGTGACCCGCCGCCGCACCAGCCGTTGCCCGAGCAGGCAGAGCGCGACGATCATCGCCGCCGCCAGCGCGCTCAGCACCAGTGCCAGCGTCTCTGCCCGGTTCAGGGTGGCCAGCCCCGCGTCCATCTCGTGCTGGATCGCGGTCTCGATCGCGTCGGCGCGGTCCATGAACTGCTGGTAGCTGGCCCGATAGGCCGCGGCCTGTTCCTCGGCCTGAAGGCGCTGCGCCGCCGCTGCCGCGCTGCGCTGCGCCGCAAGCTCCGACAGGCCGGCGATCTCGGGGGCGAGCCCGGCCGCCAGGGGCGCGGCGCCCAGCGCGGCGGCCGCCTCGTCAAACCAGGACTGCACCCCGGCCAGCGTCTCGGTCGCGTCGCCGCCCAGATGCTCTTCCAAGGCGAGATGGCCACGGGTCAGCGCGAACAGGGCCGAGCCCAGCGCCCGCTGCACTTCTGCCGAGCCGCTGCCCGTGTCGCGCTGCTGTCCCTGAAGGCCGGCCACGATCCGCTCGAAGGCCGCGTCAAAGGCCGCGTCGGCGGGGGTGCCCACGCCCTGCGCCCGCGCGAGGCCGGCCAGCTGCGCCTCGCTGCGCTGGCGCAGGTCGGCCAGCATCGTCAGCGCCTCTGCGACCATCCCGCGCACTTCGGGCTGGTGGCTGGGCACATAGATGCCCTCGGCATTCCGGCCCCCTTCGGTGATGGCCTGCAGATAGAACGCGGCTTGGTCGAGCGCTGCGGGGATCGCCTCGGGCCGTACATCACTGGCTCCGCCCAGCAGCGCGGTCAGCGCCAGATAGGCATCGGTCGCGCTCTGCTTGACCTCCATCGCCGCGTCGCCCAGGGGCGCAAGCTCGCTTCCGACGCGGTCCCCTGCCCGGGCAAGGTAATAGGTCGCGCCCATGCCGATGCCGCTGGCCAGCAGCACGACGGCCAGCAGCAGCAGGATGGCGCGGCGCATCTGCGTGGTGATCGAACGGCGTTTCTGCGGCATGCGGTGCTTCCCGGGCGTGAACGGGACAGCAGTCGCACAGGGCCGTTAAGAAATCGCAAGCCGCGCAGGCTGGACGGGATCGCCTTTCCGATGTCGACGGGGGATCCGGGGAAGAGTGGTGCCGCTGAAGGGACTCGAACCCCCGACCCCATCATTACGAATGACGTGCTCTACCAGCTGAGCTACAGCGGCACTCTTCCCGGTCGCGAAGCGCGCGACGCGGGGCTGATAACACCGTTCCGCAGCGGTGTGTAGCCCCATTTTCGCCCGCGCGGCGCTACTGGCCGCGCGAGGTGTCGAGCCCGCGCGCCGCCGCGACCGAGGGCGGCACCGCGAAGGGATCGGGCGCAGCCTTGTCCTCGGGTTCCGCGGCCACGGGCGCAGGTGCGGTCGCCGCGGCAGGCGGCTCCGCAGGCTCGGTTGCAGAAGGCGACACCGGAGCGACCGGCTCGGCATCGAGCACCTCGGCCACCGGCGGCTCGGCCCCGGTCGCATCGGGGGCGGGCCCCTCGGCCGGGCGCGGGCCGCCGACGACCAGCGGCAGCATCTCTGCCCCGTTCGGCAGCGGCGGCATGTCCGGCGCCTCGCGCCAGCTCAGCGTGTCGAACCCGCCGCAATGGCCGCAGACCGGGCCCCAGTCGGCATGCACCGTCTGGCACTTGTCGCAAATCCACTGCGGCCCGCGGCTGGCCGAGACGGCACGGGTGAGCCAGGCGCGCACCTCCTGCTCGTCCGCGCCCTCGCCGCGCGCGATCGCGGCCATCAGCGTCAGGCTGCGGGCGGTCGGATGCGTCTCGGGCAGCGAGCCGAGCGAGCGGCGGGCGGCGGGGAAGTCCTCGGCCGCGATCAGCAGCTCGGCCCGGGTCAGCGCGGTCTCCTCGGCGCCGGGGGCGGCGGCGAAGAGCGTCTCGAACCGCTTCAGCCGTTCGCGCGGGGACTCTTCGGGGGCGATCAGCGCGAAGGCGCCGGCAAGGTCCGGATGCGGCTGCATCTCCCAGGCCTTCTTCACCACGCGGGCGGCATATTTGGTGTTGCCGGCTTCAAGATAGCTCTTCGCCGCCATCACCGCCGCCGGGATCAGGTCGGGCGAGGCGCGGTTGGCCGAGATCGCGGCCTCGCGCGCTTCGATCGAACGGCCCTCGTCCAGAACGCCCTTCGCCTCCTGCAGCGCCAGAAGCGCGTCGCGGCGCCGGAAGACCTCTTTCGGCAGCGTGCCCATCCGGCTTTTCGCGGCCAGCGTGCCACGCGCCCCGGCCCAGTCGCCGCTTTCGGTCTGCAGGCGCAGCAGGATGTCCTGCACCTCGGTGTTCTTCGGCTGCATCTCGAAGGCCTTTTCGGCCAGCCGCAGCGCGGTTTCGGTCTCGCCCTCGGCAAGCTTGGCATGCATCAGCCCGCGCACGCCGACGAAGCGGGTGCGGTCGGTGGACAGAAGCCGCTTGTAGACCTCGATCGCCAGCCTGCGGTCGCCCTGCAGCTCGGCCGCCTGCGCCATGACCAGCGCGGTCATCTCGGGGCGGTCCAGCAGCCGGTCGGCCTTCTGCGCCTTGGCCATCGCGGTGCGCCCATCGCCCGCGGCCAGCGCCAGCATCCCGTCCTGCAGCGCCTGGAACCCCTTGCGCTCGCGGTTGCGGTCGAAATAGCGGCTGAGCGCGGTTTCATCGCCATTCAGGAACCTGAGGAAGGCGACGATGAAGCCAAGGATCTTCACCGCCGCCCAGATGCCGAACACCAGCAGCGCCAGCGCGATCACCGCCTGCAGCGGGCCGAGCGTGAATTCCATGCCCGCGACCGAGATGCGCACCGTCTCGGCCCAGTCGGAGAGCCAGGCGGCGCCCGCGGTCACCACGCCCACGGCGATGATGAAGAGGGCGGCCTTCAGGAAGGACCAGAGCATGACGTCTCCTCAGTTCAGGCCGGTGGCGAGGCCGGCAGCGGCCTCTTGCGCCGCGATGCGGATGCGGGCCTGCGCGGTCCAGTCGGACATCGCCTGCTGGCCCTCGGCGGGCAGCGACTCGATCTCGGCGATGGCGTCGGGCAGGTTGCCGGCGGTCACCGCGGCCTCGGCGCGGCTCAGCACCGCGTCGGGGTCGCCGCCCTCGCGCGGGTTCAGCGAGCGCGCCCCGGTCGCGGCCTGCAGATAGGCCTTCAGCCGGTCGCCGTAGTTGCCCTGCGCACGGGTCGCGCGCAGCGAGGCCGAAAGCCCCTCGCGCGCGGCGGCGGGGAAGGCGTCGCGCAGCGCCTGCAGGGTCGGCACCTGCCCCGCCAGCGTCGCCGGGACCTGCACGCCTGCGGCCTCCAGATCGGCGCGCGGCCCGTCGAGCGCCGCGCCGCTGTCGAGCGCGGCCTGCAGATGCGAGAAGGCGGCGCGGGCCTGAGCCTCGCGCGCCAGCTTCTCGGCATCGGCCTGCGCGGCGCGGATGCGTTCCTCGGCCCCGGCAAGATCGGTGCTGCCGTCCAGCTTCTGGCTCAGCGCCGCGACCTGCGCGCGCAGGTCGTCGAGCCCGGCGCCACCGCCCTGCCCGGCTTCCAGCGCCGAAAGCCGCGACAGGATCTCATCCGACAGCGCCGCCGTGCCTTCGGGCACCGGCTGGGCCGAGCGCAGTTCCGCGACCTCTGATTCGAGCGTGGTGATCCGCCCGCGCTGGTCGGCGACGGTCTTTTCCAGCGCCGCCGGATCGCCCGACGGCGAGCGCAGGCCTTCGGGGAAGACCCAAAGCACGACCGCCGCGCCAAGGAAGGCCGCGATCACGCCGCCCATCAGCGCCGGCCAGAAGCTCGACCCGCGCGGTTCCTCTGCAGCCGCGGGCTTGGCGGCAGGCTTGGCGGCGGGGGTCGCAGGCGCGGATTTCGGCGTCTCGGCCGGCTTGACGCTGTCGGCGGGCTTCGCGGGCTCTGAGGGCTTTTCCGTTTTCGGCAAAGCGCTTGCAGCACCGGGCGCCAGCGGTTTCGAGAAGGGATCGGAGGGGGTGGTGCTGCCCGCGGCCGGCTTCGCGTCCAGCGTCGCTTCGGGCTTGGTGGCGGTGGCCGGCAGCGGCTTCGCGCCCAGCGCTGCGGCATCGGAAGGCCGTGCGGGCGTGACGATCTCGGGATCCGCAGGCTTCGCCGCGGCGGTCTTCGGCTCTGCGGCCGTCGACGCGGCGGGGGTCTTCACCTCTGTGGACTTCACCCCGGCCTCGGTCACGGGTGCAGCCTTCGCCTCGGGCACGGGCGCCGCCCCGGTTCCGGGCATCGACGGCGTCGCACCGGGCATCGCGGGACCCGCAGCCGTGGTGTCCGCGCCCTTGGTGTCTTCGGGGGCCATGCCGGTCTCGGCCGCCTCTGCCTTCTTGCCCTTGGTCGCGGATTTCGGAGCTTTGGTCACGCGGCGCGTCCTTTCACTTCCCCGGTCACGTCCCGGGCCTTTTCGCTTGGAGCCGAGGCGACCTTAGCCCCGACCCTCTCCTGCCTTCAAGCACGCCCGCCCCCGAGGGCCGAGAGCACCGCACGCCGCATCCCCTCGCCATCGGGGGTGGGCGCCACCTCAATCCGCCCGCGCGCCAAGGGTTCCGCCGCCTCGGCCACGCCGTGACCGATCGCGACGACGCCAAAGCGGTTTGCCGCCGCCGGGCCCAGCGCCGCGACGGCAATCCGGGCCGAGCGGGGCGAGAACAGCGGCAGCACGATCTCGCCCGGGGCGGCAATCAAGTCGAAGACGGCGGGCGGGGGCGGCAGTTCCGCCTGATCGTAGACCACGGCTTCCGTCACCGGGCGGCCGGCCGCACGCAGGGCGCCGGCGATGTCGCGGGCGACATGGGTGCCGCGGGCGACGAGGATCGGGCCGGGGTCGGGGCGGGTCAGGATCGCGGTGATCAGGGCCAGCGCATCGGGCGCCGCGGCAAGGATTTCAAAGCCTTCGCCGCGGGCGGCCTCGGTCGTGCGGGGGCCGATGGTGAAGGCGGGGGGGCGGTGCGGGCTTTGCCGGGCATAGGCGCGCACCGCATGGCCCGAGGCCAGCACCACGGCAGCGGGCGCGGCCATCTCGGGCAGGGGGCGGAAGCGGATCTCGATCAAGGGTGCGATCACCGCCGCGACCTCGGGCCGGTCGCGGGCGATCGCCTCGGCGAAACGGGCCGAGGCCGGGGCGGGGCGGGTCAGAAGCAGGCTGGGCGTCATCATCGGCGGCGGTCCCGGGCATTGTCTGGGCGGGTGGGCGATGTTACCTGCCGTGCCATCCGGTGTAGCCGGGCGGGCCTGAAAGGCAATGCGCGAGATGGGCGAAACGATCACCTTCCTGGGGCTGGAAAGCAGCTGCGACGACACCGCCGCCGCCGTCGTCCGTCTGCGCGGGGGCCGGGCCGAGATCCTGAGTTCGGTCGTCTCGAGCCAGACCGAGCTGCACGCGGCCTTCGGCGGCGTCGTGCCCGAGATCGCGGCGCGGGCCCATGTCGAGAAGCTGGACCTGTGCGTTGAACAGGCCCTGGCCGAGGCCGGGCTAAGCCTGCGGGATGTCGACGGAATTTCGGTAACGGCGGGGCCGGGGCTGATCGGCGGGGTGATGGCCGGGGTGATGTGCGCCAAGGGTCTGGCGATCGGCTCGGGCAAGCCCTTGGTGGGGGTGAACCACCTTGCGGGCCATGCGCTGACCCCGCGGCTGACCGACGGGCTGGCGTTTCCCTACCTGATGCTGCTGGTCTCTGGCGGGCATTGCCAGTTCCTGCTGGCCGAGGGGCCCGAGCGGTTCCGGCGGCTGGGCGGCACCATCGACGACGCGCCGGGCGAGGCCTTCGACAAGACCGCGAAACTGCTGGGATTGCCGCAACCGGGCGGGCCCTCGGTCGAGCGTGCGGCGCGTCAGGGCGATGCGGGGCGGTTCGATTTCCCGCGGCCGCTGATGGACCGCCCGGGCTGCGACATGAGCTTTTCGGGTCTGAAGACGGCGCTGCTGCGGGCCCGCGACGCGGCCGTGGCCGAGGCCGGGGGGCTGACCGAGCGCGACCGTGACGACCTTTGTGCAGGGTTCCAGAGGGCGGTGGCGGAGGTTCTGGCGGGCAAGGCGCGCCGGGCGCTGAAAATCGCCTTTGGTCAGGAGATTGAGGGGGGTGATATCCGTACACCCCCTGTACATCCCCCGTACACCGCCGCAGTGCAGAATGACGGCTGGCGGCCGATGCTGGCCGTGGCCGGCGGGGTCGCCGCGAATGGCGAGATCCGCGCCGCGCTCGAGGCCGTGGCGGCCGAGGCTGGGGCGGGTTTCCTCGCCCCGCCGCTGCGGCTTTGCACCGACAATGCCGCGATGATCGCCTGGGCGGGGATCGAGCGTTTCCTCGCCGGGGCGCGCGACGGGATGGACCTGGCGGCGCGGCCGCGCTGGCCGCTGGATGACACCGCCGCGCCGATGCTGGGCGCGGGCAAGCGCGGGGCCAAGGCATGATCTCGGTTCTGGGCGCGGGCGCCTTCGGCGGTGCGCTGGCGGTGGCACTGGCCCGCAGCGGGCAGGCGGTGACGCTGTGGGCGCGCTCGGGCACCGGGGCGATGGACGCGGCGCGCGCCCTGCCCCGGCTGCCGGGCGTGACCCTGCCCGAGGGCGTGGCGGTCGAGGCCGATCTGGGCCGGGCGCTGGCCGGCGACGGCCCGGTGCTGCTGGCGCTGCCGATGCAGGCGACGGCGGGGTTTCTGGAGGCCCATGGCGCAGGGCTGGCGGGCCGGCCGGTGGTGGCCTGTTCCAAGGGGATCGACCTTGGCACGCTGGAAGGACCCAGCGCGGTGATCGCGCGGCTTTGCCCCGGCGCGGTGCCGGCGGTGCTGACCGGCCCCAGCTTCGCCGCCGACATCGCCCGCGGCCTGCCGACGGCGCTGACGCTGGCCACGGCCGATGCGGGCGTGGGCGCGGCGCTGCAACGGGCGCTGTCGACGCCGGTGCTGCGGCTCTATCTCAGCGACGACCCGAAGGGGGCCGAACTGGGCGGCGCGCTGAAGAACGTGGTGGCGATCGCCGCGGGGGTCGCGATCGGCGCGGGGCTGGGCGATTCCGCCCGCGCGGCGCTGATGACCCGCGGCTTCGCCGAGATGAGCCGGATCGCGGTGCATCTGGGCGCGCGGGCCGAGACGCTGGCGGGGCTGTCGGGCTTCGGCGATCTGGTGCTGACCTGCACCTCGGACGGGTCGCGCAATTTCCGTTTCGGGCTGGCGCTGGGGCGCGGCGAGGGCTTCGACCCCACCGTCACCGTCGAGGGGCTTGCCACCGCCGAGGCGGTGGTGAAGCTTGCCGCCCGCGAGGGGGTCGAGATGCCGGTGGCCGGAATGGTCGCGGCGCTGGCCCGGGGAAGGATCACCGTGGCGGAGGCGGCCGAGGCGCTGCTGACCCGCCCGCTCAGGAAGGAATGAGAATGCTTTACGCCGTCATCTGCCGCGACAAGCCGGGCGCGCTGCAACTGCGCCTCGACACCCGCGAGCGTCACGTTGCCTATCTGAAATCGACGCCGGTGGTGCTGGCGGGGCCGTTCCTCGAGAATGGCGAGATGTGCGGCTCGCTGGTGGTGATCGAGGCCGAGAGCCTGCGCGCGGCGCAGGACTGGGCGACGAACGATCCCTATGCGCAGGCGGGTCTGTTCGAGCGGGTCGAGATCAGCGAATGGAAGCGGGTGATCGGCTGATGGCCTACTGGCTGTTCAAGTCCGAGCCCGACACCTGGAGCTGGGACCAGCAGGTCGCCAAGGGCGACGTCGGCGAGGAATGGGGCGGCGTGCGCAACTATCAGGCGCGCAACAACATGCGCGCGATGAAGATCGGCGACCGCGGCTTCTTCTATCACTCGAATGTCGGGAAGGAGATCGTCGGCATCGTCGAGGTCTGCGCCGAGAGCCACCCGGATTCGACCACCGAGGATGCGCGCTGGGACTGCGTGGACATCAAGGCGGTGCGGCCGCTGCCGAAGCCGATCAGTCTGGAGATGGCCAAGGCCGAGCCGCGGCTGTCGGCGATGGCGCTGGTGCAGAACACGCGGCTGTCGGTGCAGCCGGTGACCGAGGCCGAATGGGCCGTGGTGCTGGAGCTGGCGGGCGCCAGCGAGGCCTGAGAGCCTGCGCATAAGGAGGGGGATTCCTGCCCCGGACGGCTGGAACCCCCCACCACCCCACGCGACACCACCCACGCGTGAACCGAAGAAGGATTTGGCCGTCCTGGCCGACCCTTTGGTTTTAGCGCGGGCGGGTCCGCGGCAAAAGCGCAAAGCGCGTGCAAGTTTAAGCACCACGGGCGCGCCCCGGATGGGCCTGCGAAACGGGCTTGAGACCCGGCGCGCGGCCCCTGTCGGGGCGTTCAGGCGTAGGCCTTTTCCATGCCCAGCTGCTTGACCAGCAGGTAATAGATCGCGGCGCGATACTTGTTGCGATCGGATTTGCCGTAGGTCTCGATCGCCTGCTCGATGGCGGCGGTCAGGTCGGGGCCGTCGGTCATGCCGAGCTTCTTCACGAGGAAGCTTTTCTTCACGCGCTCGAGCTCGTCGGGATCGGAGGCGGCGATGATTTCGGCGTCGTCGCTGTAGATCGCCGGGCCGCAGCCGATGGTGACCTTGGTCAGCAGGTCCATGTCGGGCTCCATCCCGCATTTGCTGCGGATCGCCTCGGCGTATTTAACGATGAGATCGTCACGTTTTCCCATGTCTGTCCACTCGCTCTGGACCGGCTTCGCCGGTCATCCCACCCTTTCGGGATCCGCGGCCGCGGGCCGCCTTCCCCGACGGAAGGATGGCACAGGCGGGCGCGATGGCAAGGAAAACGGCACGCGCGGCGGTTGCGTCAGGCGCGCCCCGGCCTAGCGGCGGGCATGGGGCAGGCGCCAGCCGAAGCGGACCGAGGCGATGCGCAGCGCCACGGCCAGCGCCACCGCGCCGGTCGCGAGCGGGGTTTCGGGCAGCGCGATGGCCCGGCCCGCGGCATAGGCGGCGGCCCCGGCGAGGGCGGCGAGGGCATAGACCTCTTCGCGCAGAACGCGGGGGATCTCTGCCGCCATGATGTCGCGCAGCATGCCGCCGCCGATCGCGGTGAGGGTGCCCAGCAGCACCGCGCCCGGCGGGGCGAGGCCCGCGGCCAGCGCCTTCTGGCAGCCGGCGACCGCGAAGAGCCCGAGGCCCAGCGCATCCAGAAGCATGACCGGGCGGGTGAAGCGTTCGATCCGGGGCGCGAAGAGGAAGGCCGCGAGCCCGCCCAGCGCCGCGAGGGCGAGCGGCGTCATCGCCTGCAGCGCCTCGGGCGGGGTCTGGCCCAGCAGCAGGTCGCGGGTGATGCCGCCGGCGGTGCCGGTGGCCGCGGCCAGGACCAGCACCCCGAAGAGGTCGAGATCGCGGCGCACCGCGACCATTCCGCCGGACAGGCCGAAGACCAGCGTGCCGAGGATGTCGATCAGGGGGAAGAGCGCGGCGGGGGTCATCGGGCCTCGGGCTGGGTCTGGCGCGATCCTAGCACGGGCGGGCCGCCGGAGGGAGGCCGGCCCCCCTTTGGAGGGGGCCGGAGCGTCGGGTCAGTAGCGGTAATGCTCGGCCTTGAAGGGGCCTTCGACGGTGACGCCGATGTAGTCGGCCTGATCCTTGCGCAGCTCGGTCAGCTTCACGCCGATCTTCGCGAGGTGCAGGCGGGCGACCTTCTCGTCGAGCTGCTTGGGAAGGATGTAGACGCCGGGGGCGTAGTCGCCCTCTTTCGTCCAGAGCTCGATCTGCGCCAGCACCTGGTTGGTGAACGAGGCCGACATCACGAACGAGGGGTGGCCGGTCGCGTTGCCGAGGTTCAGCAGGCGGCCTTCGGACAGCAGGATGATCTTGTTGCCCGAGGGCATCTCGATCATGTCGACCTGGTCCTTGATGTTGGTCCACTTGTGGTTCTTCAGGCTCGCGACCTGAATTTCATTGTCGAAATGGCCGATGTTGCCGACGATGGCCATGTTCTTCATCTCGCGCATGTGCTCGATGCGGATCACGTCCTTGTTGCCGGTCGTGGTGATGAAGATGTCGGCGTCGGCGACGACGTCTTCCAGCAGCACCACCTCGAACCCGTCCATCGCCGCCTGCAGCGCGCAGATCGGGTCGATCTCGGTCACTTTCACGCGGGCGCCGGCGCCCTGCAGCGAGGCGGCCGAGCCCTTGCCCACGTCGCCGTAGCCGCAAACCACGGCGACCTTGCCGGCCATCATCACGTCGGTCGCACGGCGGATGCCGTCGACCAGCGATTCCTTGCAGCCGTACTTGTTGTCGAACTTCGACTTGGTGACAGAGTCGTTCACGTTGATCGCCGGGAAGGGCAGCAGGCCCTTCTTGTGCAGGTCGTAAAGGCGGTGCACGCCGGTCGTCGTCTCTTCCGAGACGCCCTTGATCGCGGCGCGCTGCTTGGTGAACCAGCCCGGCGCGGCGGCAAGGCGCTTCTTGATCTGGTTGAACAGGCAGATCTCTTCTTCCGAGGTCGGCGTCTCGATCAGACCGGTCTCGCCCGCCTCGACCCGCGCGCCGAGCAGGATGTAGAGCGTCGCATCCCCGCCGTCGTCGAGGATCATGTTCGCGCCTTCGGGGAAGTCGAAGATCTTGTCGGTGTAGGTCCAGTAGTCTTCCAGCGTCTCGCCCTTGATGGCGAAGACCGGAACGCCGGCCTTGGCGATCGCGGCGGCGGCGTGGTCCTGGGTCGAGAAGATGTTGCACGAGGCCCAGCGCACGTCGGCGCCGAGCGCGACCAGCGTCTCGATCAGGACGGCGGTCTGGATGGTCATGTGCAGCGAGCCGGCGATGCGGGCGCCCTTCAGCGGCTGCGCCGCGCCGAATTCCTCGCGCAGGGCCATGAGCCCCGGCATCTCGATCTCGGCGATGTCGAGTTCCTTGCGGCCGTAGTCGGCCAGCGCGATGTCCTTGACGATGTAGTCCATGGCCATGGCCCGGGTCCTTTCGGGAAAATCTGTCGCAGCGAGCGTTACCAGCCCCCCGGCCCACGCACAACCGACCCGGCCCCGGCGCCGGCCGCGCGGCAGGACAAGTTTTTAAGATAAGTTTGACGCACACGTTACCCGGCTGTGATCCGCCGCGCCGAGCCTGCCGGCGCCGGACCCCGGGTGGGGGCCGGGCCCCTTTCACGGACTTCTGTCTACAGGCCCAAGGTGACGATCATGTTCAAGACGACCGCTTTCTGCGGCGCGGCCCTTTTCGCGCTGACGCTGCAGCCCGCCGCCGCCGCCACCTTCAACACCCTGACCGGCGCCGCGCCGATCGTCGTCGCGCATCGCGGCGCCTCCGGCTATCTGCCCGAACACACGCTGGGCGGCTACGAGCTGGCGATCCAGATGGGCGCCGACTACATCGAGCCCGACGTGCAGATCACCGCCGACGGCCAGCTGGTCGCGATGCATGACGGCTCGCTGACCCGGACCACCAACGTCGAGGCGCTGTTCACGCCGCGCAACGGCGGCTATGCGGTCAAGGACTTCACGCTGGCCGAGATCAAGACCCTGACCGTCGAGCCGACCGGCGCGCTGGCGGCGGCGGATTCGACCTATCCCGGCTTCACGCCGTCGATGGCCGAGCCCTACCGCGTGCCGACGCTGGACGAGGTGCTGAGCTTCCTGACCGCCTACAACGACAGCCACGGCACCGAGATCGGCGTCTATCCGGAGTCGAAGACGCCCTACAACCAGCCGCAGAACATCAAGATCGTCGAGACGCTGCTGGCCCATGGCTATGACGCGCCCGAGGACAAGGTGATCCTGCAGAGCTTCGTCAACGCCTCGCTGGCCGAGATGCACGGGCTGATGGACGAGGCCGGGGCCGAGGCGCTTTACGCGCAGCTGGGGCAGGCGACGAACCTGCTGGGCCAATGGGGCGTGACCGGGACCGACGGCTTCTTCAGCCTCGGGGATCTGGTGGGCGTGGCCGATGGCGTGGGTGTCAGCGTCAATTCGATCACCGAAGAATTCATCGCCGCCGCGCATGCGCTGGGCCTGACGGTGCATGGCTACACCTTCCGCCCGCTGAGCGAAGAGGCGGCCTTCGCCCAGATCCAGCGCTACATCGACTGGGGGATCGACGGGTTCTTCACCGATTACACCGACTTCGGTCGCGCGGTGGTCGATGCCAACATGGCGCCGGTGCCGGTGCCGGCGGCGCTACCGCTGCTGGCGGCGGGCCTTGGCGGGCTGGCGCTGCTGCGCCGCCGTCGCCGGGCCTGACGACCCGGGCGCGGTCGTCGGGCGAAGCCCGCGACCCTGGTCATCGGCCCATGCGGGCCTTTGCCCTGGCCGGCGCCATCAGGCGTCGGCCTTGGCCTTCAGCGCGGCAAGGCTGGTCTCGCCCGCCCAGTCGCGGCCGGTCTCGACCACGCAGGAGATGCCGTCGGGGCGCGTCGCCAGCGCCGACCAGGTCTTGAAGCTGTCCGAGGCCCAGAGCTCGACATAGATGCCGTCCACGACCTCGGGCTGGCCGATGCGGGCCTCTTCGAACTCGTTGGTCAGCTTCTCGGTCACGGTGACGCGCAGGTCGCAATAGGGCTCGTCATAGGCTTGCGCGTCGCCGGTGCGGGTGACCATGTTCATCACCTCGAGCGAGTCGAGCGTCGGGCGCACCGGGGCGCCGTCGAGTTGCGCGCTTTCCATCGGGTCGGCGCGGAACGGCATCGGCGCCTCGGTCGGGCGGTAGGGGGCGTAGGATTCCGCCGGAACGGTGAAGATCGCGGTCGCCACGGCGGTGGCGAAGGCGAGGCTTCCGAAGACGGCGGCAGTCTGGAACGGTTTCATCGCGTGTCCTTTCTGTCCCCGGGCCTCGCTTCCGCGGGCCCGTCCGAAGATCTTCGCCGGCGTTCAGTCGCGGCGATTTCGCGGAATCAAGCGGTTTCCCGCCCGAAAAGTTCCCTGAGGGGCCGTTTACAGCCGGTGGCCCGGGCGCTAGCACCCTGAAATGCGAAAGGAGCGCGCGATGCCGAAAGCCTCTCACCAGCCGCGGGCGTGGCAGCGGATGCTGTCGGGGCGGCGGCTCGACCTGCTGGATCCGACGCCGGTCGATATCGAGATCGAGGACATCGCCCACGGGCTGGCCTTCGTGGCGCGCTGGAATGGCCAGACCAAGGGCGATTTCGCCTATTCGGTGGCCGAGCATTCCCTGCTGGTCGAGGAAATCCACGCCCGCGCCACCCCCGGCGTCGCGACGCGCTGGCGGCTGGCGGCGCTGTTGCACGACGCGCCGGAGTACGTGATCGGCGACATGATCAGCCCGGTGAAGGATGCGGTCGGGCCGAGCTACGGCGAATTGGACCGGCGGCTGACCGCGGCGATCCATATCCGCTTCGGGCTGCCCGCGGTTTTGCCGGTGGCGGTGAAGAAGGCGATCAAGAAGGCCGACCGGATTTCAGCCTGGCTGGAAGCGGTGCAGATCGCCGGCTTTTCGGAAACGGAAGCGGACCGGTTTTTCGGCCGGCCGGATCCGGCGATGATCGACGGGCTGTCGATCAGGCTGCGTCCGCCCGCAGAGGTGCGGGCGGATTACCTGGGGCGGCACGCGGATCTGCTGGCCGCCCTGCCCTGACGCCGTCCCGAGGCCGAAAGCGGCCTCAGATCGCGAGATCGGCAAGCTCCTTGCCCGAGGCGAGCGCCTCTTCGACCCAGCGCGGGCGACGGCCGCGGCCCGACCAGGTGTCGGAGGGATCTGCGGGGTTCGCATATTTCGGATCGGCGGGTTTACGCTTTTTCACAGGTTGCAACGCGGCCAGCTCGTCCAGCGAGAACCCGCGATCGCGCGCGAATGCCTCGACTTCCTCGCGGGCCTTCAACTTTTGCCGATCCTCGTACGAACTGATCGCGCGGTCCACCTTGGTGCGCAGGTCTTTAAGTTCCTTCAGGCCGTAGCCATCGAGGTCGATTTCAGTCATCAGGATTTTCCCACTGGTTGCATCATGCACAGTGGATAGGCCGCAATTGCGGAGAGTGCAAATACCGTTATTATAAAATCGTGCGCAATTCCTATTTCGGACTGCGCTTCGCCAAAATCCTTTGCAATGTGCGACGGTGCATATTCAACCGGCGGGCGGTTTCCGAGACATTGCGGTCGCACATTTCATAGACGCGCTGGATATGTTCCCAGCGCACGCGGTCGGCGGACATCGGGTTTTCCGGCGGCGGCGGCATTGCGTCGCCCTGTGCCAGAAGCGCTGCGGCGATGGTATTGGCATCGGCGGGTTTCGACAGGTAATCCGTCGCGCCGAGTTTAACGGCGGCGACCGCGGTGGCGATCGCGCCATATCCGGTCAGCACCACGATGCGGGCATCGGCCCGCGCCTCGCGCAGGATCTCGACCACGTCGAGCCCGTTGCCATCCTCGAGCCGCAGGTCGACGACGGCATAGGCCGGCGGCGTCTCGCGGGCGATCCGGCTGCCCTCGGCGACGCTTTCCGCGGTGACGGGGGCGAAGCCGCGCTTTTCCATCGCCTTGGCCAGACGGGTGACGAAGGCCTGGTCGTCGTCGACCAGAAGCAGCGAGGGATCGGGACCGATGTCGTCGGAGGTGGTCATGTCGTCATTCCTTGCCGTCGGACCCCGGCTCAGATCCCGGCCTTGCGGGCGGCCTCGATGAAGCAGGCCGAACGCTCGGCCATCTGCTGGGCATCCACGTCGCGATTGAAGAACTCGGCAAACCCGAGCCTTGGGAACATCAGATACGTCTGCGTCGAGTGATCCACCAGATAGAAATCGGGATCATCCTTCCGCTGCGACTTGTAATAGACCTTGTAGGCCTGCGCCGCGGCGCGGACCTGTTCGTCGGTGCCGGTCAGGCCCAGCATGCGGGGGTGCAGCGCCTCGGTGAAGTCCTTCAGCACCTCGGGCGTGTCGCGCTCGGGGTCGACGGTGACGAAGACCGGCGTCACCTGATAGCCCATCTCTTCCAGCGCATCCGTCGCCTCGGCGTTGCGGGCGGCGTCGACGGGACAGACGTCCGGGCAGAAGGAATAGCCGAAATAGACCAGCGTCGGGCCGGTGATCACCTCGCGGTCGGTGACGCTGCGCCCGTTCTCGTCGGTCAAGGTGAAGGGCCCGCCGATCTGCGCCGCGCCCGAGACCACGCCCTGCCGGCAGTCCGCGAAGATGTCGTTGCCGGCCCCGGTGCGGGTCAGCGCGTAGGTCACCACCAGGCCGATCGCAACGAAACAGGTCGCCGCGACCGCCAGGCGGCCGGTCGAGATCGCCATGTGAGCCCCCATGCCCCAGTCGGACCCGATCCCCGCCCCTCGGGTCCCGGTCCGCCGCATTGATCCCCCATCGGGGCCCGAGTATCAATCCCGACGACCCGAATTCGCCGGGTGACCGCCCAAGGAGGCCCCCCGGATGCCCTCGCGCCAGCCCCAGCCCGGGACCATGCACAGCGAATGGCTGCGGCTGCAGACGCTGGTCGTGCTGCGCTGGGCGGCGATCGCCGGGCAGCTGGGGGCGATCCTCGCCGCCTGGCGGATCTATGACATCCGCATCCCCTTCGGCCCCTGCCTGGCCACGATCGGCGCAGCGGTCATCGCCAACCTCGTCCTGCAGTTCGTCTATCCGCGCTCGACCCGGCTGGGGCAGCGGCAGGCGGTGGCGATCCTGCTGTTCGACACCGCGCAGCTGGCGGCGCTGCTGGCGCTGACCGGCGGGCTGAACAACCCCTTCGCGCTTCTGATCGTGGCCCCGGCGACGATCGGCGCCACCGCGCTGCAAAGCGGGGCCACCGCCTTCCTTGCCGCCTCGGCCATCGGCATGGTCACGCTGTTCGGCTGGTGGAACCTGCCCCTGCGGCTGGCCGGCGGCGGCGAGATCCGGGTGCCGGCGCTGTTCGAGCTGGGGCACTGGCTGGCGATCTCGGTCGGCGTGGTGTTCCTGTCGGCCTATGCCCGGCGGGTGGCCTTCGAGATCCACGGCATGTCCGAGGCGCTGCTGGCCACGCAGATGGCCCTGGCGCGCGAGCAGAAGCTGACCGACCTGGGCGGTGTCGTGGCCGCCGCCGCGCACGAGCTGGGCACGCCCCTGGCCACGATCACGCTGGTCAGCGCCGAGCTGGCCGAGGAGCTGGAGGACGACCCCGAGCTGCGCGACGACGCGCTGCTGATCCGCGCGCAGGCCGACCGCTGCCGCGACATCCTGCGCGACATGGGCCGGGCCGGGAAGGACGACCTGCAGGTGCACAGCGCGCCACTGGAAACCCTGCTGCGCGAGGCCGCCGAACCGCATGCGGAGCGCGGCAAGGACATCATCGTCACCCTGCCCGAGGGGCGCCAGCCGCTGGTCCTGCGCCGGCCCGAGATCATCCACGGGCTGCGCAACCTGATCCAGAACGCCGTCGATTTCGCGCGCGACACGGTCTGGGTCGACCTCGGCTGGAGCGACAACCGCATCACCCTGCGCATCGCCGACAACGGCCCGGGCTTCCCGCCGCACCAGATCGACCGGCTGGGCGACCCGTTCATCCGCCGCCGGGCCGGGCCGGGATCCCTTCCCGGCGCCGGCGCCGAGGCCGAGGCGCGGCCGGGCTACGAGGGCATGGGGCTTGGGCTCTTCATCGCCAAGACCCTGCTCGAGCGCACCGGGGCCGAGATCAGCTTCGCCAATGGCCGCGACCCGTTCCTGAGCGCGGCCGAGACCCCCGCACGCTCGGGCGCGGTGGTCGAGCTGGTCTGGCCGCGCGCCCGCATCGAGGCGCCGGGCGGCCCGCTGGGCCCGAACCGCAGCTTTGACGGAGATTGAGGGCGATCCGGCCAAAGGACCGGACTGGACGGCTGCCTTGGGCGGCGGGATTTGGCCGCTCCAGGTGTTAACCAGTTCTTAACCATTTGAGCGGAATTTGGCCGAACGCGCCCGGCTGCCGTTTTGGGCGCATGCACATTTCGCGCCTCCGTTTCCGGGGTTCCAGGTGTCACTGCTTCTGGGGAGAAGGCGGTGGAGAGCATTCTGCCGATCGCCTTGCTGTTCGTATCCACCTCGATTGGCTCCGCGCTGGTCGCCCTTGCGCTGATGAGCTTCCTTCCCGGCCGCGCCGCCCCGCGCAGGCTTGCGGACAGCGGGCCGGAGCTGGAAGAGACCGCGTTCCTCTTCGACACCCGCAGCCTGATCGACGCGACCGCCCCGGCACGGGCGCTGCTCGACAGCCTGCCGCCGGGCGCCAGCGACTGGGACCGGCTGTCGGCCTTCCTGCGCCCGCGCTTCCCCGAGTTCGACACCGAGATGCAGGAGCTGGCCCGCGCCGGCCGGATCGAGCTGTCGGGACCGGGCCCGGCGCCGCTGCGGCTGCGGGCCGAGAATGTCGCGGGTCTGGCCCGGATCACGCTGGCCGATCCGCGGACCGAGGGGCCGGCGATCCGGGTCGATTCGCTGAGCCTGCGCGCGATGGAGGACGAGCTGACCGAGCTGCGCGAGCTGGCGGACGAGGTGCCGATCCTGTCCTGGCGCCTCGATGCCGAGGGCCGGCTGGTCTGGGCGAACCGCGCCTATCTGCTGGCCGCCGCCGATGTCGGCCAGCGCCCGCCGGCCGAGGGCGAGGCGCCCGAGCCCGAGGGCGAGATGCCGCGCGATCTCTGGCCGCCGCCGCTGCTGTTCGAGACCGCGCCGGTGCCCGGCGACCGCCCGGTGCGGCTGCAGATCGCGGGATCGGCCGGCACCCACCGCGGCTGGCACCTGTGTTCGGCCCATCCCGCCCCGGACGGCGGCTGGCTGCATTTCGCGCAGGGCGCCGATGCGCTGGTCACCGCGGAGCGGGCGCTGAAGGACTTCATCCAGACCCTGACCCGCACCTTCGCGCAGCTGCCGATCGCGCTGGCGATCTTCGACCACGAACGCCGGCTGGCGCTGTTCAACCCGGCGCTGACCGACCTGACCGGGCTGAAGCCGAAATTCCTGGCCGAGCGGCCGACGCTGGGCACGGTGCTGGACCGGCTGCGGGAAGAGCGGATGCTGCCCGAGCCGCGCAACTACCGCAGCTGGCACCGCCAGATGGTCGAGATCGAGCGCGCGGCGGCGCAGGGCTTCTACCAGGACACCTGGCAGATCTCGAGCGGCGAGACCTTCCGCGTCACCGCCCGGCCCCATGCCGACGGCGGGCTGGCGCTGATGATCGAGGACATCACCGGCGAGATGACCCTGACCCGGCGCTTCCGCGGCGAGATCGAGCTGGGGCGCGCGGTCATCGACCGCATCGACGAGGCGGTCGCGGTCTTTGCGCCGACGGGCGAACTGGTGATCGCGAACCCCGCCTATCGCCTGCTCTGGGACTGCTCCGGGGCGCCCGAGGCGCGCGACGCCGCGGCGGCGCTGGCCGGCTGGCAGGAGCGCGGCCTGCCCGGCCCGCTCTGGTCCGAGATCGGCGAGCGGCTGTCGCGCGACGGGCCGCGCCTGCCCTGGAGCGGGGCGCTGGCCCTGCGCGACGGGCGGCGGCTGACGATGCGGGTCGAGCCGCTGTCGGGCGGCACGACGATGGTCGGCTTCTCGGAACGGCTGGCGACGGGGCCGCTCGGCCTCGCGCCCGGGGCCGAGGTGGCGATCCCGGGCCTCGCGGAGGCCGCGGCCGAGCCGCCGCTGCCGCCGGGCCATCACGGACAGAACGGCCGGTATTGACCACAGGGTCAGCCGCCGCGATCCGGGCCGCCGCGGCGGAGCGGTGACAGCATGATCCGCCGCCGGGACCACATTCGGATCGCAGACCCGGGCCCCCGGCTTCGGCTGCGCGCCCGCCGGGCGAGACCCCGCGACACCTCCCGCACCGCCCCTGGCTCCCGCGGCACCGGGGCTGGCGCGGGACCGGCGCCGACAGAGCCCGCCGGGGATGACAATCGTACCATCTGGCAGACAGCGCCACGGTTGCGAGTCAACCGGATGAGATCCCGCGTTGTATGTCGCTCCGCTCCCGGCACCGGCTGCAGCGGACGGCGCGCGCTGGCTGGCGCAGGGCCAGCTCCCTGACAGAGCGCGCCGGGGATGGCAGGTAGACCATCTGGCAGAGGGCGCCTCGCGTGCCTAAGCGCCGCCAGCCGCACGATCCCGCCGGGCCGCGCCGGGCCGAGCCGCTCACGGCCAGCGTCCGGCCGGGTGGCGTCCGGCGGGGCGGTATCGCGCAGGGTCGCGTCCAACCACACCGCCGCCGACGGACGGGCCTTGGCCTGAGGCGGCGGGGCCGCTAGACCTCGGCCATGAGCCGCACCGATGACGCCCCCGACACGCTGGAGCTGATCCTGCCCGCGCCCGAAGCCTCGGAGGCGCTGGCGCGCGCGGTGGCTCCCGCGCTGGGCGCCGCCGACGTGCTGCTGCTGTCGGGCGAGATCGGCGCCGGCAAGACCCATTTCGCGCGGGCGCTGATCCAGACGCGGCTGGCGGCGCTGGGCCGGACCGAGGATGTGCCCTCGCCGACCTTCACGCTGGTGCAGACCTATGACGCGGGTCCCGTCGAGATCTGGCATGCCGACCTCTACCGGTTGACCGCACCCGAAGAGGCACTCGAACTGGGGTTGGACGAGGCGTTCGACACCGCGATCTGCCTTGTCGAATGGCCCGACCGGCTGGCCGAACTGGCGCCGGCCGATGCGCTGCGCTTGTCCTTCAAGCCCGACGGCGAGGGCCGCCGGCTGACCGTCATCGCCACCGGGCCCCGCGCCCGCGCCCTGCTGCCCCTGTTCCGGAGCCTGCCATGACCGACCGTGACGACACCGCCCGCGCCGCCGGGATCCGCGCTGCCGCCTGCGACCGTCTGATCGCTGCGGCGGGCTGGGGCGCGGCCACCCGGCGGCGGCTGGCGGGCGACGCCTCGAACCGCAAGTACGACCGGCTGACCGAGGGCGGGCGCAGCGCGGTGCTGATGGATGCCGACCCGGCGAAGGGCGAGGACGTGCGCCCCTTCCTCGCGATCGCCCGCGCCTTGACCGAACGCGGCCTGTCAGCCCCCGCGATCCTCGCGGCGGACGAGGCGGCGGGGTTCCTGCTGCTCGAGGATCTGGGCGACGACCTCTTCGCGCGGGTGCTGGCGAACGAGCCCGACCGCGAGGTCGAGCTTTACACCGCCGCGACCGACGTGCTGTCCGCGCTGCATGCCGCCCCGCCCGTGGCCGGCCTGAAACCCTATGACGGCGCGGTCATGGGCCGGATGGCGGCGCTGGCCGTCGAGTGGTACCGCCGCGCGGTGACGGGAGAGGTCTCGGACCCGGCCGGGTTCGCGGCGCTGGTCGAAGGCCTGAAAGCCGAACTCGCGCCCGGCGAGCCGGTGATGATCCTGCGCGACTTCCATGCCGAGAACCTGCTGTGGCTGCCGGAGCGCGCGGGCGTGGCGCGGGTCGGGCTGCTGGACTTTCAGGACGCGATGGCGGGCAACCGGGCCTATGACCTCGTCTCGATGCTGAAGGACGCGCGGCGCGACGTCTCGCCCCATGCCGAAGAGCGGATGGTGATGCATTACATCACCGCGAATGGGCTGGACGAGGCTCTGTTCCGGGCCGAATACGCCTTCTGCGGGGCGCAGCGGAATCTCCGCATCCTTGGCGTCTTCGCGCGGCTGTCGATGCATTACGGCAAGCCGCAGTATGTCGATTTCATTCCCCGGGTCTGGGCCCTGCTGATGCGCGATCTGGCGCATCCGGCGCTGGCGCCGCTGGCCGAGGCGGTGGCCGGGCTGCTGCCCGCGCCCTCGCCCGCGGGGCTGCAAAGGATCAGGGACGAATGCGGACGCCACCCTCTGCGCTGATGCTCTACGCCGCGGGCTTCGGCACGCGGATGGGGGCGCTGACCAAGGATCGCCCGAAGCCGATGATCAAAGTCGCCGGGCGGCCGCTGATCGACCATGCGCTGGCGCTGGCCGAGGGGCTGGGCCTGCGGGTCGTGGCGAACACCCATTACCTGCCCGCGCAGATCGCCGATCATCTGGCGGGCCGAGCCCAGGTGGTCTTCGAGCCCGAGATCCTGGAGACCGGCGGCGGGCTGAAGGCCGCCCGCGCGCATCTGTCCGAGCCCTGCTTCACGCTGAACACCGATGCGGTCTGGACCGGGGCCAATCCGCTGCGGACGCTGCTGGCGGAATGGGACCCGGCGCGGATGGACGCGCTTTTGCTGCTGGTGCCGAAGGCGCGCGCGGTGGGTCATGCGGGTGCAGGCGACTTCCTGATCGGCGACGACGGCGCGCTGACCCGCGGGCCGGGGCCGGTCTATACCGGGGCACAGATCCTGTCGCTGGATCTGCTCGATGAAGTGTCTGAGGCGAAATTCTCTAACAACATCTTGTGGAATCTGGCAGCCGCCCGCGGTCGGCTGCACGGGGTTCTACACCCGGGCGGCTGGTGCGATGTCGGCCGGCCAGAGTCGATCCCGCTGGCCGAAGCGCTGCTGGAGGCCACCGATGGCTGAACTTTACGCCCTTCCCTGCGGCGCCGATTTCCCCAAGGCCTTCGTCGCCGGCCTGATCGCGAAGATGGCCGGCCGCCCGCCCGAGGCGATGGCGCGGGTCACGGTCTATGCGAACTCGGGCCGGATGCGCCGCAAGATCGCCGAGGCTTTCGACGCTCATGGCACCCGCCTGCTGCCGCGGCTGCGGCTGATCACCGATCTGGGCAGCGATCCGATGGCGGCACTGCCGCCGGCGGTGCCGAAGCTGCGCCGGCGGCTGGAACTGGGGCAGCTGGTGCAGCGGCTGCTGAATGCGGCGCCCGATCTGGCGCCCGGCGCCGGGGCCGCGGATCTGGCCGAAAGCCTGCAGGATCTGATGGCAGAGATGCAGGACGAAGGCGTTTCGCCCGAGGCGCTGGAACGGCTCGACATCGCCGACCATGCCGCGCATTGGCAGCGCTCGCTGGCCTTCATCCGCATCGTCGCGCGGTTCTTCGAGGGCGGCGACGCGGCGCCGGACGCAGAGGCGCGGCAGCGCGCGCTGGTCGCGGCGCTGGCCGCGGCTTGGGCGGAAACGCCCCCCGCCGATCCGGTGGTGGTCGCGGGCTCGACCGGCTCGCGCGGGGCGACGGCGCTGTTCCTGGAAGCCGTGGCGCGGCTGCCCGAAGGCTGGGTGGTGCTGCCGGGCTTCGACTTCGACCAGCCGGGCCCCGTGTGGCAGAGCCTGTTTCAGGGTCGTTTCCCGGCCGAGGACCATCCGCAGTACCGCCATGCGGCGCTGCTGCGCGCGCTGGACCTCGCGCCCTCTGCAGTGCGGCTGTGGGACACCGCCCCCGCCCCGGCGCCGGATCGCAACCGCCTGCTGTCGCTGGCCCTGCGTCCCGCGCCGGTCACCGACCAGTGGCTGGCCGAGGGGCCGCGGCTGCCCGACCTGCGCCCCGCCACGCAGGCGATGACCCTGATCGAGGCGCCCGATCCGCGGACCGAGGCGCTGGCGATCGCGCTGCGCCTGCGCCGCGCGGCCGAGGACGGGCAGCGCGCGGCGCTGATCACCCCCGACCGGATGCTGGCGCGACGCGTCATCGCCGCGCTCGACCGCTGGGGGATCACGCCCGACGACAGCGCCGGCCAGCCGCTGATCCTGTCGCCGCCCGGCCGCTTCCTGCGCCATGTTGCGGCGCTTTACGGCGAACGGCTCTCGGTCGAGGCGCTGCTGACGCTGCTGAAGCACCCGATCACCGCCACCGGCAACGGCGCGCGCGGCGATCACCTGCGCCACACCCGCGATCTGGAACTGCGCCTGCGCCGCCGCGGCCCGGCCTTCCCCGGCCCCGCCGATCTGGCCGCCTGGGCCGAGACGAGCCCGGCCGAGGGCCGCGCCGCCTGGGCCGCCTGGCTGGGGGACGCCCTGGGCCCGACGCCGGCGCTGGGCGGGGATCGCATGGTGCTCGACTGGGTCGAGGGGCATCTGGCGCTGGCCGAGACGCTGGCCGCGGGCCCCGGCGGCAGCGCCGAAGCCTCTGAGTTGTGGCGCGAGGCCGGCGGCCGCGAAGCCGCGCGGGTGATGCAGGGCCTGCGGACCGAGGCGCCGCATGGCGGCGCGGTCTCGCCCGACGATTACCGCGAGCTTGTCGCCTCGCTGATGAATTCCGGCTCGGTCCGCGGGTCAGAGACGGTGCATCCCGGCATCGCGATCTGGGGCACGCTCGAGGCCCGGGTGCAGGGGGCGGACCTCGTGATCCTTGGCGGGCTGGTCGACGGCGTCTGGCCGCAGCAGCCGCCGCCCGATCCCTGGATGTCGCGGCGGATGCGGATGGATGCGGGCCTGCGCTCGCCCGAACGCGCGGTGGGCCTGTCGGCGCATGACTTCCAGCAGGCCGTCGGCGCGCCCGAGGTGGTGCTGAGCCGCGCCCTGAAGAGCGCCGAGGCCGAGACCGTGCCCTCGCGCTGGCTGAACCGGATGGTGAACCTGATGGCGGGCCTGCCCACGCGCGGCGGGCCCGAGGCGCTGGCGGCGATGCGGGCGCGCGGGGCCGAGCTGGTGGCACTGGCCCGCGCCGTGGAACGCCCCGCGGGCGGGATCCCGCGCGCCACGCGCCCCGCCCCGCAGCCGCCGCTCGACCAGCGCCCGACGGAGCTGGCGGTGACCGGCATCCGCAGCCTGATCCGCGATCCCTACCAGATCTACGCGCGGCGCATCCTGCGGCTGGAGCCGCTGCCGCCGATCGGGATCGAGCCCGACGCGCGGATGCGCGGCACCGTCCTGCACCACATCATCGAGCGGTTCGTGCGCGAACGCCCCGAGGCCGAGGACCAGCCCGCGGCCCGCGACCGGCTGATGGAGATCGCCGAGGCCGAGCTTGCCGCGCAGATCCCCTGGGCGGCCTCGCAGCGGATGTGGCGGGCGCGGCTCGAGCGCGTGGCCGCGGCCTTCGTCGCCACGGAGTTCGAGCGGATGGCGCGCGGCAAGCCGGTGGTGCTGGAGCGCGCGGGCTCGGTCAGGCTCGACGATCTGGGCTTCACGCTGACCGCGCGGCCCGACCGGATCGACCAGCTGACCGATGGGCGGGTGCATATCTACGACTACAAGACCGGCAGCCCGCCCACGAAGAAGCAGCAGGAGGCCTTCGACAAGCAGATGCTGCTGGAAGCCGCGATGGCCGAGCGTGGCGGGTTCGAGGCACTGGGCCATGCCGATGTCGAGGGCATCACCTACATCGGCATGAAGGATCCGGCCGGGGCGAAGCCCGACTACCTCGAGGGCGGCGTCACGATGAAGACCTGGGAAGGGCTCGAGCGGCTGCTGACCCATTACCTGAAGGGCGGGCGCGGCTATGTCGCGCGGCGCGCGATGCATTCGACGCAGGATGCCAGCGATTACGACCACCTGTCGCGCTTCGGCGAATGGGACGTGACCGACGCGCCCGTCGAGACGCCGGTGGACGGCTATGGCGCGGTGCTGGGCGAAGAGGACAGGGCATGACGAAACCGCTGGATGACGCGAGCCGCCGCCAGCTGCACGCGGCCGATCCCGATGCCTCGACCTGGCTTTCGGCCAATGCGGGCTCTGGCAAGACCCGGGTGCTGACCGACCGGGTGGCGCGGCTCTTGATGGGCGGCACCGAGCCCGAGCGCATCCTGTGCCTGACCTATACCAAGGCCGCGGCGTCCGAGATGCAGAACCGGCTGTTCAAGCGGCTGGGCGGCTGGGCGATGCTGGAGGACGGCGCGCTGTCGGCGGAACTGTCCGACCTCGGCATCGCCGCGCAGGCACCCGAACGTCTGGCCGAGGCGCGGCGCCTGTTCGCCCGCGCGATCGAGACGCCGGGCGGCCTGCGCATCCAGACCATCCATTCGTTCTGCGCAGGCCTTCTGCGGCGCTTCCCGCTCGAGGCCGGCGTCTCGCCCGGCTTCACCGAGATGGACGACCGCGCGGCGGAGCTTCTGCGCACGCAGATCGTCGAAGAGATGGCCGCGGGCGAGGGGCGCGACGCGGTCGATGCGCTGGCGCGGCTGTCGGCGCAGGACGACCTGTCGAAGCTGCTGGCCGAGATCTGCGGGAATGCGCCCGCCTTCGAGCCGCCGCTCGACGCCGCGGCGCTGGGCGCCTTGCTGGGCCTGCCCGCCGGCTATGACGCGGCGGCGCTGGGCGCCGAGGTGCTGCTGGGGGGCGAGGCGGACTGGATCACCGCGATGCTGCCCCCGATCCTCGGCAGCGGGCCGAACGACCAGCGGGTGGGCGCCAAGCTGGCCGGGATCGACTGGGCCGGGCCGGTGCCTGCGATCCTCGAGGCGCTGGAGGGCGCGCTGCTTTATGCCTCGGGCGACAAGAAGGGCACGGCGAAGACCGGAAAGATCCTGACCAAGGGCCTGATGCAGGGCCCCTGCGCGCCCTTCCTCGACCGGCTCGACGCCCTGACGCTGCGGGTCGAGGCCGCGCGGCCGCGGCGGCTGGCGCTGATCGCGGCGGAACGCTCGGCCCTGCTGCACCGCTTCGCAGGCGCCTTCCTGCCGCGCTACCATGCTGCCAAGGCCGCCCGCGCCTGGGTCGATTTCGACGATCTCATCACGCTGACCGCGCGGCTTCTGTCCGACCGCGGCCTTGCGCAATGGGTGCTGTTCCGGCTGGACGGCGGCATCGACCACATCCTGGTGGACGAGGCGCAGGACACCTCACCCGGCCAGTGGCAGGTGATCGAGCGCCTGTCCGAGGAATTCACCGCCGGCGTCGGCGCCAGCGACCGGATCCGCACGATCTTCGTCGTCGGCGACAAGAAGCAGTCGATCTATTCCTTCCAGGGTGCCGACCTTGCCGCCTTCGACCGGATGCGCGCGCATTTCGCCGCGAAATTCGCCGGCATCGACGCCACCCTGCGCGAGGCGGCGCTGGAGCATTCCTTCCGCTCGTCGGGCGCGGTGCTGCGGGTGGTGGACGAGGTCTTCGCGCCGCGACCCGACGCGGGCATCGGCGGCGCGCCCCTGCACATCGCCTTCCACGAGGGCCTGCCCGGCCGCGTCGACCTCTGGCCGCCGGTCGCGGCCCCGGACGAGCCCGGGGACGAGGCCTGGGACGATCCCGTCGACCAGCTGCCGGAAGCGCATCAGACCGTGGTGCTGGCCCGCCGCATCGCCCGCTGGATCCGCACCGAGATCGAGGCCGGAACCCGAATCCCGACGCCCAAGGGCCCCCGCCCGATGCAGGCCGGCGACGTCCTGATCCTCGTGCAGCGAAGGTCCGAGCTGTTCGCCGAGATCATCGCCGCCTGCAAGGCAGAGGGGCTGGCCATCGCCGGGGCCGACCGGCTGAAGCTGGCCGCGGAACTGGCGGTGAAGGACATCCGCGCGCTGCTGTCCTTCCTCGCCACGCCCGAGGACGACCTGTCGCTGGCCGCGGTCCTGCGCTCGCCGCTGTTCGGCTGGTCCGAGGATGCGCTGCACCGCTTGGCGCAGCCGCGCCCGCCGCGCCAGTACCTCTGGGCCGCGCTGCGCGAGGCGCCGCAGCATGCCGCGACCCTTGCGGTGCTGACCGACCTGCGCGACCAGGCCGACTTCCTGCGCCCCTTCGAGCTGATCGAGCGGATGCTGACCCGCCACGGCGGCCGCCGCCGGCTGATCGCGCGGCTGGGGTCCGAGGCCGAGGACGGCATCGACGAGCTGCTGACCCAGGCGCTGACCTTCGAGGTCGGCAACGTGCCCTCGCTGACCGGATTCCTCGTCTGGCTCGAGGGCGGCGATGTCGAGGTCAAGCGCTCGCCCGAGGGCGCGGGCCGATCGATCCGGGTGATGACGGTGCATGGCTCGAAGGGGCTGGAAGCGCCGGTGGTGATCCTGCCCGACACGATCCGGCGCGAGGCGCAGGGCGATGCGGCGATCCTGACCGTCGAGGGCCACGCGCTCTGGCGCGCCGCGGGGGATGAGGCGCCGGAACCGCTGGCGCTGGCCAAGGGCGCGCTGAAGGCGCGGTCCATGCAGGAGCGCGACCGGCTGCTCTATGTCGCGATGACGCGGGCGGAAAGCTGGCTGGTGGTCTGCGGCGCGGGCGATCCGAAGGGCGAGGCCGACTGGTGGCGGCTGGTGTCCGATGGGCTCGATCGGGCCGGAACAGAGACGGTTTCGACGCCGGAGGGCGAGATCCGCCGCCATGCGAGCGGCGCCTGGCCGGACCCCGTGCCGGCGGCAGTGCCCGATGCCGCGGCCGCCGCCCCTGCCCTGCCCGACTGGCTGTCGCGCCCCGCCGCGCCGCCGGTGGCGGCGGAACGTGCGCTCTCGCCCTCGGACCTCGGCGGCGCGAAGGCGCTTGCCGGTGTGCCCGAGGCCGCGCTGCCGCTGGACACCGAGGCCGCCAAGCGCCGCGGCCGCCAGCTGCACCTGCTGCTGGAGCATCTGCCCGGCTGGGGCGGCGAGGACCCGGCCGAAATGGCCTGGCGGCTGCTCGGCCAGGGCGAGGATGCCGCCGCCCCGGACGAGGCCGCGGCGCTGCTGGCCGAGGCGCAACGCATCCTCGCCGCGCCCGGCATGGCGCCGTTCCTTACCCCTGAGGCGCTGGCCGAGGTCGAATTCACCGCGCGCCTGCCCGAACTGGGCGACCGGCTGGTGCATGGCGCGATCGACCGGCTGATCGTCACGCCCGAGCGGATCATCGCGCTCGACTACAAGTCGAACGCGGTGGTGCCCGCGACGCCCGCGCAGGTGCCCGACGGGATCCTGCGCCAGATGGGGGCCTATGCCGCGGCACTGGGCCAGATCTGGCCGGACCGGACGGTCGAAACCGCAATTCTCTGGACCGCCAGCGGCTTGCTGATGCCGCTGCCCCCCGAGATCGTGCGTGAAGCCTTGATGACACCCCCCAGACCTTGACCCCCACACCTTGACGGACGCCAACTGGACCCATACGTTCAGGTCCGACCCCAATTCAGGAGAGCGCGCCATGGCCACCCATGCCGTCACCGATGCCACCTTCGATGCCGAAGTCCGCCAGTCGGACATCCCGGTCGTCGTCGACTTCTGGGCCGAATGGTGCGGCCCCTGCCGCCAGATCGGCCCGGCGCTCGAAGAGCTCGCCAAAGAGCTCGAGGGCAAGGTCAAGATCGTGAAGATAAACGTCGACGAGAACCCCTCGTCGCCGGCCCAGCTGGGCGTGCGCGGCATCCCCGCGCTCTTCATGTTCAAGGACGGCCAGGTCGTGTCGAACAAGGTCGGCGCTGCCCCCAAGGCCGCTCTGCAAAGCTGGATCACCTCGTCGATCTGAGCCGTCCTCCAGCGGCCTGACAGATCGAACCCAGCCGGGGCGCGTTCGTGAAGGACGCGCCCCGTCGCTTTTCTGCCGTCGCCTTTCCGGGGGCTAGAGCGCCCAGCCGCCGCGACGCAGGGCGGCAAGGATCTGCGCCTCGGCCTCGGGCGCGCCGGCGTTAATCGCGTGGCCCTTCAGGAACCACCATAGATAGGGCGCCAAGGGCAGTCGCGGGGCTTCCGCGGCTTCCAGCGCTGCCGCCAGCCCGTCGCGCGGCACCGAGGCCGCCGGGTGGTGAAAGTCGATGCCCGCGAACAGAAGCGCCGGCTTTTCAAGGAAATACCCCTGAAACGCCAGCGAGCTGTTCTGCGTCGCCACCAGATCCGCCGTGGCCAGCAGCGGCAGCGAGCCGCCGCGGCTCAGCTCGAGCCGCGGATGCGTCTTGGCCAGCGCCTCCAGTGCGGCAAGCTCTGCGGGATCGTGGTCCACGCCCGGATGCAGGGTCGCGGCGATGCGCCGGTCGGGCCAGCGCGCGATCACCGCGCGCAGCATCTCGAGCGGGCTCATCGACTGGAAGCTGCGCCGCTCGGTCAGCCGGGCCTGCAGGGGCACGAAGACATGGCCCTCGCGTCGGGCCTCGAGCCCCGGGAACAGCTGGCCGCGCCACTGGCGGACGAAGGCGGCGGCGCGGTCGGGGTCGATGCCGGCGGGATCGAACGCCGCGCGCGCCACCGGCCAGTCCCAGCGCGCCGCGATCCGCTCGATATGCCAGAAGGCGCCCAGATAGGTTCGCCGGATCACCAGACCGCCCGGCCCCGGCGGCTCTGACATGTGCCAGAGCGAAGGGCCCCCCGCCGCCCAGCGCGCCTCGGCCATCAGCGAGGCGCGGGCGATCTCCAGCCGCCAGCCCACGCTTGCCAGCGCCGCCGCCAGCCGGTTCACGAAGTTCTGCCGGCCGGCCCGCGCGGCCTCCAGCATCGTCCCGTCCAGATGCAGGACCGCGCGGTTCCCGCTCATTCCGCGCCCGGCAGATCGGCCCAAAGCCGTGGCCGCGCCCGCCCGGCGACGCGGATCAGCGCCGCAAGCCGCTCGGCCCGAGAGCCCGCGATCTGGCCGTCGCCCGAGGCCAGCCGCACCCATTTCCGCGCGATCGCAGCCAGCAGCAGCGGCTCCAGCACCGGGTCATCGAACGGATCGCTGCCATGGCCCAGCGCGAAGGCGCGCCGCTCGGGCGCGGGCAGCCAGCCGCCCTCGGGCTGCTGGCCGGGGCGCAGGAAACGGGTCAGGAAGGCCAGCAGGTAATCGGCGAGATCATGGCCGACCCAGGCCAGCCGCACCGGGTTGAAGTCGATGGCGACGGTGGCATGCGGCGGGTCGAGCAGCAGGTTGCCGGGATGCAGGTCGCCATGCGCCGCCGCCCGCGCGACCTCGCGCCCCGCGACCGCGCCGGCCTCGGCGGCGAAGGCCTCGGACAGGGCCAGGAACCGCGCGGGCTCGGGCAGAGCCAGCCGCCCCTGCCGGATGTCTTCGCGCAGCCGGGCATGGCGCGCGATCATGCCCGAAGGATCGAAGGCGGTCGGCGGGCCGATGGTCGCGCGCTGGTAATGGCCAAGCCACTCGGCCCCGCGGCGGAACAGGCGCCGCATCTCCTGCGGGTCGGCGGCCGCTTCCATCAGCTCTTCCAGCGAGCGGCCCGGCGCGCGCGCGATCAAGGCCGCCTGCCCGCCCGGCAGCCGCGCCAGCAGCCGCGGCGCGCCGCCCTGCATCGCCGCCCGCGCGCCCTGCATCGCGGCAAGGCAGCCGTCGAAATGCTCGGGCTGCCAAGGTTCGGCCGCATGTTTCAGGATCACCTCCTGCCCGCCCGCGACAAGCGCCAGCACCGCGCGCCGCACCCCGGGCTGGTCGCGGTGCACAAGCACGCGCAGACCGTCGACCTCCGGCGGCAACCCCGCGGCCTCGGCCAGTGCCGGCCAGTGATCCATCGCCGCCTGCGCCATGCGCGGCAGCCCCTCGCTGTCCACTGCCCGCCCTCCCCGGTTTCTTACTGGCGAAAATATCCCGGGGGACGAGACCCGCAAGGGTCTCGCGGGGGCAGCGCCCCCGTCCTGCCCCGCCCCCGGCGGACCCCCGCCGGCCCCCCGCGCCCCCTCGCGCCCCCCTCGCGCCCACCTCGCGCCCTTGTCCCCTGCCCGCCCCCGCCATATCTGAGCCCCGATGCACAAGGAGACCCGGATGAGCAGCGACGACTTCCCCGGCTGGCATGGCACCACGATCATCGGCGTGCGCAAGGGCGGCGAGGTGGTGGTGGCCGGCGACGGCCAGGTCAGCCTCGGCCAGACCGTGATCAAGGGCACCGCCCGCAAGGTGCGCCGCCTGACCCCGGGCGGGCGCGAGGTGGTGGCGGGCTTCGCGGGATCGACCGCCGATGCCTTCACCCTGCTCGAGCGGCTGGAAAAGAAGCTCGAGGCCGCGCCCGGACAGCTGGCCCGCGCCTGCGTGGAACTCGCCAAGGACTGGCGCACCGACAAGTACCTGTCGAAACTGGAAGCGATGCTGATCGTCACCGACGGGCGCGACCTTCTGGTCGTCACCGGTGCGGGCGACGTGCTCGAGCCCGAACATGACGTGGCCGCGATCGGGTCCGGCGGCAACTACGCGCTGGCCGCGGCGCGGGCGCTGATCGACACCGAGCTTGGCGCGGAACAGATCGCCCGCAAGGCGATGGGCATCGCCGCCGACATCTGCGTCTACACCAACGGCAATCTCACCGTCGAACGCATCGCCGGCTGAGAGGAGACCCCATGACCGACTTGACCCCCCGCGAGATCGTCTCGGAGCTGGACCGCTTCATCATCGGCCAGTCCGAGGCCAAGCGCGCCGTCGCCGTCGCCCTGCGCAACCGCTGGCGCCGGCGCAACCTGCCCGAGGACCTGCGCGACGAGGTCTATCCGAAGAACATCCTGATGATCGGCCCGACCGGCGTCGGCAAGACCGAGATCTCGCGCCGGCTGGCGAAGCTCGCCCGGGCGCCGTTCCTGAAGGTCGAGGCGACGAAATTCACCGAAGTGGGCTATGTCGGCCGCGATGTCGAACAGATCATCCGCGACCTCGCCGATGCCGCCATCGTCGAGACCCGCGCCCGGATGCGCGATCAGGTGAAGGCCCGCGCCCAGAAGATGGCCGAGGACCGCGTGCTGGACGCCATCGCCGGCAAGGACGCCCGCGAGACCACGCGCGAGATGTTCCGCCAGAAGCTGAAGAAGGGCGAGCTCGACGACACGGTGATCGAGCTCGAGGTCGCCGATGCCGGTCCCGCGATGCCGATGATGGACATCCCGGGCCAGCCGGGGATGGGCATGGGGGCGCTGAACCTTGGCGACATCTTCGGCAAGGCCTTCGGCCAGCGGATGACCCGCAAGAAGATGACCGTGGCGCAGAGCTACGAGGTGCTGATCGGCGAAGAGGCCGACAAGCTGCTGGACGACGAAAGCGTCAAGCAGGCGGCGCTGCTGTCGGTGCAGGAGGACGGGATCGTCTTCATCGACGAGATCGACAAGGTCTGCGCCCGGTCCGAGGCGCGCGGCGGCGACGTGTCGCGCGAGGGCGTGCAGCGCGACCTCCTGCCGCTGATCGAGGGCACGACGGTCAGCACCAAATACGGCCCGGTGAAGACCGACCACATCCTGTTCATCGCGAGCGGCGCCTTCCACATCGCCAAGCCCTCGGACCTGCTGCCGGAACTGCAGGGCCGCCTGCCGATCCGGGTCGAACTGCGCGCGCTGACGGAAGCCGATTTCGTCCGCATCCTAACCGAGACCGACAACGCCCTGACCCGCCAGTACACGGCGCTGATGGGGACCGAGCAGGTCACCGTGACCTTCACCGAGGACGGGATCGCGGCGCTGGCCCGGATCGCGGCCGAGGTCAACGCGACGGTCGAGAACATCGGCGCGCGGCGGCTTTACACGGTGATGGAGCGGGTGTTCGAGGAACTGTCCTTCACCGCCCCGGACCGGGCCGGGCAGTCGGTCACCGTCGATGCGGGCTTCGTCGAGACCAACGTGGGGCAATTGGCGAAATCCGCCGATCTCAGCCGTTACGTGCTTTGAAAGACAGGGGGTCCGGGGGGTGCACCCCCCGGGCCCCGCAGGCTGGCGCCCCCCGGAACGGTC
>NZ_JBAWKD010000001.1:609503-932103 GCF_037095735.1 Frigidibacter sp. MR17.14 | reverse complement strand
CCCCCCCCCCCCCCCCCCCCCCCCGCCCCGCAGGCTGGCGCCCCCCGGAACGGTCGCGCGTCAGGCGGCGAACGACGCCCAGATCAGCGCGAAGACCCACAGCGCGAGGCCGAAGACCACATGCGCGGCCAGCGACAGCGCGCGGGCCAGCGTCGGGTTCGCCGCCTTCGAGGCCGCGATGCCGCCGCCCATGCAGGGACCCATCACGAACCAGCCGAGGCCGACGGTGACGATGCCGACGATCAGCGGCAGCGGCAGGGTCGGGACGGCGAGCCAAGCGGGACCGCCGACGAAGACGGTGAAGGCCGCGAAGCAGATCCCCACCAGATAGTGGCAGAGCCAGCCCAGAGCCTGCTCGCCCGGCACCTCGTCGGCGCCGGCCATGCTGTCATGGCGCAACCGGCCGCGGCCGATATGGGCGAACCAGCGGCCCGGCATCTTCCAGTTCTGCACCGGCAGGCCCAGCGCCTTCGCGACGATCAGGCCCCAAAGGTCGAAGACCGCGGTGGTGGCGATGCCGATGAAGAGGATGGGCAGCAGCATGGACGGGCTCCGACAGCGAAAGTGCCGCGACCATGCGCCCGGATTCCCCGGCGATCAATAGCTTAGCTTCGGATACCAGTCGCCGCGGCCCTCGGGCGTCTTGTCGAGCAGCGTCCACAGGATGTCCGGGTCGGGCGCGCCGCGCGGGTCCTGCCCGGGATCGGCCATCGCGCCCGACATCTCTTCCGACCAGAAATGCCGCACCGTGCCGTCGCGCCGGGTGAAGACGGAAAAGCCCGGCACGTCGGCATCCTCGGCGCTGACATAGGCGCGGGTATAGGCGCCGCTCTCGTCGGAATAGACCGGGATCTGCGTCCAGCCGCGGGCGCGCTTCGCCTCGACCAGCCGCGCGATCGGGGCGCGGGCGGTGAAGGCGATGGCGGCGCGCTGGCGGATGTCGGCGATCTTGGGCTCGTATCCGGCCATGAACGAGGTGCACATCGGGCAGGGCGCCGCGCGTTCGGGACCGAACATGTAGCTGTAGACGATCAGGGTCTGATGCGGCCCGAACAGGCCCTCCAGCGTCACCGGGCCGTCCTCGCCGGTGAAGGCATAATCCTCGGGCACCGCGCCGCCAGGGGGCAGGGCGCGGCGCAGCTCTGCCACCCGCTCGATCTGCCGGCGCAGCGCGATCTCTTCTGCCAGAAGCGAGTTGCGCGCGGCGCGGTAGACCGGGCTTTCGTTCGGCCAGGCGGCGCGGTTCAGCGCGGCAAGGTCCAGCGCCGGGGTCTTCAGCCCTTGGGTCATCGGTCGGCTCCTTTCGGAAAGCGCACCGCGACAAACGGGAACGGGGCGGCGGGGGTTCCCGCCGCCCTCAAGCCCTGCCTCAAGCTCCGCCTCAAGCTCTGGGCGTCAGCCCGCCTGCCAGAAGGCGATGGCGGCCTCGGCCACCTCGCGGTCCTGCGCCGGCGTGCCCGAGCTGACGCCGATGCCGCCGACGACGGCGCCCTCGTGCAGCACCGGCAGGCCGCCCGGCACCGTCGAGAGCCGCCCGCCGATCGCGGCGAAGATCCCGTAGGCCGGCGCGCCCGGCTGGGCCGAGGCGTGATATTCGTGCGTGGCCTTCTTCGCGCCCGAGGCGGTGAAGCTCTTGTCGATGGCGATGGTGATCGAGGTGACCTTGCCACCCTCCATCCGCTCGAAGGCCAGCAGGTTGCCGCCCTCGTCGGTGATGGCGATGCACATCGGCACGCCGATCTCTTCGGATTTGGCGCAGGCGCCGGCGATCAGGCGGCGGGCGTCGGCGATGTCCAGGCGGGTGACGGTGATCATCGGCAGGTCCTTTCCGGAAGGTGACCGCGGCGGCCGCGGGGGGTGTACGGGGGGTGCACGCCCGGTGCACGGGATGCACCCCCCGGTATTTGCAGTCGGCTCAGGCGGTTGCGGCCTTTTGCTTGACGATGCGCCGCCAGGCGTGCAGCAGCGGCTCGGTATAGCCCGAGGGCTGGTCGGCCCCCTTCAGGATCAGGTCGCGCGCCGCTTGGAAGGCCGCGCCGTCATAGCCCGGTGCCATCGCGACATAGGCGGCGTCGCCGGCGTTCTGGCGGTCGACCTCCAGCGCCATGCGCTTCAGGCTCTCGTCGACCTGCGCCTCGGTGATCAGGCCGTGCATCAGCCAGTTTGCCAGGAATTGCGCGGAAATCCGGAGGGTTGCGCGGTCTTCCATCAGCGGCACGTCGTCGATGTCGGGCACCTTGGAACAGCCGACGCCCTGATCGACCCAGCGCACGACATAGCCCAGGATCGACTGGCAGTTCATGTCGATCTCGCGGGCGATCTCGGCTTCGGACAGGTTGCGCCCGCCCAGCATCGGCAGGGTCAGCAGCTTCGCCAGCGCCGCCTTTTCGCGGCCCTTCAGCTCGGCCTGCCGGGCCGCGACGTTCACGCGATGGTAATGGGTCGCGTGCAGGGTGGCCGCGGTCGGCGAGGGCACCCAGGCCGTCGACGCGCCCGACATCGGGTGCCCGACCTTGACCGTCAGCATCTCGGCCATGGCATCGGGTTTCGCCCACATGCCCTTGCCGATCTGCCCCTTGCCGTCCAGCCGGGTGGAAAGGCCCGCATCGACATTGCCATCCTCATAGGCGCCCAGCCAGGCGGCCGTCTTCATCTCGCCCTTCGGCACCACCGGGCCCGCCTGCATCGCGGTGTGGATCTCGTCGCCGGTGCGGTCGAGGAAGCCGGTGTTGATGAACGCGAGCCGCCCCTGCACCGCGCGGATGCATTCGGTCAGGTTGACCGAGGTGCGGCGTTCCTCGTCCATGACGCCGAGCTTCACGGTGTTGCGCGCAAGGCCCAGGATGTCCTCGACGCGGGCATAGGTCGCATCGGCGAAGGCGACCTCGGCCGGCCCGTGCATCTTCGGCTTCACGACATAGACCGAGCCCGCGCGCGAGTTCTGGTTCTCGCTCCGCGCCATGTCATGCATCGCGGCAGCGACGGTGACCACCGCATCGAGCATCCCCTCGGGCGTCTCGGCGCCGTTCAGTTTCACCGCATCGGTGGTCATCAGGTGGCCGACGTTGCGGATCAGCAGGACCGAGCGGCCGGGCAGGATCAGCGTGCCGCCCGCGGGCGTGGTGAAGACGCGGTCGGGGTTCAGGCGGCGGGTCATCGACTTGCCGCCCTTCTCGAAGGTCTCGGCCAGGTCGCCCTTCATCAGGCCGAGCCAGTTGGAATAGGCCAGCACCTTGTCCTCGGCATCGACGGCGGCGACCGAATCCTCGCAGTCCTGGATCGCGGTCAGGGCGCTTTCGATCACCACGTCGCGCAGGCCCGCGGGGCTGGCGGCGCCCACCGGATGGGTCTTGTCGATCACCAGCTCGATATGCAGGCCGTTGTTCTTCAACAGGAAGCTGTTCGGGGTGGTGCCGGCGAACTGGGCCGGATCCTGCAGCGCGACGGGCTGGCCCGCGACGGTGGCGGTGAAGGCGCCATCCGCTGCGGCATAGGCGGTGACATCGGCATGGCGCGCGCCGGCCAGCGGCACGGCGTCGTCGAGGAACTCGGCCGCCCAGGCGACGGCGGCGGCACCGCGCCTGGCGTCGAAGCCCTTGCCCTCGGGCGTTCCAGGCAGCGCGTCGGTGCCATAGAGCGCGTCATAGAGGCTGCCCCAGCGCGCGTTCGCCGCGTTCAGCGCGAAGCGGGCGTTCATCACCGGCACCACCAGCTGCGGGCCGGCGAGGGTGGCGATCTCGGGGTCGCAGGCGGGGGTCGAGACCTCGAACGCCGGGCCCTCGGGGACGATGTAGCCGATCTCGCGCAGGAAGGCCTCCATCTCGGCGGGCGCGATGTCCTTGCCCTTGCGGGCCTTCAGGAAGGCGTCGATCTGGGCCTGCATCTCGTCGCGGACCTGCAGCAGCCGGGCGTTCTCGGGCGCGAGATCGGCCAGCATCGCGGCATAGCCGGACCAGAAGGCCTCGGCCGAGACCGGCAGGCCGGGCAGCAGGCGCTCTTCGACGAAGGCGGCGAGTTCGGGGGCGACCTCGAGGCCGGCGCGGGTGACGGGGGTGGACATCGGGCATACCTCCTTGCGGTGCGACCGGGGTAGGGCCGATGGGCCCGGCGCGGGAGTCCCGGCGCGGATCTTTTCCACGATGTGGAAAGCCGGACGGGTTGGGATCAACCCGCGCAACCCCGGTGTCGCAGGCTGAAGCCCTGATGATGTGCTGTGACAGACACGGGACGCGCGATTCTGCTGTGGATGCCGACCTGCTGCGGCGCGATGGCGCAGCAGTCGGATCTGGCCGTGACGGTGCAGCTGCGCGCCGACCCGGCCGCCTTTCTCGGACGAGCAGAGGGTGTGATCCCGGCCCACGGCAGCGACGGGGCGCACGATGCGGCGGGGATCGACCGCCACGTGGGGCTGGAATGTCCGGAGGCCCGGGCGACTGCGGCAAAGCCTCGATACGGCGGTGGACCAGGATGAAGTGGCGGTGCTTGCGCAGGCCGGGTCGCACGGTCCGTTGTGGCGCCAGTTCGACGCGGCGGACCGGGATGGCGACCGCAGCGGCGGCTCCGCAGAGATAACCGATTGGGCACGATCAGAGGCCGCGCTGGCCTTTTCCACCGCCGCCCCCTGTCCTTCGATGCCGACGGAAGGGTGACGCTGCCACAGCTGCGCGTCAGGATGGGGCCGACGCGATCTGAGCGGGGAAGCTCAGCGCGTGCGGCGCAGGTAGACGTAATAGGCGCCCTCGCCGCCATGCTTCAGATGCGCGCCCGAGACCTGCAGGACCACCGCGCCCAGCGGCATCATCTGCAGCCACTGCGGCACCTGGTGCCGCAACGCGCCGACGCGGCGCGGGATCGGGCCCGGCTCGTCGCGGAACTTGCCCTTGCCGGTGATCACCAGCACCAGCCGCAGCCCGTCGGCATGCGCGTTCAGGATGAAGCGGATCAGCTCGGGATGCGCCTCGGACAGGGTCATGCCGTGCAGGTCGATCCGCGCCTCGGGCGCCAGCCTGCCGCGCACCATCTTGCGGTGCTGGCCCGCATCCATCTGCACCGGCTGCGCCGCCAGCCGCGCCGCCGGGCCGGGGGCAAGGTCGTGGCGGGGCAGCGCGCCCGCCGCCTTCTCGCCCAGCCGGAAGGCGTCGATCAGGCGTTTCGACGGCTTGGGCGCGACGAAGGGCGGCTCGGGCTCGGGCGGCGGCGGGGCCAGCGGCTCGGCCTTCGTCTTGTGGACGCTCTTCGCCACATGATCCCAGAGCGCGCGATCCTCTTCGCTCAGGCCCTTCCTGCGCCGCGCCATGGCTCAGCCCGCCACGAAAAACGCCGCCCTTGCGGCGGCGTCCGGGGTCTTGGCCGGAAAGGTCTGGCGCATCCGGGGTCAGCTCACTCGCCGGTGGCGACCAGCTGCCAGTTGGGATCGTCCGACCCCACGATCCGCGCGAAGGTCCAGACGTCGCGCTGGCGGCGCGAGGCCTTGGGATCGCCGTCGACGATCTCGCCCGAGGCGTCGCGGGTGGCCGAGACCAGCTCGCCGGTGAAGCGGATCGTCACCTCGCCCTCGCGGGTCGCCGGGGTGAATTCGGCATCCTGCAGCGCCAGTTCGCGCAGTCCGAGGAAGGTCGCCTCGGTCTTCAGGCCGCGGGCCTCGCGCTCGGCCACGACGCTGGCGAAGCTGTCGAAGACCTCGGCCGAGAGGAACGGGCGCACCTGCTCCAGCTCGCCCTTCTCGAAGGCCATCAGGATCATCTCGTAGGCGCCGCCGGCCCCGCGCAGGAATTCCGAAACCGAGAAGCCGGGCTCTGCCCGCTTCATCTCGGCCAGCGCCTGGGCGGCCGGCGAGTTTTCCGGAACGTGGTCGGCGATGTCGCGATCGGGGCCGCCCTCGATCACCTCGAAGCCCTGACGCGGGGTCGGGGTCGCGGCATCGGGCATCTGCACCGGCGGCTTCTCGAACCCCTCGCGGCTGCCGAGCACGGCCTTGAGACGGAGGATCAGGAAGATCGCAACTCCGGCCAGGACGAGCAGCTGGATCAAGGCATTGGACATGAGACGGCCTTTTCGGTCGTGGCTGGGCCGGTCATCTTGAGAACCGGCGGTTGGAACATCGGGCGATCCCTACCTATGTAGGACGCAGGGCGCTTCAAGTCCATGCCCCGGCCCAAGACGCGTTTGCCGCGGGTCCCTGCCACCACACTGCGTCGAAAGACTGCATCGAACCCGAAGGAACATCCGCCCCATGTGGCCGCTTGCCGCGCTTCTTGCGCTTCCCGTCATCGAAATTGCGCTCTTCGTCACCATCGGCGGGGCGATCGGCCTTGGTCCGACGCTGGCGCTGGTGCTGCTGACGCCGATGCTGGGGATCTGGGTGATCCGCACCGCCGGCGCCCGCGCGATGGCCGACCTGCGCGCGCCGCTGGGGGGCCTGCGCGATCCGGCGGTGCCGATGGCAGAGGGGGCGGTCAAGGTGATCGCGGGCTTCCTGCTGGTCCTGCCGGGCTTCCTGACCGATGCGCTGGGGCTGGCGCTGCTGGTGCCGCCGCTGCGCCATGCGATGCTGCGCGCCCTTGGGCGGCGCGTCGTGGTGCTGCGGCCCGGACAGGACCCGCGGCAGGATCCCTTCCGTCGCCCGGCCGGGCAGGACGTGATCGACGGCGAGTTTCACGAGATCCCGCAGGCCGAGATCCCGCGCCACCGCCCCGGCGGCCCCTCGGGCTGGACGCGCGACTGATCACCGGCAGGGGGCGCTGACGCATTGAGATGGCAGGGCCTTCCTGCTAGACCCGGGCCCGAAGCCGATCCCAGGGAGACGATCATGGCCGAGAACGGCAACGGAACGCCCGAAGCCCCCGCCGCGCAGCCGCCGGGCCAGCCGAAGATGCAGGTGCTCGCGCAGTTCGTGCGCGACATGAGCTTCGAGAACATCCTCGCACAGAAGGGCCTGAACGCAGGCGAGGTCGTGCCCGAGATGACCGTGCAGGTCAGCCTCGACGCCCGCAAGCGCGCGGTCGAGGGCCAGTACGAGGTCATCACCAAGTTCAAGGTCGCCTCGACCAACAAGGCCGACGGCTCGTCGCTGTTCCTGCTGGAGCTGGACTATGGCGGGATCTTCGCTATCGACGGCGTCCCGAACGAGCAGATCCACCCGTTCCTGCTGATCGAATGCCCGCGGATGCTGTTCCCCTTCGTGCGCCGCATCGTCTTCGACGTGACCCGCGACGGGGGCTTCCCGCCGGTGAACCTCGACACCGTCGATTTCCTCGCGCTCTACCGCAACGAGCTGGTGCGCCGCGCCGAGGCCCAGAAGGCGCAATCCTCGATCGTCTGATCGCGGCCCACGCCTGCGGAAGATCAGAAGGCCCGCGCTTCCGGCGCGGGCCTTTCGCTTGCGCCTGTGGCCCCTTTGCCCGGTTCCCGGAGTCGTTGCGTCGACGCGATCACTTTTGGGGAACCGGCGACTCCCCGCGCGTCTTGGTGCTGAGGGGTGGCAACCAATCGCCAGACCTGCGACGACTAGGGGCAGGGCCGGGACAACCGGCCGGGACGACCGAGGGGAGACGACCGAATGCGGCAGCGGATGCGGCGCAGGGGCCGGAACGCGATGGGCGCGGCCCTTGCTGGTCTCGGACTGGGGCTGATGGCGGGGCCGGCGCTCGCGCTCGACAATTTCCAGATCCGCATCATCGGCAAGGACCATGCGATCGGCAACGCGGTGCTGAACGCCTCGCAGACCGCCGCGGCGCGCGACGACAAAGAGGCCGACGCGCAGGACCTGCTGGCCGCCGCGCAGGCCGATTACGGGCGCATCCTTGGCGCGCTCTACGCGCAGGGTCACTATTCCGGCATCATCACCATCGCCGTCGACGGGCGCGAGGCGGCCTCGATCCCGCCGCTGAACGCGCCGCAGCAGATCCGCAGCATCATCATCACCGTCGATCCGGGCCCCGCCTTCACCTTCTCGCGCGCAGAGGCACGGCCGCTGGCCCCGAAGACCGAGATGCCGGACGGGTTCGCGCGCGGCGAGCCCGCCGAGTCGGGCGTCATCACCGAGGCCGCGGGGGCGGTCGTCGATGGCTGGCGGGCGCTGGGCTATGCCAAGGCGCGGCTGGCCGACCAGCAGGTGACGGCCGATCACCGCGCCAACACGCTGGACGCGCGGCTGGGCTTCCAGCCGGGGCCGCGGGTGACCTTCGGCGAGCTTTCGGTCACTGGCCAGCGCCGGGTGCGCGAGGACCGGATCCGCAAGATCGCCGGCTTCCCCACCGGCGAGCGCTTCGATCCCGACGAGGTCGATGCCGTGGCCGAGCGCCTGCGCCGCACCGGCACCTTCCGCGCCGTGGTGCTGAAGGAGCATGACACCGTCAGCCCCGGCGACCGGCTGGACTACGACCTGATCCTGACCGAGGAGAAGCGCCGCAAGATGAGCTTCGGCGCCTCGATCTCGTCCGATGACGGCGCGGCGCTGGAGGCGGGCTGGATGCACCGCAACCTGTTCGGCGGCGCCGAGAAGCTGACCATCGACGGCGAGATCTCGGGGATGGGCAGCTCGGTCGGTGGCATGGACTACAGCCTTGGCGCGCGGCTGGAACGACCGGGCACGCCGTTCCGCGACAGCGCGGCCTTCGTCGACGCGCTGGCGGCGCGCAACGAAGAGGACGACTACACCTCGGACAACGTGCGGCTGACCTTCGGCCTGAAACGCTACATCACCGACAAGCTGACCGGCGAGGTCTCGTTCGGCTTCGAAGGGTCGGACGTGACCGATGACCTTGGCGTAGACACCCGCTATCGCCAGCTGATCCTGCCGTTCTCACTGACCTGGGACGGGCGCGACAACGCGCTGAACGCGACCGAGGGCGTCTATGCCAAGGGCGAGATCCTGGCCTTCAACGGGCTCGAGACCACCGGCACCGGGGCGAAGCTGGCCTTCGACACCCGCGGCTATTACGGCTTCGGCGCGGACGACCGCGTGGTGCTGGCCGGGCGGGTGCAGGGCGGCACCATCGTCGGCGCCAAGCTGGAAGAGGTGCCGCGCGACTACCTGTTCTACACCGGCGGCGGCGGATCGGTCCGCGGCCAGCCCTACCAGTCGCTGGGCGTCTACGAGATCGACCCCGACCTGAAGACCGGCGGCACCAGCTTTGCCGCGATCTCGGCAGAGCTTCGGGTGAACGTCACCAAGTCGATCGGCATCGTGACCTTCTACGACGCGGGCTGGGTGCAGGGCGATAGCAGCGACGACATGCAGGCCGGGGCCGGCATCGGGCTGCGCTACAACACCGGCATCGGGCCGATCCGGCTGGATGTCGCGGCCCCCGTTTCCGGCAGCACCGGCGACGGCGTGCAATTCTACATCGGTATCGGACAGGCCTTCTGATGACCCGCAAAGCTCTTCCCCTCGCGCTCTGTCTTCTGCTGCCGATCGGGGCCATCGCGCAGGACGCGGCGGCCCCCAACGGGGACGAGGATCGCGGCTGGATCACCGGCCTGATCGAGGACAGCCTGGGCGGCGAGGGGCGGACGGTGCGGCTGGAAGGCTTCCAGGGCGCGCTGTCCTCGCGCGCGACCTTCGACAGCCTGACGATCTCCGACGATCAGGGCGCCTGGCTCACGATCCGCGGCGGGGCGATGCAGTGGAACCGGCTGGCGCTGCTGCGCCGCCAGATCGACATCCGCGAGCTGTCGGCCGAGGCGATCGAGCTGCCGCGCCTGCCCGCGACCGAGGCCGACCCGATGGAGGCCTCGACCGCCTCGGAAGGTTTCTCGCTGCCCGAGCTGCCGGTGAGCCTGAAGGTGGAATCGCTGATCGTGGGCAAGGTCGCGCTGGGCCAGCCGATCATCGGCACGCCGGTCGACTTCTCGCTGACCGGCAACGCCAGCCTCGCGAATGGCGAGGGCGCGGTCGACATCGCGGCCGAGCGCACGGACGGCCAGCAGGGCCGGGTGACGCTGGCCGGCAGCTTCGAGAATGCCACGGAACAGGCGAAGATCGACCTGCTTCTGGACGAAGGTGCGCAGGGCATCCTTGCCACCACCATCGGCCTGCCCGGTGCGCCCGCGCTGCAGCTGGCGGTTGCGGGGCAGGGGCCGCTGAGCGATTTCACCGCCGACATCCGCCTGTCGACCGATGCCGAGCCGCGGCTGACCGGCACCGTCGCCCTGACCGCCAGCGCCGCGGCAGACGGCGCCGAGCCGACGCGCAGTTTTGCCGTCGATCTGGGCGGCGACATCGCGCCGCTGTTCCTGCCGGCCTATCAGCAGTTCTTCGGCGACGACGTGCGCTTGCAGGCGCAGGGCAGCCGCGCCCCCGACGGGGCGATGGACCTGCCCAGCCTCACGATCTCGTCGCAGGCGCTGGACGTGACGGGGCGCGCGCAGATCGGCGCCGATGGCGTGCCGACGCTGGCGGAGCTGGCGCTGAAGCTGGGGCTGGCGGAAGGCGGCGACGTGCTGCTGCCGACCTCCGGCTCGGAAACCTATGTGACCAGCGCGGCGCTGAACCTCGACTATGACGCGGCGACCGGCCCCGACTGGCGGCTGGCGGGCAATCTGCAGGGTCTGCGCAGCGAGACGCTGGGGATCGAAGAGCTGACGCTGGACGGCACCGGGCAGCTGTCGAAGGCCGCGAGCACCGATCTGAACGGCACGCTGCGCTTCGCGGCCTCTGGCGTGACTTCGCCCGATCCCGATCTGGCCCGCGCTCTGGGGCCGACCCTGACCGGCAGCGCCGACCTCGCGACCGTGGCCGAGGGCTTCCGCATCGGCAACCTAGCGCTGGACGGCGAGGGCTATGGCGCGACCGGCGATCTGGTGATCGGCGGGCTCGACGGCAACTTCACCGTCGACGGCGCGCTTGGGGCGCGGATCGACGATCTCGACCGCTATTCCGGCCTTGCCGGGCAAAGCCTGAAGGGCGCGACCGAGGCTGCGGTCGAGGGGCAATATGCCGTGCTGACCGGCGCCTTCGATGCCCGCGTCACCCTGAACGGCACCGATCTGGGGGCCGGGATCGCGCCGCTCGACGCGCTGCTGCAGGGCCGCTCGACCGTGGCGCTGGACGCGATGCGCGACAAGCAGGGCACCACGATCCGCTCAGCCCGCGTCAACGCCCGCACCCTGACCGCGACCGCGCAGGGCCTGCTGGCGCCGGGCCGCAGCGACCTGACCGCCGATCTCGACTTCGCCGATCTGGGCGTCATGGGCCCTGACTACGGCGGCGCGCTGAAGGCCGACGCCCATATGAAAGAGGCGGGGCCGCTGCGCCGCTTCGATGTCGAGGGCACCGGGCAGTCGCTGAAGCTGGGCATTCCGCAGCTGGACGGCCTGCTGGCGGGCGAAAGCAAGCTGGTGCTGATCGGCGGGCTTCTGAACAATGTCGTCACCTTCGACATGGCGCGGATCAACGGGCAGGCGGTGTCGCTGGACGCCACCGGCCGCTACGGGCCCGGCGACGCCGACCTGAAGGCCAGCTTCCGCCTGCCGGACCTGTCGGTGATGGGCGCGGGTTACGGCGGCAGCCTGACCGCCGACGCGACGCTGAAGGAGACGGGCACCGCCGAGGCGCCGGTCCGCGACTTCACCCTGACCGGGCGCGGGCAGGATCTTGCGGTGGGCCTCCAGCAGGCCAGCGGCCTGTTGCAGGGCGCGACTGCGCTCGATGTCGCGGGCCGGCAGGACGGCACCGCGCTGACGCTGGACGTGGCCAAGCTGGAGGGGCCGCGCGTCTCGCTGGATGCGGCGGGAACCTATGATCCGGGCGCCAGCGACCTGCGCGCGAGGATCGGGCTGCCCGACCTGTCGGTGATGGGCCCCGGCTACCGTGGCCGCCTGAATGCGGATGCTACCCTGACCGAGACCGGCACCGCCGCCGCCCCGGTGCGGCGGATCACGCTGAACGGCGCTGCCGACAACCTCGCGATCAACCAGCCCGAGGCCGACCGCATCCTGGCCGGCGCGACCAGCGTGGCGCTGGTGGCTGAAGAGGATCAGGGCGCGATTCGCATCGAGACGCTGGATGTGAAGAACCCGCAGCTGACCGCGAGTGCCAGCGGCCAGACCGGCGGCGACGGCAGTGCGATCACGTTGAACGCGCGGCTGTCGAACATGGCATTGCTGGTGCCGCAGTTCCCCGGTCCGCTGAGCGTCTCTGGCACCATCGCCCAACCGCAGGGCCAGGGCTACCGCATCGACCTGAGCGCGCAGGGCCCCGGCGGGGTCGATGCCCGCGCGCAGGGCACGCTGGCCGCCGATTTCGCGACGGCCGATCTCGGGATCACCGGCGCGGCGCAGGCGGCGCTGGCCAACGCCTTCATCGCGCCGCAGACGGTCGAGGGGCCGATCCGCTTCGATCTGCGCCTGAACGGCGCGCCGGGGCTTTCGGCGCTGTCGGGGACCGTGTCGACGCAGAACACGCGCTTCAGCGTGCCTGCCGCCAATCTCGAGCTGCAGGGCATCGACGCGACCGTCAGCCTGGGCGGCGGGCGCGCGGACATCGCGATGAACGCGCGCGGCTCGGAAGGCGGCACGATCCGCGTCTCGGGCCCGGTCACGCTGAGCGGCGCCTATCCGGCCAACCTCGCCATTGCCTTGGGCGACCTGGTGCTGAAGGACCCGAAGCTCTACCAGACCTCGGTCGCGGGCAACCTGACCGTCGAGGGGCCGCTGACCGGCGGCGCCGAGATCGCCGGGCGCCTCGCGCTGGGGCCGACCGAGGTGCGCGTGCCCTCGACCGGCTTCGGCTCCAGCGGCGATGTGACCGGGCTGCGCCATGTCAACGAAAGCGCCGCCAGCCGGCGCACCCGCCAACGCGCCGGCGCCGACGAGGTGACCCGCGTCACCGCCGAGGGCAGCGGCGGCGGCTACGGGCTGGACGTGCGCGTGTCGGCGCCGAACCGGATCTTCGTCCGCGGCCGCGGCCTCGATGCGGAACTGGGCGGCGAATTGCGCGTGCGCGGCACCACCAACGACGTGCAACCCGAGGGCCAGTTCGAGCTGATCCGCGGCCGGCTCGACATCCTCAGCCAGCGCTTCACGCTGGACGAGGGGCTGATCCAGCTGCAGGGCTCGCTGGTGCCGACGATCACCTTCGCCGCCTCGACCCAGACCGACGACGACACCGCCACGATCCGCATCGACGGTCCGGCCTCGGACCCGCAGATCAGCTTCGTCTCGGCCAACGGCCTGCCGCAGGAAGAGGTGCTGTCGCGGATCCTGTTCGGGCGCGGGCTCGACAAGATCTCGGCGCTGCAGGCCGCGCAGCTGGCCTCGGCGGTCTCGACGCTGGCCGGGCGCGGCGGGCAGGGCATCATCGGCAACCTGCGCGACGCGACCGGGCTCGACGATCTGGACGTCACCACCGACGACAGCGGCAACGCGGCGCTGCGCGCGGGGCGCTACATCTCGGACAAGGTCTATACAGACGTCACGGTCGGGGCGGGGGGCACCAGCTCGATCAACCTGAACCTCGACGTGACCCGCAACGTGACCGCGCGCGGCTCTGCCGAATCCGACGGCGGCACCAGCATCGGGATCTATTTCGAGAAGGACTATTGACCGGGACGGGGGCGCATCGGCGCCCCCGCAACGGCTAAGCCTTCGCGCGTAACGTCCGACGCGGGGTCAGGTTCCGCCCGATCTTCACAATATTTCCATGAAGATCAATAAGTTGGCGCAGGAACCACTGTGTGCGCATTTCGTTGTCATCCCATACCGGGGCCGCGGTAGGCCGCATGCCCCGCCGGAGGAGATGAAAGGACTGCGACATGAAAAAGCTTCTTGCCACCACCGCGCTCGTCGCGATGACCGCCGCGCCGCTTTATGCACAGACCGCGACCCAGCCCGCCGCTGAACCTGCCGCCCCGGCCGCCGATGCGACGATGGGCACCAGCGACTTCAGCTACATGCCCGCCGAGGGCACGATGACGATCTCGGCCGAGACCTTCATCGGCAAGCGCGTCTACACCGCCGAGGGCGACATCGACACCAGCGCCGCCATTACCGAGGCGAATGCCGACTGGGACGACGTGGGTGAAGTCCACGATATGCTGATCAGCAAGGACGGCCAGCTCGAGGCGATCCTCGTCGACGTGGGCGGCTTCCTCGGGGTCGGCGAGAAGACCGTGGCCGTCAGCATGGACCAGCTGAAGCTGATCCCCGACGGTGACGACGCCAACGACTACTTCATCGCCTTCACCGCGACGAAGGAGCAGCTTGAGAACGCGCCCGAGTACAAGGCTCCGGGCGAGATGAACGAGCAGGCCGCCGCCGACGGCACCGCCGCCGCGACCGACCAGAAGGCCGCGGACACCATGGCCTCGAACGACGCGGCCGCGACGACCGGCGCCGCTGCCGGCACGATGGCTGCCGCCCCGGCCGCCGACACCACGGCGCAGGCCACGGCCCCGGCTGCGACGACCGATGCCGCCGGCACCGGCGAGCAGATGGCTGCGGTCGAGGTCGACCCGAGCACCGTGACCGCCGAGCAGCTGCAGGGCGCGCCGGTCTACGACTCGAACGACGAGAAGGTCGGTGACGTGAAAGAGCTGGTCATTGCCAACGACGGCAAGATCACCAGCGCCGTCGTCGATCTGGGTGGTTTCCTGGGGATCGGCGCCAAGCCGGTGGCCTTCGACTTCGGCGACCTGAAGATGACCGCCGAGGATGCAGAGGGCAAGAACCTGTCGGTCCATGTCTCGCAGACCGAAGACCAGATGAAGGCGATGCCGGAATACGACAAGGAAGGCTGATCCAGCCAGCCGAACGAAAAGGGCCCGGGGAGAGATCCCCGGGCCTTTTTCCTTGCGCGTTGGTGGCGTTCCGCCGGCGCGGCGGTCGTCGCGCGAAGGGGTGGGCGCGGCACCGGGTGCCGGCGCCGGCCCGTCAGTGGCCGCGGCCGTCGCGGGGGGTGTTGGTGACCTTGCCGCTGGCAGAGGTGGGGAACTGCTGGATGCCGTGCTGGAATTCGGCCACGTCGAATTCGACGGCGATCTCGTAGCTGTCTTCCGTCTCGGTCCACTCCACCTGCGAGCCGAGCTGGCCGGCGAAGGCGGTGATCAGCTGGGTGCCGATGCCGGTGCGTTCGTTCACCACTGGCTCTTCGCCGCCGCGCGAGTTCCTGACCGACAGCCGCGCCTTGCCGGGGCCGGTCGAGACCAGCGCGACGCGGATCCAGCGCCGATCGCCCGCCGGGGTGCGGGTCGAGTATTTCATCGCGTTGGTCAGCCCCTCGGTGGTGAAGAGCGCGACCGGCACCGCCTGGTCGGGGTAGAGGCTGACCGGATCGAAGCGCGTCTCGATCTCCGGCTGGCGGCCCGGCTCGCCGGTCATCACCGACATCTGCCGCACGATGTCGCCCAGAAGCGTGTCGGCCTGTACCGCGGACAGCGACTCGGCCTGATAGAGGTTGCGGTGGATCGTCGCGAGGCTGGTGACGCGGTCCTGCACGCTTTTCAGCACCGAACGTGCCCCGGGTTCGCGCACCCGACGGATCTGCATGTTCATGATCGAGGCGATGAGCTGCAGGTTGTTCTTCACGCGGTGGTGGATTTCCTTCAGCAGGACGGTCTTTTCCTGCAGGCTCGCCTCGCGCTCTGCTTCGTCGCGCATCACGATCCGCGCGAGGTTCTGGAAGGTGTGGCTGACCTCGGTGATCTCCGAGGGCGCGTTGCGCGGCACCTGCGGCAGGTGATCGCGGCGGCCCAGCGCGAAGCGACGCATCTCGCCGCGCAGGTCGCGGATGTGGCGGATCACCAGCCGGTCGACGGCGGCATAGGCGACGACGAGGCTGGTCAGCCACATCGTCAGCGGGAACAGAAGCGTCGCGGGCGAGATCAGGTCGCGGCTCAGCTGGGCCCTTTCCGGGTCCCAGCTGCCAAGGACGTAAACGAGGTTCGCGACCACCGGCACCGCGACGAAGACCCGCTCGCGCCCCTGCCCGTCACGGCCCCGGAAGATCGGCGGGTCCTGATGGCCGGCAAGGGTATCGCGCGAGACATCGGCGGGCAGCAGTTCTTCGGCCGCGGACATCGGCCGCGGCTCGGTCAGCAGGACGTCGCCGCTCTGGTTCATCATCACCACGTCGACATCCGACGGACCGCCGGTCCCGGTGCGCAGCGAGGACAGCACCCGGTGCGGCACCGACAGCACCATCATCCCGAGATAGACGCCATCGCGGGTCACCGGGACAGAGACCATCAGCACCGGCTCGCGCGAGACGGTGCCCTCCATCGAGGCGTTGACCTGGGCGCGGGGTGCTTCGGCGAACTTGCGCAGGATCGGATGGGCCGAGACGTCGAGCTCTTCGCCCGCGGACGAGCAGCGGATCTTGCCGTCCGCCGGGACGAGCCCGGCGAAGGTGTAGATCGGGCTGCGGGCCACGAAGTCGCGCAGCATGGTCGAGCAGGCGGTGACGTTGGCGATGTTCTCGACGACGGTCTGGCTGAGCGCGCCGGCAGCGCCAAGCGCGCCGTGGACGATCGCCTGTTCGCCGCCGATCGCATTCGAGGTGCGCTGGATCAGCGCGGTCTCAGAGGCGCTTTCGGCGTCCATCGCCATCTGCCAGGTCTGCGACAGCGCGATCAGGCCCAGCGGCAGCAGGGCCACCGACAGCAGAAAGGCCAGGCGGAAGCCCAGCCTTTCGGTCATGCGAAGGAAGTCCCGGAAAGTGTCCCTCACAGGCCTGTCAGCCCGAGGACGCAGACGCGGCCATCACCGCCATGGTCGCCGGATCAGTCATCGTGAGTTCTTCCCCTTCGGCGAGATTCAGCAGTTCCGCAAGCCGCCGGCGACCGCGGTTCGCCCGGCTCTTGATCGTGCCGACCGCGACGCCGCACATCTCGGCCGCCTCTTCGTAGGCGAAGCCCGAGGCCCCCACAAGGATCAGCGCTTCGCGCTGTTCATCGGGAAGCTGCTCGAAGGCCGCCTTGAAATCGGCCATCGCCAGGCGACCGTCGTGATCGGGCTTGGTCGCCAGCCGGCCGGCGTGGATGCCGTCGACATCCGCCACCTCGCGGCGGGTCTTGCGGCGCGCCGAATAGAAGGTGTTGCGCAGGATCGTGAACAGCCAGGCGCGAAGGTTCGTGCCGCGCTGGAAGCGGTGCATGTTGCTCCAGGCCTTCAGGATCGTGTCCTGCACCAGATCGTCGGCGGCCGAGGAGTTGCGGGTGAGGCTGAGAGCAAAGGCGCGCAGCGCCGGAAGATGTGTGACGAGTTCATCGCGCGGATCGAGGTCAGAGCAGTCCTTGCCAGCGCTCATTTTTCGTCCGGCTCCTTGGCCGCATCCTGCTGCCGCAGCTGCTGAAGCAGGGACATGAACTTGTCGGGGACGGACTGATCCACCATCTGCTGATACACGCGGCGCAGATTCTCGTCGATCTGGCGCTCGACGGTGGGTCTGCTGTCGTCGCTGGCGTCTGGCGTCATGGTGTTCCGCGGCATTCTTTTTTGATTTGCTCTGGAACCGAACACAGTCGGCCACGTTCGGTTCCGAGAAAAATGAAAAAACGTCTGGAGACGACATGACAGAAGGGCACACCGCGGACATCTCGGCGCTGATCGGTCCCGAGCTGCCGTATCTGCGTCGGTACGCGCGCGCGCTCACCGGCAGTCAGGACACCGGAGACCGCTATGCGGTCGCCACGCTGGAAGCGATCCTGCTGGACCGGGGCCTGTTCGAATCCGGGCTCGAGCCGCGGGTGGCGCTGTTCCGCGCCTTCCACGCCATCTGGTCCTCGGCCGGGGCGCCGGTCGCCGAAGAGGGTCTCGACGCGCTCGAGGCGCGGGCGCAGGTCCACCTCTCGGCGCTGACCCGCAACACCCGCGAGGCGCTGCTGCTGCGCACGATCGAGGAGATGCGGTTCGAGCAGATCGGCCAGATCATGCAGGTCTCGCCCGGGGAAGCGGAAGAGCTGGTCATCATCGCGCTGCGCGAGATGGAACGTTCGGTTCTTGGCCGCGTGATGATCATCGAGGACGAGACGATCATCGCGATGGACATCCAGTCGATCGTGCAAGCGATGGGCCACGAGGTCACCGGCGTCGCCCGGACCCGTGATCAGGCCGTGGCGCTTGCCCGCAAGGAGCGCCCGGCGCTGATCCTCGCCGACATCCAGCTGGCCGACAACTCGTCGGGCATCGATGCGGTGAACGACATCCTGGCCGAGATGGGCGATCTGCCGGTGATCTTCATCACCGCCTTCCCCGAGCGGCTGCTGACCGGCGAGCGCCCCGAGCCTGCGTTCCTGATCTCGAAACCCTACCTCGAAGAGCAGGTCCGCTCGGCCGTAAGCCAGGCGATGTTCTTCGCCTCGACCGAGACGCTGGCGGCCTGATCCATCCGCCTTCGACAGTCAAAAGGGCGCCCTCGCGGGCGCCCTTTCTTTTTCCCTGTCGATCCCGTCGCGTCAGCCGGTACTGCGGTCGTACATGCCGATCCCGAGGGCCAGCAGGCAGAGCGCAAGGAACAGCAGGCACAGGACCTGGCTCGCGACGACTGCGCCAAGGGCGAAGCCGCCGAAGCCGAAGATCCCGCAGATCGACGCGACGAGAAGGAAGATCGCGGCCCAGTAGAGCATTTTCCTTCTCCTTTCGCAGGTCTGCAGTCATGCTTGTCGAAAGGCGAACGTCGCGGGGCGGGGCGGAGTTCCGCCGTGCAGGCCCCCGGATGCTGCACCGGCGACCATCCGCCGCAGCGCGGAACCCGAGGCCGCCGATGGCGTTGGTGGGGCAATGGAACGTAACGCTCCGGCCATGTCGGGGCGCTTTAGGAAAAGGAGTGCACCATGGCGCGTGCTGCCGCTTACACCAATGGCAAGGCTGCCGAGGCTGATCTCGTGGCCCTTCAGAAACAGATCGCCGCTCTGAAGGACGACCTGTCCAACATCACCACCACGCTGGGCGACTATGGCAAGCATCAGAGCCTGTCGACGCTCGACACCGCGAAGGCCCAGGCCGAAACGCTGCGTGCGCAGACGCTGGCCAAGCTCGACACGCTGACCAGCCAGGCCGCCGCCCAGCTCGAGACGATGCGGGCGCAGGCCGGCACCGTGGCGACGCAGGCCGACACCTTCGTGAAGGAACGCCCCGCGACCGCCGTCGGCATCGCCGCCGGGATCGGCTTCGCGCTGGGCCTGCTGACCGCGACCCGTCGCTGATCCATGGGCGGGATCATCGCCGCCCTTGAACTGAAGCTGCAACGCGCCGTCTCCGGACTGGCGCGTTCGGCCGCTTTGGGCCTGCTTGCCGGGATCGCGGCGCTGGTGGCGCTGGCCTTCGCGACCGCCGCGGGCTTCATCGCGCTGTCGGACGTTCTGGGCGCTGCCTGGGCCGCGCTGATCGTCGCGCTGTTCTATCTCGCGGTCGCGCTGGTCGCGGTGGCGATGCTGCGCCGCCCCGCACCGCCGCCGCCGGTGGCGCTGCCGCTGGCCACCGCGCCGCCGCCGCCCCCGCTGGCCGAGGCGTTCCTGGCCGGGCTCGAAACCGGAAAGAGCTTCGGCGAAGGGTTCAGATCGGGGGCCCGCGCCTCGAAATGACCGGGCCGCGGCCGCCGATATCCTCGGAATGCGGTCGCGGGATGCCCAGCACATGGTTCAGCGCGGCGCCCAGCAGCACCGCGTAGGCCGAAAGATAGAACCACATCAGCAGCGCGATCCCGGCCCCGAGCGAGCCGTAGATCCGGTTGTAGGTTCCGAAATTCGACAGGTAGATCGAGAAGGCCATCGAGGCCGCGGCCCAGAGCAGCGCCGCGAGCCCCGCGCCCGGCGTCAGCCATCCGGCCCTGAGGGCGCGGCGGGTGTTCGGCCCGTAGCGGTAGACCATGGCGATGGTGATCAGCAGCAGCAGGAAGGTGATAACCCAGGGAATCCCGCCGATTATCCGCCCCTCGATCGGGCCCAGCGGCAGGACATGCAGCAGAAGCGGCAGCACAACCACCGTGGCCAGCGCCGCGATCGCCATGCCCAGCACGGTCAGCGTCAGGATCATCGGCAGGATGAACTGCTTCGACAGCTTGTGGTTCGGATAGCCGTGGATCGCGTTGATCCCCTGCACGACCGAGGCGAGGCCCGCCCGCGTCGACCAGAGCGCGATCAGCAGCGACAGGAAGGTGCGCCAGCCGATCCCGCTTTGCGCAGAGGCGTCGACCAGCGCCGAAACCTGCCCCGCGATCAGCCCGAAGGCCACGTCCGGGATGAAGCCGCGCGCGACCTGCAGATAGCTTTCCAGCACGTCCGGATCGGCGGCCAGCCAGCTCCAGACCGACACGACCGCCGCCAGCGCCGGGAAGATCGCGAACATGGCGTAGAAGGCCACCCCCGCCGCGACGAGGCCGAGGTTGCGTTCATCCATGATCTTCAGGATCCCCGAGCCGATCTCGAGGAAAGTCTTCAGGGGTGGAATCTGCAGGACGCCTCCTCCGCGCAAGCCGTCGGCCCTCTGTCGCGTGATACGCGCGAACTGTGACGAACGGTTCACCGGGGTGCAATCACGCGCGCGCGATCGGCGTAAATGCGCGGCACGAATGCATCAAATCGACTTCGGGGGAATGGGGAGCCGCGGAACGCACCCGTGTGAGGGACTGTGGGGCAGGGTGCGTTCCGCGGCATCCGGCATTGGCGGGGACCTGAGCCGGATCACCGCTGCGGCCCGGCAAAGCCACGGCGGTTCGCAGGATAAACGTCGATCCTCCGGACGGGTTCCACGGGTTTCGAACAATTTTTCAGAATCTTTCGCGACGGCCCGGCCTGCGGTTTTCTGGTGCGCGGATCGGCAGGTTTCGCCGCGCGGGGCTTGCCCTTCACGCGCCGCCGCGCGATCTCTCGGTAGCGCAAACAGGAGGATCGCGGATGTATATCGGGCTCGACATGGGCACTTCGGGGCTGAAGGCGATCCTGATGGATGCCGATCAGGCGATCCTGGCCGAGGCGACCGCGCCGCTGACCGTCTCGCGCCCGGCCGAGGGCTGGTCGGAACAGGACCCCGCCGACTGGATCGAGGCCACGAAGACGGTGCTGGCCGCGCTGGCACAGAAGCACGGCAGTCTTGCCGCGGTGCGCGGGATCGGGCTGTCAGGGCACATGCATGGCGCGGTGCTGCTGGATGCCGAGGACCGGGTGCTGCGCCCCTGCATCCTGTGGAACGACACGCGCGCGCATCGCGAGGCGGCGGAGCTGGATGCCGATGCGCAATTCCGCGCCGTCACCGGCAATATCGTGTTCCCGGGCTTCACCGCGCCGAAGCTGGTCTGGGTCGCCCGCCACGAACCGGCGATCTTCGCGAAGGTCGCCAAGGTGCTGCTGCCGAAGGATTACCTGCGGCTCTGGCTGACCGGCGGCCATGTCGGCGACATGTCGGACGCGGCCGGCACCAGCTGGTTCGACACCGGCGCGCGGAACTGGTCCGACGATCTGCTGGCCAAGACCGGCCTGTCGCGCTCGCAGATGCCCGCGCTGGTCGAAGGCTCGGCGCCCTCGGGCACGCTGCGCGGCGCGGTCGCGCAGGAATTCGGCATGTCGGCCTCGGTCGTCGTCGCGGGCGGGGCGGGCGACAATGCCGCCTCGGCGCTTGGCGTCGGCGTGGTGAGGCGGGGCGAGGCCTTCGTCTCGCTCGGCACCTCGGGCGTGCTCTTCGCCGCCGATGACGGCTATCGCCCCGATCCGGCGACGGCGGTGCACACCTTCTGCCACGCGATCCCCGACACCTGGCACCAGATGGGCGTGATCCTGGCCGCGACAGACGCGCTGAACTGGTGGGCGCGGGGGGCGGGTCTTGGTGCCGCCGACCTCGTGCGCGCGCTGGGCGACACGGTTCAGGCTCCCGGCAAGGCACGGTTCCTGCCCTATCTGGGCGGCGAGCGCACGCCGCTGAACGATGCCGCGATCCGTGCGGGATTCCTTGGTCTTGAACACGGGACAGACCGCGACGCGCTGACCCGCGCGGTGCTGGAGGGCGTCAGTTTCGCGATCCGCGACTGCCGCGACGCGCTGGCCGCGACCGGCACCCGCTTCGACAGCCTCTTGGCGGTGGGCGGGGGCTCGCGCTCGGACTATTGGCTGGGGGTGATCGCGACCGTGCTCGACACGCCGGTGTCGCTGCCGGTCGCCGGCGATTTCGGCGGTGCCTTCGGGGCTGCGCGGATGGGGCTGATGGCCACCGAGGGGGCCGGGGTCGAAATCTGCACCCAGCCCGAGATCGCCCGCGTGATAGAGCCTACTTCGACCCTGAAACAGGCTTTCGACGCAGGCTATGACCGCTGGCGACGCACCCGCGACGCGGTGGCCGCGCTCTAGATCAGTCGCCGTATCGCAACCAGACCGCGGCCTCGCCCAGGCCCTTGACGAAGGCCTCGTGGGCCGCGATCTCCGCCTCGGTGATCCGGGGCGGCAGGGGCTGCGGGCGAGGCGAGGGGCGCCAGGCCTCGATCACCGCGGCACCGGCACCGGCCTGCACCTGCGGGCCCGACGCCAGAACGAGGTCGGGCTGCCTTCCGCCCAGCAGTTCGAGGTAGACCTCGGCCAAGATCTCGCTGTCCAGAAGCGCCCCGTGTTTCTCGCGCGCCGAGTTGTCGACGCCGAACCGACGGCACAGCGCGTCCAGCGAGGCCGGGGACCCCGGGAATTTGCGCCGCGCGATCATCACGGTGTCGACCGCGCGGTCCATCGGGATCACCGGCAGGCCGGCCCAGCCCAGTTCTGCGTTCAGGAATTTCATGTCGAAGCTGGCATTGTGGATCACCAGCTTCGAATCCGGGCCGATGAAGTCCAGAAACGCCTGCCCCACGAACTTGAACACCGGCTTGTCGCGCAGGAAGTCGTCGCCCAGCCCGTGCACCTCGAAGGCATCCTGCGGCATCGACCGTTCGGGGTTGATGTACTGGTGATAGGTCCGGCCCGTCGGCATGTGGTTGTAAAGCTCGACCGCGCCGATTTCGACGATCCGGTCGCCCGTCGAAGGGTCGAAACCGGTGGTTTCAGTGTCGAGAACGATCTCACGCATCGGATTTCCCCAGTTTGGCGACCAGATCCGCGACAGCCGCGCGGGCGGCGTCGAGCGAGACGGTCTCTATCACGTAATCGGCGCGGGTGCGCTTTTCGGCATCGGGAAGCTGGCGCGACAGGATCATCTCCAGCGCCTCGGGCGTCATGCCCGGGCGGGCCAGAACGCGGTCACGTTGCACCTCTGGCGGGGCGGACACCACCACCACCGCATCGACATCGGCAAAGCCGCCTGCCTCGTAAAGCAGGGGAATGTCCAACAGGACCAGTGGTTTGCCTGCATTCTGTGCGATGAAATCCGAACGGTCAGCCGACACCAGCGGATGCACCGCCGCCTCGAGCGCCGCAAGCCGCGCGCGGTCGCCGGCCAGCCAGTCCTTCAGCCGGCCACGGTCCACCGCGCCGCCGATCACCGCTTCGGGGGCCAGCGCGGCGATCGCCGGCACTGCAGCCCCACCCGCAGCGTAAAGCCGGTGCACCGTCGCGTCGGCATCCCAGACCGGCACGCCGGCTTCCGCGAACATCGCCGCCGTCGTCGACTTGCCCATCCCGATCGAGCCGGTCAGGCCCAGCCGGAACGGCCGGGCTGCCGTCACGCCAGCACCGCGGCGCGGGTCGCGTCATCGACCTCGGGCCGATGGCCGAACCAGCGCTCGAACCCGGGCGTCGCCTGGTGCAGGAGCATCCCGAGCCCGTCGACCGTCGTGCAGCCGCGCGCCGCCGCGTCTTCCAGAAAACGGGTGCGCAGGGGGGTATAGACGATGTCGGTCACGATGCAGTCGGGCGAGAGGTCGTCCATCGGCAGCACCAGCTCGGGCTTGCCGACCATGCCGACCGCGGTGGTGTTCACCGCGGTGGCCGCGCCGTCGAACATCGACCCGGCCTGCGTCCAATCGCAGACCACCAGCTTCGCACCGAATTCCTGCCGCAGCGCCTCGGCTCGCGGGCGCGAGCGGTTGGCGATGCGGATCTCGGGCACGCCGACCTCGAGCAGCGAGGCGACGATCGCCCGCGCCGCGCCGCCCGCGCCCAGCACCACCGCCGGGCCGCTTTGCGGGGCCCAGTGCGGCGCGTTCTGGCGCAGCGAGGCGACGAAGCCGTAGCCGTCGGTGTTGTCGGCATGAATCTTGCCGTCGCGGCGGAAGATCAGCGTGTTGGCCGCCCCGATCAGCGCGGCACGGTCGGTGACCACGTCGGCGATCTGCAGCACGGTTTCCTTGTGCGGGATCGTGACATTGCAACCGACGAAACCGGCCTTGGGCAGGGTGCGCAGCACCTCTTTCAGATCGGCCTGCGCGATGTCCATCGCGATGTAGTGGCCGGGCAGCCCGTACCGCTTCAGCCAGTAGTTGTGCAGAATCGGCGAGCGGGAATGCGCGACGGGGGAACCGATGACGCCGGCCAGCGGAATCCGGGGATGGTCGCTCATGCCTCGATCTCCCCGGTGACGCGCAGCCAGGACAAGAGCGGCAGCAGCGGCAGCCCGAGGATGGTGAAGTGGTCTCCTTCGATGCGTGCCATCAGGCGCACGCCCTCCTTCTCGATCATGTAGCCGCCGACGGTGTGGCGGATCTCGTCCCAGTTACGAGAGACATATCCGTCGATGAACCCATCCGAAAGTTCGTTCAGCGTCAACCGCGCCTCGCCGACATGACGCCAGAGCGGCTTGCCGTCGCGATAGATCACCGCCGCCGACAGCAGCCTGTGGGTCTTGCCGGACAGGGCGCGGATCTGCGTGCGCGCGATCTCTGGCGTTTCCGGCTTAACGAAGACTTCACCCTTCAGCTCCAGGATCTGGTCAGCGCCCAGAACGAGCGCCCCCGGCGCCTTGTCGGAGACCTTGCGGGCCTTCATCTCGGCCAGCGCATCGGCCTGATCGCGGGGGCTCGCGCCCTCGACCTGCAGCGCGGCGCGGATCGCCTCTTCGTCGATGCGGGCGGGGCGGGTCTCGATGGCCAGGCCGGCGGCCTCGAGCATCGCGCGCCGGCTTGTCGAGCCCGAGGCGAGGATCAGCGGCGGCTGGGGAAGGGGCATGTGGATATTCCTGTGCGGGACTCGGGTGGAACCCTCTTGGTGGCGCGGGGGTGGATCGCCTGCCCGCCCCGACACCCCCTGTTTCACCCGAAGCGCCCCCGGTCCGCTACCCCCTTTTCCACCTGTTGAACGGGTTTCCCGCCCGGTGTGGGCTGCGGTGCAGCGATCGTACAGCACCCACAGGAAACCCACAGGCAGGCCAACAGGGCGCAAAAAGCATGACGCTGATTCAAATGGAAATTCCGAGAAACCTGAAGCGGCGGATGCGCCTTAGTCACCGCTTCGTCCACAGGCCGGATCCTGTGGGAAACCCGCCGGACAACCCGGGAAATCCCGTGATCCACAGGCCCTACTAATTCATCATCTCTTCTTCTTCTTAAATATATTGATAATAGGGAGGGACCGCCTGACCGAGGGATCCGAACGATGACCGACCTGCTCGCGACCCTCTATCCCTGGACCAAGAGCCTGCATGTGATCTCGGTGATCGCGTGGATGGCCGGGATCTTCTATTTGCCAAGGCTCTACGTCTATCACGCGGAACGCGCAGAAGGCGGACCGGGTTCCGAACCCTTCGACAGTTTCGTGATCATGGAAGCGAAGCTGCTGAGACTGATCATGAACCCGTCGATGATCGCGACCTGGATTTTCGGCCTGGCTTTGGTCGCCACGCCGGGGATCGTCAGCTGGTCCTATGCCTGGCCCTGGGCGAAGGCCGCCGCGGTCATCGCAATGACGGTGTTTCACATGTGGCTGGCAGGCCAGCGCCGCAAACTGGCCGCGGGGCATGGGCTTTCGGGCCGCAGCTACCGGATCATGAACGAGGTGCCGACGCTGCTTCTGGTGGTGATCGTCCTCTCGGTGATCCTCAAGTTCTGACGCCGCTCGCCGCGGACTTTGCCAAGAACGTTGACTCGCGCGCCCTCAGTCCTTATCTCCGCCGCCAGCAGGGCCGTCCGGCCCATCGCGCTTCCCGACTGACCAGAACCGATCTCACGCCCGCCCCGGTGCTCCGGGCCCGGCCCCATTGCACGAGTGTCCATGTCCGACATCCTCGAAGACGAACGCCTGAACCTGTCCGATCTGAAGGCGAAAAGCCCGGCGGATCTTCTGGCCATGGCGGAAGAGCTCGAGATCGAGAACGCCTCGACGATGCGCAAGGGCGAGATGATGTTCTCGATCCTGCGCGAATATGCCGACGAGGAAGGCTACACGATCGGCGGCGACGGCGTGCTGGAAGTGCTGCAGGACGGCTTCGGCTTCCTGCGCTCGCCCGAGGCGAACTACCTGCCCGGCCCCGATGACATCTATGTCTCGCCCGACATGATCCGCCAGTACAGCCTGCGCACCGGCGACACCGTCGAGGGCGTGATCCGCGCCCCCGGCGAGAACGAACGCTATTTCGCGCTGATCAAGGTCGAGGGCATCAACTTCACCGATCCCGAAAAGGCGCGTCACAAGGTCGCCTTCGACAACCTGACGCCGCTCTATCCGAACGAGCGGCTGAAGATGGAGATCGAGGACCCGACGATCCGCGACCGCTCGGCCCGGATCATCGACTTGGTCTCGCCGATCGGGAAAGGCCAGCGCTCGCTGATCGTGGCGCCGCCGCGGACCGGCAAGACGGTTCTCCTGCAGAACATCGCCCATTCGATCGAACGCAACCACCCGGAATGCTACCTGATCGTTCTTCTGATCGACGAGCGTCCCGAGGAAGTCACCGACATGCAGCGTTCGGTGAAGGGCGAGGTGATCTCGTCGACCTTCGACGAACCCGCAACCCGTCACGTCGCCGTGGCCGAGATGGTGATCGAAAAGGCCAAGCGCTTGGTCGAACATAAACGAGATGTTGTGATCCTTCTCGACTCGATCACAAGACTTGGTCGTGCCTTCAACACCGTGGTGCCGTCGTCGGGCAAGGTCCTGACCGGCGGCGTCGATGCGAACGCGCTGCAGCGTCCAAAGCGCTTCTTCGGCGCGGCGCGGAACATCGAAGAGGGCGGTTCGCTCACCATCATCGCCACCGCGCTGATCGACACCGGTTCGCGGATGGACGAGGTGATCTTCGAAGAGTTCAAGGGTACCGGCAACTCCGAGATCGTGCTGGACCGCAAAGTCGCCGACAAGCGCGTGTTCCCGGCGATGGACATCCTCAAGTCGGGCACCCGGAAGGAAGACCTGCTGGTCGACCAGAAGGACCTGCAGAAGACCTTCCTGCTGCGCCGCATCCTGAACCCGATGGGCACCACCGATGCCATCGAGTTCCTGATCTCGAAGCTGAAGCAGACCAAGACCAACTCGGAATTCTTCGAGTCGATGAACGGCTGACATGGATACGATCTACGCCCTGGCCTCGGCGCGTGGCCGGGCCGGGGTGGCGGTCCTCCGCATCTCTGGCCCTGCTGCCTTTGCAGCGGTCAAACACCTTGCCGGCGCGGTTCCCGAACCGCGCCGCTCGTCGTTGCGGACCCTGCGCGACGGCGACGTGGTTTTGGATCAGGCGCTGGTCCTGACCTTTGCGCGCGGTGCCAGCTTCACAGGGGAAGACAGCGCCGAATTGCACCTGCACGGTTCGATTGCCACGGTGAACGCGGTGCTTGCCAGCCTGTCGCGGATCCCCGGCCTGCGTTTGGCGGAGCCGGGCGAATTTACCCGACGGGCGCTGGAAAACGGCTGCCTCGATCTCGCGCAGGTCGAAGGCCTTGCCGATCTGATCGAGGCTGAAACCGAATCCCAGCGGCGCCAGGCGCTGCGCGTGCTTTCCGGTGCCATCGGCGTCCGGGCCGAGGCCTGGCGGTCGCAGCTGATCCGCGCTGCCGCATTGATCGAGGCGACCATCGATTTCGCTGACGAGGATGTGCCGGTCGATGTCACGCCCGAGGTTCTGGCCCTGCTCGATGCGCTTCAGGCAGAGCTTGCGCGCGAGGCGGCGGGGGCTTCGATGTCCGAGCGCATCCGTGACGGGTTCGAAGTGGCGATCGTCGGCCTTCCGAATGCCGGCAAGTCGACGCTGCTGAATGCACTGGCCGGACGCGAAGCCGCGATCACCTCTGAGGTGGCCGGTACGACGCGCGATGTCATCGAGGTGCGTATGGACCTCGACGGACTGGCGGTGACATTGCTCGACACGGCCGGGCTGCGCGAGACGGAAGACCGGGTCGAGGCGATCGGCGTGCAGCGCGCACTGGACCGCGCGGCGGCCGCGGACTTGCGGATCTTCCTGCGCTCTGACGACGGCCTGCCCATGGGCCTGGATCCGGTGGATCAGGATATCGTGATCCGAGGCAAGGCCGATGCCGGCGGCGGCGTATCCGGCAAGACCGGGGCAGGGGTGCCGGAGCTTGTGGCGCAGGTCACCGCGGTTCTGGCGGCGCGGGCGTCCGGCGCTGCGCTGGTCACGCGGGAACGCCACCGGCTGGCGATCCTGACCGCGATCGAGGCTATTGAATCGGCGCGAATTGCTGTAAGAGGCGGGGCAACCAGGGCAGAGCTGGCGGCGGAAGATCTGCGCCGCGCGATCCGGGCGCTTGACTCGCTCGTCGGTCGCGTGGATGTGGAGCACCTTCTGGGTGAAATCTTCACCTCGTTCTGTATCGGGAAATAGGCGCACGGGTGTCGGCAGGCCGGCTCATGGGGGATGTTTCACGTGAAACATTTTGACGTCATCATCATCGGCGGCGGTCATGCCGGCTGCGAAGCGGCACAGGCCGCGGCGCGCATCGGCGCCGAAACCGCCTTGGTCACCCTGCGCCGGGGCGATCTTGGCGTGATGTCCTGCAATCCGGCCATCGGTGGGCTGGGTAAAGGCCATCTTGTTCGCGAGATCGATGCGATGGATGGCGTCATGGGCCGCGTTGCGGATCGGGCCGGGATTCAGTTCCGGCTCCTCAACCGCCGCAAGGGCCCGGCCGTGCAGGGGCCGCGCACGCAAGCGGACCGGCGCCTTTACCGTGCCGCGATGGCGCAGGAATTTGAGGGCCGCGAGAATCTGACCGTGATCGAAGGCGAAGTCGCCGATCTGCGGATTGAAGCGGGTCGCGTCGCTGGCGTCGTGCTCGCCGATGGATCCGGCCTTGGCGCACGATCGGTCGTTCTGACCTCTGGCACTTTCCTGAACGGTGTCATTCACATCGGCGACCGCCGCAGCTCTGGCGGCAGGATGGGCGACCGGCCGTCGCTGCCCTTGGCCGAGCGGATCCGTGGGCTGAACCTGCCGGTGGGGCGCCTGAAAACCGGTACCCCGCCGCGACTGGATGGGCGGACGATTGACTGGTCGGTACTGGAGGAGCAGCCGGGCGATGACGACCCGGTGCTGTTCAGCTTCCTTCACAAGACGCCCTTTGCGCGGCAGATCGCCTGCGGGATCACCCATACCAACGGGCGGACCCATGACATCATCCGCGCGAACCTGGGCCGATCTGCGATGTATGGCGGCCATATCGAGGGCGTCGGACCGCGCTATTGCCCGTCGATCGAGGACAAGGTCGTGCGGTTCGCCGACAAGGAGTCGCATCAGGTGTTCCTCGAGCCCGAGGGGCTCGACGATCCGACCGTCTATCCGAATGGCATTTCGACCTCGCTGCCCGAGGAGGTTCAACACGACTACGTCCGGTCCATGCGCGGGCTGGAAAATGTCGTCATCACCCAACCCGGCTACGCGATCGAATATGACTATGTCGACCCGCGGGCCTTGGACGCGACGCTGGCATGCCGTGCCGTGCCGGGTCTTTATCTCGCGGGGCAGATCAATGGGACGACGGGGTATGAGGAAGCTGCAGCCCAGGGCCTGGTCGCTGGCCTGAATGCGGCGCTTGCCGCCAAAGCCGAGGCGCCGCTGATCTTCTCGCGTTCTGACAGCTATATCGGTGTGATGATAGACGACCTCACCACCCGTGGTGTGACCGAGCCCTATCGGATGTTCACCTCGCGCGCCGAGTTCCGCCTGAGCCTGCGTGCCGACAACGCCGACCAGCGCCTGACGCCGATCGGTCTGGCCGTCGGCTGCGTGGGTGCGGCCCGTGCTGGCGCCTTTGGGGACAAGATGGAGCGGATCGAGCAGGGCAGGGGGGTGCTGGAAAGCGTTCGCCTCAGCCCCGCCGAGGCCAACGCAATCGGCATCCGTGTCGGTCAGGACGGCCAACGCAGGACCGGGATGCAGCTTCTGGCGTTCGAAGGTGTGAGCTTCGACCAACTCGCGCCGGCCTTCCCGGGTCTCGACAGCATCGACCTCGAAACCCGCGAGCAGCTCGGGCGTGACGCACTCTACGCGAACTATATCGACCGGCAGAAGGCGGATGTCGCAGCAATGCGTCGCGATGAAGAGGTCCTGATCCCGGCGGCCTTCGTCTACGACGACCTCGGCGGTCTGTCGAATGAACTAAAGGCCAAGCTGAAGCGTGTGCAGCCGGCGAGCCTCGCTCAGGCGGGTCGGATCGACGGCATGACGCCGGCCGCGATGACGCTGATCCTCGCTCGGATTCGTCAAATGGATCGGCTCCGCCGTGCCGGCTGATTTTGACGCCGCGCTCAGCAATGTTTCACGTGAAACATCCGACCGGCTGGCTGCCTATGCGGCGCTGGTGCGGAAATGGAACCCTGCGATCAACCTCGTCTCGCGCAACTCGCTCGACACGCTTGAAGATCGGCACATCCGCGATTCCGCTCAGATCTTTACCCTCGCGCCCCAAAGCGCGAGGCATTGGGTGGATCTCGGGTCCGGCGGCGGCTTCCCGGGGCTCGTCGTTGCCGTAATGGCGGCGGAATTCTCGCCAGAAATGAAGGTCACGCTGGTGGAATCTGATATGCGCAAGGCCGCGTTCCTGGCGACCGTGGCCCGCGAACTCGGTCTTTCGGCGATCGTGATCCCCGACCGTATCGAGAAGGTTCCGGCCGCGGGCGCGGACGTGCTTTCCGCGCGGGCCTTGGCGCCCCTTTCGGCATTGCTGGGGTTTGCGGACCGACATCTCGCCGCGGGTGGGGTGGCGCTGTTTCCGAAAGGTGCGACCCATGCGGCGGAGATCGCCGAGGCGCGTGCGATCTGGTCCTTCGATGTCGAAACCCTTGCAAGTGTCACCGATCCAGCCGCTGCGGTTCTTAGAGTGAGAGGCATCTCCCGTGTCTGACCTGTCCCGGCCTCCGGCCCCCCGCATCGTCGCCGTCGCGAACCAGAAGGGCGGGGTGGGCAAGACCACGACTGCCATCAACCTCGCGGCGGCGCTTGCCGAAGCCGGGCGTCGCGTCTTGATCGTCGACCTCGATCCGCAGGGGAACGCGTCGACCGGCTACGGCGTCGACGACCGCCAACTGACGACCTATGACCTGATCATCGACGACGCGCCGCTGGAAAAGGTGATCCGAGAGACGCAGACGAAGAACGTCTGGATCTGCCCGGCCACCACCGATCTCAGCTCGGCCGATATCGAGATGATGGCCAATGAAAAGCGCAGCTACCTGCTGCGCGATGCGCTGCGCCAGGTGGCGATCGACGCCTTCGGCTTCGAGTTCGTGCTGATCGATTGCCCGCCCTCGCTGAGCCTGCTGACCATCAACGCGATGGTGGCGGCGGATTCTGTGCTGGTGCCGCTGCAGGCGGAGTTCTTCGCGCTGGAAGGTCTGTCGCAACTGATGCTGACGATCCGCGAGGTGCGGGCCAGCGCGAACCCGGATCTGCGGATCGATGGTGTCCTGCTGACCATGCACGACGCGCGCAACAACCTGTCGCAGCAGGTCGAGCAAGATGCCCGCGACACGCTGGGCGAGCTGGTGTTCGAAACCGTGGTGCCGCGGAACGTCCGGGTGTCCGAGGCGCCGTCTTTCGCGGTTCCGGTGCTGGCTTATGATCCGCTGTCCAAGGGCAGCCAGGCCTATCGGGCACTGGCCAAGGAATTGCTTGGGCGGACCTCCGTTCTGGCATGATATTGTAGTTCGCAAGAACGACGAGACTAAATAGGGGGCGATCTGCGATGATGGACAAGAAACGCGGCTTGGGGCGTGGGCTTTCTGCGCTGATGGCGGATGTGGGCCCGGCGCCGACGGTCGAACAACCGCGCCGCGCCGATCTGCGGGTGCCGGTCGAGAAGATCGTCCCGAACCCCGACCAGCCGCGCCGCCGCTTCACCCCCGAGGCGCTGCAGGAACTGTCCGACTCGATCCGCGAGAAGGGCGTGATCCAGCCGCTGATCGTGCGCGAGCGCGACGGTGGCATGTACGAGATCGTTGCCGGCGAACGTCGCTGGCGCGCGGCGCAGATGGCCCAGGTCCATGACCTGCCGGTGATCGTGCGCGATTTCAGCGATACCGAAGTTCTGGAAGTCGCGATCATCGAGAACATCCAGCGCGCCGACCTGAACGCGGTGGAAGAGGCGATGGCCTATCGCCAGTTGATGGACCGCTTCGGGCACACGCAGGAAAAGCTGGCCGAGGCGCTGTCGAAGTCGCGCAGCCATATCGCCAACCTGCTGCGCCTGCTGACGCTGCCCGACGAGGTGCTGGATCACCTGCGAGAGGGGCGGCTGTCGGCCGGTCACGCGCGGGCGCTGATCACCACCGACAATGCCGCGGTCCTGGCCAAGCAGGTCATCGACCGCGGGCTCTCGGTGCGCGAGACCGAAAAGCTGGTAAAGCCCGCCGATCCCGCCGGCGCGGCACCGAAAGGTCCGTCGCGGCCGCGCGCTGCCGAAAAGGACGCGGATACCCGCGTGCTCGAGGGCGACCTCTCGGCGACGCTGGGGATGAAGGTCTCGATCGATTTCCGCGCCGATGGCTCAGGCTCGCTCAGCATCGAGTACAAGGATCTCGAACAGCTCGACGAGCTGTGCCGGATGCTGTCGCGCTAGGCGATCAGGCGTCCGGCCGCGTCCAGATGAACAGCGCGCAGCAGGCCAGCGTCAGGGCCTGCGCCGCGATCGCCACCGGGGGCAGGGCCAGCGCGGTGGCGATCCCGACCGACCCGAAGAAGGACGCGGTCGCCAGCCACTTCGCCCGGCGTCCGATCGAGCGCCGTTCCTGCCAGTTGCGGATTGGCGGGCCAAGGTGGCGGTGGTTCAGCAACCACTGGTGAATGCGCTCGGACGAGCGCGCGAAGCAGAAGGCCGCGGCCAGTGCGAAGGGCACGGTCGGCATCAGCGGCAAAAGCAGCCCGATCACCGCCAGCGCCAGGGCGAGCGACCCGAGGGTCGCCCAGAGGATCCGGGTCGCCTGCTGCATCTCAGGCCATGAGCTCGCGGATCACCGCGTTCAGCACCGCGCGGCCTTGGGCGGTGGCGCGCAGGCGGTCCTCGGTGCGCTCGATCATCCCCAGTTCCTCCAGCCCCGCCAGCTTGCCGGCATCGAGCGTCATCATGCGTTCCAGCCGCGACAGGTCGAGGCCCTCGGTCAGCCGCAGACCCATCATCAGGTATTCGGCGCCCTGATCCTGCAACGCCAATCCCTCGCGAAGGGTTTCCCCCGAACCGGCCTCGGCCATCGCCAGCCAGCGCAGCGGCGCCTTTTCGGTTTCGGTCGCCAGCCGCTGGCCACCCAGCGTCAGCCGGCCATGCGCGCCGGGGCCGATGCCGCCCCAGTCGCCGGCCGACCAGTAGATGCGGTTGTGCCGGCTTTCGGCGCCGTCGCGGGCGTGGTTCGAAATCTCGTAGGCCGGCATGCCCGCCGCGGCGCAGATCTCCTGCGTCAGGTGGTACATGTCGGCCGCGTTGTCTTCGTCTGGCAGGCCGCGCAGACCACCTGCCGCATGACGCGCGCCAAAGGCGGTGCCGTCCTCGATGGTCAGCTGGTAGAGCGACAGGTGATCGACCGCCATCGCGATCGCCTCGTGCAGTTCCGCCGCCCAGGCCTCGGGCGTCTGGTCCTGCCGGGCATAGATCATGTCGAAGCTGACGCGCTCGAACGTGTCGCGGGCGATCTCGAGGGCGGCCCGCGCCTCGGCCACGGAATGCAGCCGTCCCAGCCGCCGCAGATCCACATCATTCAGAGCCTGAAGCCCCATCGAGACCCTGTTGACGCCCGCCTGCCGATAGCCGCGGAACCGTCCGGCCTCGATCGAGCCGGGGTTGGCTTCCAGCGTGATCTCGACATCGTTGCGCATGGGCCAGGTGGCGCGGATCTTGTCGATGATCGCCGCCACCAGATCGGGGTCCATCAGGCTGGGCGTGCCGCCGCCGAAGAACACCGTGTCCAGAACGCGGGGGCCGGTTTCCCGGCCCAGCCGCTCGATCTCGGAAAGATAGGCTCCTTGCCAGCGCGACTGGTCGATGGTCGCCGAGACATGGCTGTTGAAGTCGCAATAGGGGCACTTGGAGGCGCAGAACGGCCAGTGCAGGTAAAGACCGAAACCGCCGTTCTGCCAGTCCTCCATCGTCATCAGCCCTTCAGGGCCGTGACTTCGATCTCGATCAGCATCTCGGGCTTGATCAGGGGCGCCACGACCATCGTCGCGGCCGGGCGGATTTCCGAAAACCACTTACCCAGCACCGGCACGACGGCGTCGAAGTCCGAAGCGCGGGCCAGCGTGTATTGCACGCGCACCACGTCGGCCAGCGTGAAGCCGCCCTGTTCCAGCGCGCCCGCGATGGTCTTGAAGCAGTTGTCGGCCTGATCGGCCGCGGCTTCGGGCATGGTCATCGTGGCATAGTCATAGCCGGTCGTGCCCGAGACGAAGCACCAGTCGCCCTTCACCACGGCGCGGGAATAGCCCATCGTCGCCTCGAAGGGCGAACCGGACGAGATCAGTTTGGCGCTCATTCAAAGCATCCTTTCACGAATTTGCGGAAGGCATCGGCCCGGTGGCTGATGCGGTTCTTTTCGTCATGGCCCATCTCGGCAAAGGTCCGGGTCTCGCCCTCGGGCTGGAACATCGGATCGTAGCCGTGGCCCTGGGTGCCGCGGATCGGCCAGACCAGCTGGCCTTCGGCCTTGCCTTCGAAGACCTCGTCGCTGCCATCGGGGAAGGCCAGCACGAGGGTCGAGCGGAAGCGGGCGGTGCGGGGCAGGGGCGCGGCCTCGGCCTCGCAGGCGGCCCAGGTCTTTTCCATCGCCATCACGAAGTCGCGCCCCGAAGGCGTCTCTGCCCAGTCGGCGGTGTAGACGCCGGGCGCGCCGTTCAGGCAGTCGACCTCGATCCCCGAGTCGTCCGACAGCGCCGGCAGGCCGGTCGCCTGCGCGGCGGCATGGGCCTTGATGCGGGCGTTCTCGACGAAGGTGGTGCCGGTTTCCTCGGGCTCGGGCAGGGCCAGCGCCTTGGCGCCGACCACCTCGATCCCGTAGGGCGCCAGCAGCTCGACCATCTCCTCGAGCTTGCCTGCGTTATGCGTCGCGACCAGCAGCCTGTTTCCCGTGAAACGGGGCATCAGATCGCGGCTTTCTGCGCCGCGACCAGCTCGGCGATGCCGGCCTCGGCCAGATCGAGAAGCTGGCCCATCTCGTCGCGCGAGAAGGTCGCGCCCTCGGCCGACATCTGCACTTCGACCAGCCGACCCGAGCCGGTCAGGATGAAGTTGCCATCGGTGCCGGCCTCGCTGTCCTCGAGATAGTCGAGGTCCAGCACCGGCTGGCCGCCGTAGATGCCGCAGCTGACGGCCGCGACATGCTCGACCAGCGGATCGCTTTTCAGCACGCCCGCGGCCAGCATCTTGTTCACCGCAAGGCGCAGCGCGACCCAGCCGCCGGTGATCGAGGCGCAGCGGGTGCCGCCGTCGGCCTGGATCACGTCGCAGTCGACGACGATCTGGCGCTCGCCCATCGCGACGCGGTCGATGCCGGCGCGCAGGCTGCGGCCGATCAGGCGCTGGATTTCCTGCGTGCGGCCCGACTGCTTGCCGGCAGCGGCCTCGCGGCGGTTGCGGCTGTTGGTCGCGCGCGGCAGCATGCCGTACTCGGCGGTGACCCAGCCCAGACCGGTGCCCTTCAGGAAGGGCGGGGCCTTTTCCTCGACCGTGGCGGTGCACAGCACATGGGTGTCGCCGACCTTGATCAGGCACGAGCCTTCGGCATGTTTGGTGATCCCGGTTTCGATCGAGATCGGGCGCATTTCGCTAAGTTTCCGGCCAGAGGGGCGCATGGTCCGTCCTTTCCTCACAATTGGGCCCATTAGAGGTTTCGCCCTTGCATATGCAAGCCCGCGGCCAGTTGCCTCGGGTGCCGGAACGCGGCAGGATCGGCCCACGATGGCAGGCCAGATGACCGAAGGGTCCAAACTCCTTTCCGAGATGAACGAGCGCTCGCGCGAGGTCTTCCGCCGCGTGGTCGAGGGCTATCTGTCCTCGGGCGAACCCGTCGGTTCGCGCACGCTGACGCGGTCGATGTCCGAGAAGGTCTCGGCCGCAACGATCCGCAACGTGATGCAGGATCTGGAATATCTCGGGCTTCTGGACAGCCCGCATGTCTCGGCCGGCCGGGTGCCGACGCAGTTGGGTCTGCGGATGTTCGTCGACGGGCTGATGGAGGTTGCGACCGTCGGGCCCGACGACCGCGCCGCGCTGGATGCGACGCTGGGGTCTAACGAGCGCGACGTGGGCACGCTGCTGGACCGCGTCGGCTCGGCGCTGTCGGGGCTGACGCAAGGGGCAAGCCTCGTGCTGGCGCCGAAGCGCGAGGCGCCGATCCGCCACATCGAATTCGTCTCGCTGGCCCCGGACCGGGCGCTGGTGGTGCTGGTCTTCGCCGATGGCCATGTCGAGAATCGCGTCTTCCGGCCACCGCTGGGCCAGACGCCGTCCTCGATGCGCGAGGCGGCGAATTTCCTGAACGCAGTGGCCGAGGGCAAGACGCTCAGCGACCTGCGCGGCCATATCGCGCGCGAGATCGCAGCGCATCGGCAAGAGCTGGACGGGCTGGCGCAGGACCTCGTGGAAAGCGGGCTCGCGCTCTGGCAGGATGCGGGTGAAAGCTATGAACGGCTGATCGTGCGCGGCCGGTCGAACCTGATCGGCGCGGCCGAGGCTGCGGAACTGGCGCGGGTGCGCACGCTGTTCGACGACCTCGAACGCAAGCGCGACATCGTCGATTTCCTCGAACTCGCCGAGGGCGGCGACGGGGTGCGCATCTTCATCGGGTCAGAGAACAAGCTTTTCTCACTTTCGGGTTCCTCTCTGGTGGTCTCTCCCTATATGAACGCTGACCGTAAGATCATCGGTGCCATCGGCGTCATCGGTCCGACGCGGCTGAACTATGGCCGCATCGTTCCGATCGTCGATTACACGGCGCAGCTGGTGGGGCGGCTCCTGTCGGAGCGATAGGACCGGGACACCGGGGCAAGGGTTGAGACATGAGCGACACGAAAAAAGACGAGATCCTCGAGGATCAGGCACAGATCCACGAACCGGCGGACGAAGCCGGCTATGCGGCCCAGGACGGCGAGATCGCCGCGCTGACCGCCGAGCGCGACGAGCTGAAGGACCGCTTCATGCGGGCGCTCGCCGACGCCGAGAATTCGCGCAAGCGCGCCGACCGCGACCGCCGCGAGGCCGAGCAGTACGGCGGCTCGAAGCTCGCGCGCGACCTGCTGCCGGTCTATGACGCGCTGCGCCGCGCGCTGGACCACGCGGGCGAGGCAGAGCGCGCCGCGGCTGCCCCGCTGATCGAGGGCGTCGAGCTGACGCTGCGCGAGCTGGTCAAAGTCTTCTCGAAGCACGGGATGGAGGCGGTGATGCCGCAGGTCGGCGACACCTTCGACCCGAACATCCACCAGGCGATGTTTGAGGCACCGGTGCCCGGCACCAAGGCCGGCGACATCATCCAGGTGATGGCCGAGGGCTTCCTTCTGCACGACCGCCTGCTGCGCCCCGCGCAGGTCGGCGTCAGCTCGACCCCGAAATCCTGATCCCCGATCGGTGTTTCACATGAAACGGCCTGCGCCCCCGGCGCGGGCCGTTTTCGTTTCGCCGTTTCACGGGGGATTGGTCGCGCGTGGAACGCTCCGCCGCCACCCCGCCGCCCGATTTCGTCTGCAGCCTCTGGCCGATGATCGCCCCTGCCGGAGGACCCGATGCCGCCCTTTCGGATGCCGCCCCGCCTTGCCGGGGCCTTTAACCCTTTCTTCACCTTCTGCTCGCGGATGCAGGACTGGTTGCGTAGAAGAGAACGCAGCCAATCGACTCAAATCTGCGAAAAAAGCATGTCGTTCTTCGATCTCTTCCTCGGCCGCCGCGCCGCGCCCGTGCCGCCGGTGGTTGAAAAGCCTGCGGCACCGAAGCCGCTCAGCGATGCAGAGATCCTGCGCCGGCTGAACCAGTTGGCCGCGGCGGCGCTGGTCAGCGGCAGGATGGACCGGGCCGAGGCGCAGAAGCTGGCAGAGGCCGCCCGCGGCCGGTTCACCGAAGAGGAATTCGCCCGTGCCGTCCGTCAGGCCGCGGAACGGCAGATGGCGCTGAAGCGCGCGGCCGAGCGCGAGGCGCCGAAGCCAGACCCGCTCGCCGCCCGCGCCGCCGCGGGCTACCGGGCCACGAGGTCCTTCAGCCGGTAAAGCTCTGCCAGAGCCTCGCGCGGGGACATCTCGTCCGGGTGCAGCGCCGACAGCCGTTCCTCGAGCGGCGACGGTCCGCCCGGCGCTGCCACGACCGGAACCGCGGGCCGCACCGCCGAAAACAGCGGCAGATCGTCGATCACCGCGGCTTTGCGGCCGCCACCCTCGCGTTCGCCCCTCTCCAGCGCCTCGAGCACCACCTTCGCCCGCTCGATCACCGCCGGCGGCAGGCCGGCAAGTCGCGCCACCTGCACGCCATAGCTGCGGTCGGCGGCACCGCGACGCAGCTCGTGCAGGAAGATCACCTCGCCGTCCCATTCCTTGACCGCGACCGTGGCGTTCTCGACCCCTTCCAGCTTGGCCGAGAGCGCGGTCATCTCGTGGTAATGCGTCGCGAAAAGCGCGCGGCAGCGGTTCTGGCCGTGCAGATGCTCCATCACCGCCCAGGCGATCGAGAGCCCGTCATAGGTCGCCGTGCCGCGGCCGATCTCGTCGAGGATCACCAGCGCCCGGTCGTCGGCCTGATTGAGGATCGCCGCGGTCTCCACCATCTCGACCATGAAGGTCGAACGCCCGCGGGCGAGGTCGTCGGCGGCCCCGACGCGGCTGAAAAGCTGGCTGACCATGCCGATCCGGGCCGAGGCCGCCGGCACGTGGCTGCCGGCCTGCGCCAGAAGCGCGATCAGCGCGTTCTGGCGCAGGAAGGTCGACTTGCCCGCCATGTTCGGGCCGGTGATCAGCCAGATCGCCGGGGTGGCGTCCTCAGTCAGGGGGCAGTCGTTGGCCACGAAGGGCGTGCCCGTCCGGCGCAGCGCGCGTTCGACGACCGGGTGCCGCCCGGCCTCGATGTCGAAGGCGCGGCTGTCGTCGACATGCGGCTCGCACCAGCCCTCGGTCACCGAGAGATCGGCGAAGGCAGCCGAAAGGTCGAGTTCGGCCAGCGCCCGGGCCGCGGCACCGATCCGGGCCGCCTCGGCCAGAACAGAGCCTTTGAGCCTGTCATAGAGCCGCTTTTCGATCTCTAGCGCGTGGTTCGCGGCGTTCAAGATCCGGGTTTCCAGCGACGACAGCTCGACCGTGGTGAAACGGACCTGGTTGGCGGTGGTCTGCCGGTGGATGAAGGTCTCGTTCAGCGGCGCGCCCAGCATCTTCTCGGCATGGGTCGCGGTCGTCTCGATGAAATAGCCCAGCACGTTGTTGTGCTTGATCTTCAGGCTCTGGACCCCGGTCTGTTCGATGTATTCGCCCTGCATCCGGGCGATGACGCCGCGGCCTTCGTCACGCAGCGCGCGGGTCTCGTCCAGCTCGGGCTCGTGGCCGCTGGCGATGAAGCCGCCATCGCGGACCAAGAGCGGCGGCTCGGCCACCAGCGCGGCCTCGAGCAGGTCGAGAAGCGCGTCATGGCCCTGAAGATCGGCGGCCGCGCCCGCCAGCCTTGCCGGCACCTCGGCGCGCCCGAGCATGCCCGCGATGCGCCCGGCCTCGGTCAGCCCGGCGCGGATCGCCGTCAGGTCGCGCGGGCCGCCGCGGTCGAGGGCAAGGCGCGAGAGCGCGCGGTCCATGTCCGGCACCCGGCGCAGATCCTCGCGCAGGTCGTCGCGAAACCGACCCTGTTCCACGAGGAAACCGACGGCAGAGAGCCTGTCGCGCACCTCGGCCAGATCGCGCGAGGGCGCCGAGATCCGCCGTTCCAGCAGGCGCGCGCCGGCCGCGGTCACCGTCCGGTCGATGGCCGACAGAAGCGAGCCTTCGCGGCCCCCCGACAGCGCCTGCGTCAGTTCAAGGTTGCGCCGGGTCGCGGCGTCGATCTGCATCGCGGCGCCGGTCGCCTCGCGCAGTGGCGGGCGCAACAGCGGCAGCCGGCCGCGCTGGGTGAGTTCGAGGTAATCGACGATGCCGCCCAGCGCGGCCAGTTCCGCGCGGTCAAAACTGCCGAAGGCCTCGAGCGTTTCCACGCCGTAAAGCGCACAAAGCCGCCGCTCGGCCCCGGCGCTGTCAAAACTGACGCGCGCGAGCGGGGTCAGCGACAGGCCCAAATCGGCGGTGATCTCGGCGCAGTCGGCCTCGCGCGTTTCGCTGACCAGAAGTTCGCGCGGGGCAAGGCGGGCCAGTTCGGGCGCCAGCCGCGACAGCGGGCAGGCGGTGACCCGCATCTCGCCGGTCGAGATGTCGACCCAGGCCAGCGCGCCCTCGTCGCGGACCTCGGCCCAGGAGCAAAGCCAGTTCGCCCGCCGCGCATCCAGCAGGCTTTCCTCGGTCAGGGTGCCGGGCGTGACCAGCCGCACCACGTCGCGCGCGACCACGGATTTCGAGCCGCGCTTCTTCGCCTCGGCCGGGTCCTCCATCTGCTCGGCGATCGCCACCCGGAAGCCCTTGCGGATCAGGGTCAGCAGATAGGCCTCGGCGGCGTGGACCGGCACGCCGCACATCGGGATGTCCTGCCCCAGATGCTGGCCGCGCTTGGTCAGCGAGATGTCAAGCGCGGCCGAGGCGGCGACGGCATCATCGAAGAACATCTCGTAGAAATCGCCCATCCGGTAGAAGAGCAGCGCCCCCGCATTCGCGGACTTGATTTCCAGATACTGCGCCATCATCGGCGTGACGGTTCCGTCGGCCACGTCGGTCCCCTTGCTGATCGGACCCGGACCCTAGCCGAGCGGGGCCGCCGGCGAAACCCCGGGACCTGCGCAGGGGAATTGCGGGAAATGCGAAGTCGTCATACCATCCCGGCGTGTGGCTGCCGCCTGGGTTGAGTCGGACTTTCCATTTGCAAGTCCGTGGCTGTCCGCGCCTTTTGAACAGGAGATAGTCCATGGGCTTGACGACGAAAGGCCTTCTCGGGTTCGCGCTTGCCATCGCGACGACCCTTCCCGCACAGGCTGCGGTGATCAGCTTCCTGCCCGGTGATCTTGCCCCCCTCAGCGCCCCCGGCGTCCCGGATGGCGTGGTCGGAGCGTTTTCGCAGAACGGCGTGTCGGGGCAGGTGGCGGGCCTTGCCGCGTGCATGGCCGATGTCACGCTCTTCGGCCTGACCGGCCCGGCCTGCACGCCGGCCTATACCGAGTCCCCTGACGGGCTCGGCGTCACCTACCAGTCGCTGCTGCCCGACATCTTCCTGCCCGACGACGACGATCCGGCGCTGGACGGGCTGATCCCAGAGGCGCTGTTGTTCCATTTCGACAAGGTCGTCCGCGTCGTCTCGGTGACCTTCGGGCTGTGGACCCCGGGCACCGATCAGGCCTTCGTCGGCGCCGCTGTCGCGCCGGGCGGGGCGCTGACCGACAACGGCGACGGCACCGCGACCTATGTCTTCGGACCCGGTGTGCTGCTTGACCTCTTCGCGGTGATCGCGGGCCCCGATCCGCTGACCTGCCTGCAGGAGGTCGGCAACATCTGCGTCCTGACCGGCCCGATGAGCTTCACCGTCGCCTCGATCGAGGTCGCGCCTGTGCCGCTGCCGGCGGCGGGGCTGCTGCTGCTGGGCGGGCTCGGCGGCCTGGCCGCGCTGTCGCGCCGGCGCCGCACCGGTTGAGAGTCGAGCGGGGCGCGGGCTGCCTCAGCCCCGCTCTGCCCGTTCGGCCTGCAGGAACATCGCCAGCGCCGCCATGGCGAGCGAGGTCGTGTGCTGGTTCGACTGGCCCGGCGGCGGCACGTTGCGCCCCCGCCAGCCGCCGTCTTGGCGCTGCGCCGCGACCAGCCGCGCCATCCAGGCAGGAGAGACCAGATCGTGCCGCCCCAGCCATTCCAGCACGAAGATCCGTTCCGCGAACAGGTCGCCGGCATAGCTGGTCGCGCGGTTGGCGCGGGCGACCGGCGCGACCTCGGGCGCGATCATCGCCTCGATCCCCGGATCGGTGCAGCCCGCGCGGCGCATCAGCAATCCGGCGACGATGATATGGGTCGAGCCATAGCCGCCGCCGTCGCTCAGCGCCCGCAGGTAGCGCATCAGATGGGCGGGATCGCCGCCAAGGTCGATGTTGGCGGCGTCGATCATCATCAGCTCGATCACCTGATAGGGGCGCGTCGCGACGATGTCGGGCAGGTGGCGATGGGCCTCGGGGTCATAGCTCCGGTCGACACAGCGCAGGCCCGGGTCCCAGTAGCGTTCGCGATACCGCGCGGTGCGATCCCTGACGAATTCCAGCCGGGCATCGCCGCTTTGCGAATGGGCCTGATCCAGCACCAGCAGCGCCGACATCGACAGGTCGAAATGGTCGGCGAACCACGCGGCGCCGCGCCCGACCGCGGCCTCCATCGCGGCCTGCGCCGCTGCCGGATCGGCGCGATAGGCGGCCTCCAGCGCGCGGTTCCGGCCCTCGGCGAAGCGGCGGTCGAGCCGGTGCGTGGCGGATTGCGCAACGCGCGCGGCAAGACGTGCGGCGAGCGAGCTCACGATGCGGGCCTGCTGGAAAACGGCTTTTCCACGGACTGCGGCTCCGGAAATGCGCGACTGCAATGCGACAAGGGTAGCAGCGCCTCCGGCCGTGCGACAAGCGAAGGTTGCAGGCGATGCTGAGCCTGTCGCGCCGCCCCGATGCCGCGGTCTCGGTCACGCTGCACCGGCCCGATGCGCTGCCGCCGAAGCTGCACCGGGCCTGGGCTGACGCGGCCGCGGCGCAAGGTGCGGCGCTGCCCTATTGCGGGCCGGACTATGTCGGCGCGGTGCTGGCCGCCTATCATGCTGACCCCGCGACGCGCGTGCTGGCCGCATGGCGCGGCGACACACTTGCCGGGCTGCTGCCGCTGGTCGCGCGCGGCCACCGCCGCCTTGGCCTGCCGCTGCGCGAGATGGGGCTGCCGCGCAATCCGAACACGATCAATTCCGATCCGCTGGCCGGCCCGCCCGGCCCGGCCCGGTCCGAGGTGCTGGCCGCGCTGCTGCGCGCGGGCTTCGCGGCCGGGGCAGAGACGCTGATGCTCGACCACCTGCCCGCGGGACTGGGCAGCGCCTTTGCCGATGCGGCGGCGACGCTGGGCGCGGGGACCGATCCCGTCACCCCCTCGCGGCACCTGCATTACGCCCGGCTCGACGGGGGATGGGATGGCTACCTGGCCACCCGCTCGGGCAACCATCGCTGGCAGATCCGCAAGGCGCTCAAGGGCGCGGGGGCCCTGCAGGTGCAGCGGCTCGACCGCCGCGCGGCGCTTCGTGACGCGCTCGACGACTGGTTCGCGGTCGAGGCGCGCAGCTGGCAGGGCACGGCCGGCGCCGGTGCGGCGATGACCGCGGCCGACCGCGGCTTCCACCGCAGTCTGGTCGAGACGCTGCCCGACGCGGCCTTGGGCGAGCTGTGGCTGGTGCGCGACGCGACGGGGCGCGCGCTTGCCGCGCTGCGCATGCTGGCCGGGCCGCGGGGGCGCTCGGTCCACACGATGCATTTCGACGCGGCCGCCCGTGCGGCGGCGCCCGGCCTGCTGGCATTCGCCGCGATGATGCGCGCGGCGGCCGAAGACGCTTTGCCCGAGGTCGACTTCCACGGCCGCACCGCCTTTTTCGAGCGCTGGGCGACGGGGGCGCGGGCGCATGAAAGCCTGCGGATCTATCGCCCGGGGCCGAAGGGGGCGCTGGCCCGGCACGGGCGGCTGGTGCTGCGCCGGCTGGTCACTCGCTGACCACCCGCACCACCAGCGTGTCGCCGGGGCTCAGCGCGGTATCGGCCCCGGCCTCGACCGGGCCGGTGCCGTCGCGCAGCAGCTCGTAGCTGACCAGCGGCGGCAGGTCCTTGCCGGCCGGGGCCGGATCGGTGCCAAGATAGGCGCGGGCGATCCCGGCGCTGCGGTCGGCCTCGCGCAGCCGCAGCGTGGTCTCCTGCAGCGACCGCTGCGCCTCGGCCAGCGTCGCCGCGGCCTCGGCACGCAACCCGCTCGCGAAGCCCGCCAGCGCCCGCGCCTGCGTCTCGCGCGCGATCTCGGTGTCGGTCCGCTCGGACAGCAGGTCCAGAAGGCTTGCCTGCAGCTGCGCATAGCTGGTCTGGGCCGCGTCGACGTCGGGCGCCCGCGCCAGCCCGTCGCGGCCCAGCTTCAGCATCACCTCAAGCCGCGCGTTCGACCGCGACAGGGTCTCTTCCAGCAGGTTCCGCTGGGTTTCCAGCGTCGCGAGCTTGCCGTCGAGCGCCCCCAGCTCGGCCCGGTTGCCGGCGTCATCGGCCAGCGCCAGCGCCATGCGGTCGCGCAGGATCAGCTCTTCGGTCGCGCGCAGCGCGTCGGGCACCTCGAGGTCGAACAGGATCAGCGGCACCCGCCGCGCCACCACCGCCGCGAAGCTGGCGGGGTCGAGCGCGGCCGGCCCGCCCTCGTCGAAGGCCTCGCGGTTCAGCGCCCCCTCGGCCGAGGGCACGCTGCCCCCGAAGCGCAGGTCGATGAACTCGAGCTCGGCGCGAAGCCGCGCGATCCGCGCCAGCAGGCCGTCGCGGGCGACATGCAGCGCCCCCGCCCGCTCGACCGCCGAGGTCGCCTGCAGATAGGTGCCGAACTCGTCGGGCGGCAGCCGACCCTCGCCCCCCGACAGCGCCAGCGCCTGCCGCACCGTCAGGCCCGGCCGCCAGCCATAGGCGCCCGGGGTCGCGACATCGCCGGTCACGAAGACGTCGCGCCAGCGCGCCACCTCGACGAACAGCGCGTCGCCGGTCATCTGCCCCGAGGCGACCAGCGCCCCGCGCAGCGCCTCGGCCAGCGCCTCGGGCGTCAGCCCCGCCGCCGGCACGCGACCGATCGGCGGCACCAGCAGCCGCCCCTCGGCGTCGATGGCGCGTTGCAGCGACAGGTCGGGGCGGGCGAAGGCCGTGACCTCGACCAGATCGCCCGGGCCCAGCAGCATCCCGTCGGCGCGGGCCGGCGCGGCGGCGCAAAGCGCGATCAGGGCAGGGAGGGCAAGCAGGCGGCACGGTCGTGTCACGGACGGTCCCCCGGGGAGAATCCCGTTTTCAACTTACTGTTGTTCCAGCATACTGGTGGCGGTTTCGTTTTACAGCATTTCCTCAACCGCAGGCATTCCTCCGAGGCAGCGCGATCTTGGACGTTCCGCTTCATCAGCACTGGCATGACATCTACCTCAAGCGCTGGCTGATCGTCCTGACGGCGGTGGTCGCGGCCGCGGTCGCCTGGGGGGCCAGCGCCGTCCTGACCCCGGTCTACGAGGCGAAGACGACCTTCTACCTCGCCTCGACCGCGGTGCCCGCCAGCTTCTCGACCACCGCGCCCGAGGCGCCGCAGCCGCCGCTGCTGCCGATGCCGGAAGAAAAGGCCGCCTCGATCGACATCGGCATCCTGCGCGGGACAGAGATGATGGGCCGGCTCGCCGCCGCCACCGGCAGCGCGCGCGACGCGCTGGTGCGGGCGATCGACGTGACGGTGTCGAAGGAATTCATGGTCGATTTCTACGTCCGCGACCCTGATCCGGAACGCGCGGCAGAGATCGCGAACCTGGTGCCCGACCTCTATCGCGGCTTCCACGAAGAGCAGATGCGCCGCGGTGCCGCCGCCGTGGCCGAAGCGTTGGGCACCGAACTTGCCGGCCTTCAGGCGGAACGTGACCGCCTGCGCGGCGCGCTCGCGCAGGCGCGTTCCGACAGCCTGTCGGCCGCCGATGCCGCGGCGCTGGGCGCGCGCGAACGCGACCGCGATGCCGCGCGCGAGGCGCTGGCCGCGCTCGATGCCGATCAGGCCCGCCAGCAGGCGCGGATCGCGGCGATCGGTCAGGCCCTGGCGCAGGAGGCGGCGCTTTACCGGGACGAGCAGACCGCCGACACCACCCCCGCGCTCGACGCGATGCAGCAGCGGGTACTCGATCTGCGGGTGCAGCTTGCCTCGGCCAGCGCAGCGAGCCCCGCCGGGCCGCAGCGCGCGACGCTGGAACAGGAGATCGCCGCGACCGAGGCGGCGATCGCCGACGAACGCCGCCGCCTGCGCGACGCAGGTGCGAAGCCGCAGGGATCGCTGCATGAAGCGCTGCGCCTCGATCTGGCGCGGGCGCTGGCCGATCAGGCCGCCTCGGCTGCCGGCCGCCCCGCCGCCGCCGCCCGGGTGTCCGAGGCCGACGCCCGTTTCGACGCGGTTCTGGCCGCACTCGCCCTGACCGATGCCGATGCGGCCGCGCTTGCGGCGGTCGAGGCGCGGCTCGCCGCCACCCGCCAAAGCCTCGACGCCGCGCGCCTGCAGGCCGCGCATGTCGCGGCGCCGCTGGTGGTGGTCTCGCCGGCACTGGCGCCACCGCGCGCCGCCTTCCCGTTGCCGGTGCTGAACACCGCCGTGGCGGCGCTGACCGGGATGATCCTCGGCGCCTATTACGCGCTCTGGCTCGCCCATGCCGAGCGTGGTGCCGAGGCGCGGCGCACGCAGGTCACGCCGCTGCCCTTCTTCACCCGCGACGAGCGGCTGGCCCTGATCCGGGGCGGGGCGGCGGGCCTGCGCGAGGGCAGCGGAGAGCCGCCACATGGATGACGAATTCGGCGCGCTCGAAGGGACTCTGCGGCGTCGCACCGCGCGCGGCCGCGCCGCCATCGAGGCCGAGCTGTTTCCGCGCCGCACCAGCCGCGCCCGGTTGCGGCGGGCGCTGATGCAGGCGGCGGGCGCGGTGGCGGTCGGGACCTTCGCCGCCGGGGTCTCGGTCTTTCTCGCGGTGGTCATCCTGAACTTCATCTTCCACTACGCGCCCGGCTGATCCCTGCCATGCCCCCGGACCCCATCCCCCCGCCCGAGATCGACGTCATCCTGCGCCAGGCCCTGCGCCGCGAGGCGATCGAGGCGCGGGCGCAGGGCCTGATCCTGCGCGACGGTCGCTGGATCCCCGCGCGCGAGGACCGGGCGCGGGGGCTCGCCCGCGGGGCGGGCGTGACGCTGGCGCTGGTCGAGACCGCGGCGGTCTGCCTGGCGCTGACACTTGCGGGGCTCATGGCCTTCGTGGTGCTGGCGGCGATCGTCTGAGCGCCGCGCCGCCGCCCGGCCGCGCCAGCACCGCCGCCTGCGCCAGCGTCAGCATGATCCAGAGATTGCTCTGTTCCAGGTTCGGCTCGCTCTGGGCCAGCATCAGCAGCGACAGCAGCGTGACCAGCATCAGCTTCGGCCAGGGGCCGCCCCCTGCCGGCGGGTGCAGCATCCGCATCGCCAGATCCAGCGTCAGCCGCACCCAGATCCCGATGAAGATCAGCGGCGCCAGCAGCCCCAGCTCGGTCGCGGCCTGCCCGAACAGGTTGTGGACCGGGCGGTGCCAGAAGTTGCCGTTCGACTCGCCGAAGCCGCGCAGCCCGGTCCCGACCAGAGGCGAGCGCCCGACCTGCTCCAGCCCCAGCTGGAACAGGGTCTTGCGCTGGTCCACGCCCTTGGCGATGCCGGCGTCCCCGAAGCTCAGGTCGTAGACGATCTGCAGGACCCCGGTGAAATACGCGACCGCCACCAGCGCCAGCCCGGCCAGCGCCAGGTGGATCGACAGCCGCGGCCAGCGCAGGAAGGGGAACAGCGCCACCACCAGCGCGCCGGCGAAGATCCCGCCGAAGTTCAGCGACACGCCCAGCCCCAGCCCGATCAGCACCACCGCCGCCAGATCGCGCCAGCGCCAGGCGCGCGCCCATCGCCACAGGGCGAAGGGCAGGGCGCAGACCATGAACGACGAATAATGCTGGGCGGTGATGCACAGGCCCGAGGCGCGCATCACGAAGCCCAGCGGTGTCGGCTTGAAGGCGGTGATCGGCGGGTCGATCAGGGTGAAGTAGAAGATCCCGAAATAGGCCAGCCCGAACTGCACCAGCCCGATCACCGCGCTGGCCGTCGCGACCAGCACCAGCACGGTGAAGGCCCGCTCGAGCGCCGCCTCGTCGCGCAGCAGGTCGGCCAGGATCACCACCAGCAGCACCACCCGGAACATCGAGAACTGGCCGACGAACCACGGCACCGGCCGCGCGACCGGCAGATGGGCGAAGGCCAGGATGAACAGCGCCCCCGCCGCGAAGAACAGCGGCGTCAGCCGCAGGTCGCGCCCGGCGTCCGGCGCGATCGCGCCCGCCCAGACCGCGCCCATCCCCAGCAGCGTGAAGTCGAAGATGTCGAGCGGCCCGGCCCCCAGCCCGTTCAGCTGGCTCGCGGCCAGGATGAGGACCGTGAAGCTTGTCGCGAAGCCCGCGCGCCGCGCCAGCCGCCAGGCCAGCGTCAGCGCCAGCCCCAGCGCCAGCAGCAGTGGCGTCAGCCGCCAGGGCAGGGCGCGCACCGGGTCGGGCAGGCGCAGCCAGTCCGACAGCGGCGGATCGGCCACGACCAGCGCCGCGGCCAGCAGCGGCAGGCCGATCCAGCCCGCGCGGGCGAGGACGGGCGGCGCCGCGCGGATCATTCCGCCGCGGCCCGTGCCGGCGGGGCGGCCGTCCGGTGCCGTCGCCCCAGCCGCAGTTGCACAAGCGCCAGCAGGATCACCGCCGCCCTGAGCAGCACGAAGGCGGCCCCCACCGCCAGACCGGGCCCATAGCCGATCAGGCTGCGCTCGGCCCGCGCCGTGGCGCGCACCAGCGGCCAGCCTAGCGCGACCGCCGACGCCAGCAGCGCCGCGACCAGAAGCGGGCCCACGGGGGGCAGCGCCAGCGCGGGCAGGGCCAGCGCCAGGGCCAGCGCCACGCAGGCGAATTGCAGCTTCAGGCTCAGCGGCGTCCAGCTGTCGCGCCGCATCTTGGCCGGAAACAGCGCGAAGACCCGCAGCCGCCCCAGCGCACGCTGGTGCTTGGCACGCAGGAACTGGCCCCATGTCCGCTGATGGGCATGGGCGACAGGCACGCGGTCGGTGAAGGCGATCCGGTGCCCGGCGGCGGTCAGCCGATAGGCGAATTCCACGTCCTCGGCGGTGCGCAGCCGCGCGTCGAAGCCGCCCAGTGCCCGGAACACCTCGGCCCGCACCCCGCAGGCCGGCGCGGCGATGAAATCGACCCCCCCGGTCGCGGCCGCCATCCCACGATAGCGGTCCTCGACCTCAAGCTGCACGAGCCGCGGCACCACCCCGTCATTCGCGGCGCGGATCGTGCCCATCACCGCGTCGAACCGCCCGGTGACGGCCGCGGCCATCCGCTCGATCCAGTCGGGCGGCGGCACGCAATCGCTGTCGAGGAACAGCAGAAGCGCGCCCCCGGCCGCCTCGGCCCCGCGGTTGCGCGCCGCCGCCGGCCCGGCATTGGCCTGCGTCACCAGCCGCACCGGGGCGGCGACCAGCGCCGGCCCGCCGTCGGTCGAGCCGTCGTCGACGACGATCACCTCGACCCGGCGCGCGGTGCGCTGCGCCGCCAGCGCCGCCAGCACCGCGGGCAGCGTTTCGCGGTCGTTGTAAAGCGGCAGGATCACAGAGACATCGGGCGCGCTCATGCCACGGCCTCGCGCAACAGGGCCGCGGTCGCCCGCCCGGCCTCGGCCCAGTCGAAGGCGGCAAGGCGGCGATAGCCCGCCTCGCGAAGCCGCGCCGCCAGCGCGTCATCGGCCGCCAGCCGTTCCAGCGCCGCGCGCAGCCCGGCCACGTCGCCCGGCTCGACCAGCAGCCCGGCCTCGCCCACCACTTCGGGCAGCGCGGTGGCGCGGGCGGCGATCACCGGCGCGCCATGCGCCATCGCCTCGAGCAGCACCAGCCCGAAGCCCTCGGCCTCGGAGGGGAAGACGAAGGCCCGGCAGCTGGAATAGAGCCTTTCGACCTCGGGCCCCGGCAGGAAGCCCGGCAGGCTGACCCGGTCGGCGGCCGCGGCTCCCTCCAGCAGCGCGCGGATCGCGGGCGCGGCATTGCCGGGCGGGCCTGCGATCACCAGCCGGCAGCCGCGCCGCGCCAGCGCCTCGCTGCCGGTGAAGGCCCGGATCAGGGTCTCGACCCCCTTGGTCCGTTCAAGCTTGCCGACAAACAGGAACAGCGGCGGGCCTTCGCCAGTCGCTGAGGCCGCGCGCGGGCGCGGCGCGGGCCCGCCCTCGTGGATCACTCGCAGCCGGGCGGGCGCGGCCCCGGCCAGGCGCACGGCATCCCCGGCGGTGAAGCCCGAGACCGCGACGATCCGGTCGGCCCGCGCCAGCGCGCGGCGGATCACCAGCCGCAGCGCCGCCGCCTTGGCGCGGCCGAACTTCTCGGGCGTGCGGAACTGCAGCAGGTCATGCGCGGTCAGCACCGTGGGGCTGCGCAGGCCCGGCGTCCAGATCAGGTTCGGCAGGAAGGTCACGTCGGGGGCCAGCGCATTGGCGAAGCGCACGAAGCCGCTGGCCTGCCACAGCAGCCGTGGCAGCGGCCGGCGCGGCGCGGCCAGCACCCGAAGCGCCAGCCGCGGCCCATGGTCCAGCGCCGCCAGCGCCTTTTGCCAAGGCGCATGCACCAGCGTCACCCGCAGCCCGGGATCGGCCTCGAGCATCTGCGGCAGCAGCTGCATCAGGTAGACATCCGGGCCCCGCGGCAGGGCGTTGTCGTTGATCGCGTTCACCAGCACATGCATCGCCTCAGCCCTCCGCCAGCCCGACCGGCCCCGCCGCCCGCAGGTGCGGCTCGGCGCCGAGCGGGGCGCCGATCCGCTCCCATTCGGCGGCCATCACCCGCGCCCAGTCATGCCCGCGCGCCACTTCGGGTCCGCGGGCCGAGGCCGCGGCATAGCCCCCGGCGTCCGCCAGCAGCGCCTGAACCGCGGCCGCGATCCCCTCGGGCGTGCAGGGCGCCAGCCGGCCGGTGCCGGTCGCGGCGACCAGATCGCCGGCCTCCGACCCTTCCAGCGCCAGCACCGGCAGGCCTGCGGCGAAGTATTCCAGCACCTTCAGCGGCGCGGCGTGGCAGCGCAGCGGCACCGGGCGGAACACGGCAAAGCCGATCCCGGCCCGGTCCAGCACGCCGGGCACCTCGTCGCGGGCGATCTCGCCGGGCCAGTCGATGCGCAGATGCGGGGTCGCCGCCGCCGTGATCAGACCGCGCAGCCGGGCGGCATAGCCGGGCTCCGCCGGGCCGATCAGCGTCAGCCGGAGACCCGCAGGCGGCGGCGCGATCCGGGGCAGGGCGGCCAGCAGGTCCTCGATCCCCGACCAGGGCGCAAGCTGGCCCAGATGCAGCAGGTGCGGCTCCGGCAGCGCGCGCAGGCGGGGCCGGAACCGCGCGGCATCGACCCCGGTCGGCGACAGCGCCACCCGCGCGCCCGGCACATCGGCAAAGCGCGCCGCCAGCCGCGCGCCGATCGACAGCGTCAGGTCGGCCCGCGCCGCCGCATGCCGCTCGATCCGCGCGGCCCACAGGCGGCGCGGGGCGGTCGCCATGAAACCGGGCTCGTAATCGCGGTCGACATAGACCAGCCGCCCGATCCGCCCGGCACGGCGCAGCGGCAGCGCCGCCGTCACCGCCCAGGGCCCGAAAGCCTCGCAGAGCGCGGGCCCCAGCCGGGGGGCGAGCGCCCGCGCCGCCGCCCGCCGCAGCGCAAGGATCGTGGCGATGTCGCGCAGGACCCCGAGCCCGTCCAGACCCAGCGCCAGCGCCGCCGCACCGCGCCGCCGAACCGCGGTCAGGTCCCGCGCCAGACCCTCGCGCGGGGTCAGGGGCGGCGTCACCCCGACATAGGTCACGCCCGCCCGCGTCTCGATCCGCGGCGGCGCTCCGGCCAACGCCGAACCCCCCTCCAGCCCGCGGCGGCGATAGACGACCACCAGCCGCTCGACCCGCGACGCCAGCGCGGCGATCGCGTGATGCTCGCGGTTGTTCTGCCGCGAGGCGATGTCGAGCGTGGTCAGGATCAGGGCCTGCCGCATTTCAGGCGACCCTCCGGTGCGGGCCGATCAGGCTTTGGAACAGGGTCTGAAGCGCCTCGGCCGCCACGCCCGGGTCGTGGTTGGCGGCGACCAGCGCCTGTCCCGCGCGCCCCAGCCGGTCGGCCAGCGCGGGGTCGTCCAGCAGCCGGTCGATCGCCGTCGCCAGCGCCTGCGGGCTCCAGCCGCCCGGGACCAGTCCGGTCTCGCCGTCCCGCAGCCAGTCGGCGGCGCCGCCGGCCGGATAGCCGATCACCGGCCGCGCCAGCGCCAGCGCCTCCAGCCCCGACAGCCCCAGCCCCTCGGGCACGCGCGAGGGGAACAGCACCGCCCGCGCGCCGGCCATCTGCCGCGCGACCTCGGACGGCGGCTGCCGCCCGGCCAGCCGCACCCGCCCGGGCGGCAGCGCCGCGGCGCGCGCCCGCAGCGCCTCGCGCGCCGGTCCGTCGCCCAGCAGCAGCAGCCGCGCGGCCGGCGCGCGCAGCCGCGCCATCACCTCGACCGCCAGCACCGCGCCCTTCTCGCGGTCCAGAAGCCCGGCATAGACCAGCAGCGGCGGGCAGGCCGAGGCCGGGACGGGCGCAAGCCCCGGCGCCTCGACCGGCAGCGGCAGCAGGGCGATCCGCCCGGGCGGGAAGCCCGCCTCGGCCGCCAGCCCGGCAAGGAACCGGCTTGGCGCGATCAGGCAGGCGGCGCTGGCGCAGATCTCGGACCAGACCGCCGCGCGCACCGGCGCCAGCCAGCGCCGCCGCAGCCGCGCGGCCAGCCCCTCGCCCCGCGGCGGCAGGAAGGGCGAGACATCGTGCAGGCTGACCGCCAGCGGCGCCAGCGCCGCCGCCCGCCGGATCAACTCGGGCGAAAGGCTGGCGAAGCCGAGGTGCAGATGGATCAGCGCGGCCCCTGCCGCCGCCCGCTCCAGCGCCGCCATCACCGGCGCATCCGGCGCAAGGCGTGGCGCCACGGTCACCGGGGCAAGAGTTTCGGCCGGATCGGCTGGCCCGCCGGCATGGCTGCCCGGACGCAGCAGCCGCAACCGCGTCACCGTCCAGCCCCGCGCCGACAGCGCCGCCGCCTGCAGGCTCACGACCCGGCCGACGCCGCCGTCGCGCGGGCCCTTGTCGGTGATCTGCAACAGCCGCGCGCCGGTCATGGCCGCAACCCCTCGGCCATCGCGGCATAGGCGGCCAGCGTGCAGCGGTGATAGGCTTCGGCCGGCACCGGACGGCCCCCCGCCGCGCCGCGATAGGCCGCCAGCCCGCGCGCCGCGGTCAGGTAGTCGGTGCTGGCCAGCTGGCTTTCATGCGCCGCGATCGCCTGCCATTTCCGCGCCGCGACGGCCGAGATGTCGAACAGCGCATTGGCGGGCAGCGGGCTCCAGACCTCGTAGGCCAGCACCGGCAGCGTCTCTGGCAGGCGCGCGGCCCGCGCCGCCAAGACGAGGATCCGGGCGGTGGCGGCATGGTCGGCATGGCGGTCGGCGGGGAAGGGGGCCAGCACCAGATCGGGGGGGCGGGCGCGCCACAGCGCGGCCAGCGCCCCGGCCAGCCGCGGCTCGTCCCCCGACAATGCCCCGTCGGTGCCGTCGAGCCAGGCCGCCGCCGCCCCCAGAGCCGCCAGCGCCCGTCCGGCCTCGGCCCGGCGCCGGTCGCGGGTGAGGGCCACAAGCCGGGCCCGCGCGCGGCCGTCCAGCGCCGGGTCGCGCAGCGCCGGGTTGCCGGCGCCCCCCTCGGTCAGCAGCACGACCTCGGCCTGCCGGCCCGCCGCGGTCCAGGCCGCGACCAGCCCGCCGGGGCCGATGCTCTCGTCGTCGGGATGGGGTGCCAGCACCGCCATCCGCGCGCCCTCGGGCAGGTCGATCCAGGGCAGCGGGGCGAAGCGTTCGAAGGCCTGCACCCCCAGCAGCAGGCGCAAAGGGTCGCGGATCCAGCCCGGCCGCAGCCGCGCCACCAGCCGGTCGCGCAGAAGTGCCGCCCACCCGCGCTCTTGCGCGAATCGGCTGTCGGGATCAGCCTGCCCGCCATTCAGAAAGACCCTATTCCAGTTCTTTTCGCCGTCGGGCACTGCCCGGCCTTTTCCCGGGGGCACGTGATGTCCTACCTGATTTGCACCTTCGGTCCCGATGTCGCGGACCGCGCCGATTTCGATTTCGTCTCGCGAGATGCGCCCGCGGGACCGGCCTGGGCCCTGCGCGCCGTCGTCGAGCAGATGGCCGCCGTCGCCCTGCTGATCCTGCTGCTGCCGTTCTTCGTGGCGATCACCCTCGCCATCCGGATCGAGACGCCGGGCCCCGCCCTGTTCCGCCAGCCCCGCTTCGGGCGCGACCGGCGCAGCTTCGAGGTGCTGAAGTTCCGCACCATGTGCCGCGAGGGCTGCGACCGCAGCGGCGCCGGCCAGACCGCCGACCGCGACCCGCGCATCACCCGGGTCGGCACCTTCCTGCGGCGCAGCTCGCTGGACGAACTGCCGCAGCTGATCAACGTCATCCGCGGCGAGATGAGCCTTGTCGGCCCCCGCGCGCACCCCTGCGGCATGGAGGTCTGCGGGCGGCTCTGCGACGAGGTCGATCCCCGCTACCACGCCCGCCATGTCGTGCGCCCCGGCATCACCGGCTGGGCGCAGATCAACGGCTCGCGCGGGGCGGTCAAAAGCCCCGAGGCGCTGCGCCACCGCGTCGATCTCGACCTCGACTATGTCGCGCGCTGGTCGCCGCTGCTGGATCTGTGGATCCTCGTGCGGACGCTCGCCGTGGCGATCCATCCCGATGCCGGGGGCTGAGGGGGCGCGGCTCATGGTCCGGGCACTCCCCAGCCCGGGCGCAGATGCCCGCGGCGCGCGGCCAGGAATTCGGCCAGCGCCGCCAGTGCCACGGCGACGGTGTGTTGGTTCGACAGGCCGACGGGCGGCATGTTCCAGCTGGCCCAGCCGCCGTCCGGGCGCTGGGCATCCAGCAGGCGCAGGATCCAGGAAGGGGGTATCAGCGCATGACGGTCGATCCACTGCAGGACCATGATCCGTTCGGCGAAGATGTCGTCGGCCCGCGGGCTGGTGGCGTTGCGGGCAAGGATCGCGGGCAGCGTCGCCTCGATCGCCGCGCGGACCCTGTCCGCGGGCGCACCGCCGTTCATCAGCAGGACCAGCCCGCCGACGATGATGTGGGTGGTGCCGTAGAACCCCTCGTCGTCGAACGCCACCAGCCGTTGCAGGATGTCGGGCTGCGCCCGCACCCCGGCCCAGACCGCGTCCAGCATCAGAAGCTCGACCGGGTGATAGGGCCGCACCTCCATCACGTCGGGCAGATGCGCGTGACGCGGGTCAGCGGGATCGTAGCCCGGCAGCACCACCCGGGTGGCGGGGTCGCGCAGGGTCGCGACATAGCGTTCCAGCTGCGGCACGACATAGCCGAAGCGGCTGTCGCCGGTGCGCTGCAGCGTGCGCTGGGCACAAAGCAGCACCGACATCGACACATCGCGCTGCGGTGCGATCCAGGCCACGCCACGGTCGATCGCGGCATCGACCCGCGCCAGCCAGGCCTGCGGATCGGCGGCGAAAGCGGCCTCGAGCCGGCGGTTGCGCGGCGGCACCACCACCCGGTCCAGCCGCAACCGGGCCGAGATCAGCGCGCGTTTCATCAGCGGCGGCATCGCGCGCTCCTTCCTGCCACGGGGGATGCGCCATGCGTCGACTGACACCCGGCCCGATCCGCCTTCTGCGCGGGGCCGCGCTGACGCTGGGCCTTCTGATCGGCGCGGTCCTGCTGTCGGCGCTGATCATCGAGGCGCTGCAGCCCCGCCGCGCCATCGCCGCCACCCCGGACGAGGCGGTGCGTGCCGCGACCGCCACCTGCCGCCCGGGCGGCACCGCCCCGGCGCGGGGTGTGCTCGGCCTCAGCGATCCCCATGCCGACGAACCGGGGGTGATCGACCTGATCGCCGCGACCGGCGTGCGCTGGGTCCGGGCCGAGCTGTACTGGAGCGAGATCGAGCCTGTCGCCGGCGGCGGCTACCGCTGGGGGCGCTATGACGCGATGATCCGCGCCTATGCCGCGCGCGGGATCCGGGTGCAGGCGATCCTGACCTATGTGCCGCCGGCCTATCTGGGCAAGCCGCAACGGATGGACGCGGCCTTCCAGGCCTTCGCCGCGGCGGCGGTCCGGCGCTATGGCGCGATGGGTGTGCATCACTGGGAGGTGTTCAACGAGCCGAATCTGCCCGGCTACGGCTGGCTGACCCGCCGCTTCGACACCCGCGAGAACCTGCCCGACTATGCGCTGCTGCTGGCGCGGGCCAACCGCGCCGTGCGCGAGAACGATCCGCGCGGGGTGGTGATCCTGGGCGGGCTCGCCTCGGACCAGCACCGCGGCCTGCCGATCGAAGAGACGATGCAAAGGCTCTATGACCTTGGCGTCGCGCCCTGCTTCGACGTGATGGCCTTCCATCCCTATGGCTACCAGGGCCGCTTCCCCGAGGCGCGGGCGCGGGTCGACGCGGTGCTCCGGGCCCATGGCGACACCGGCAAGCCGGTCTGGTTCAACGAATACGGCTGGACGGAACAGGCGGCGATGGACCTGTCGCGCAACCCCGATGCGGGCTCGAACCCGATGCTGGCGGCGCTCGAGCAGGGATCGCGGGCGGCAGAGGCCTTCTTCTGGTTCTCGGCCCGCGACTACAGCGCCAAGCGCGGCACACCGGCATTCGGCCTTGCGACCGCCGACCTCGTGCGCCGCCCGAGTTTCCAGACCTTCCGCCATCACGTCACCGGCCAGTGATCGGCGGCAGAGGCGCTGGCAGACGCGCCGGCGGGCGCTTCGGCCGGCGTCCCGGCCGGGTCGCCGCCGGAACGTGCCCGGCAGATCCGCGCGTAAAGCCGGCCGCGCAGGGTCGGCAGGAAGGCCACGACGTTGCACAGGGTCGATTCCTGGTCGCACAGCGGCCGCAGCCAGTCCTGCGTCGCGTTCATGTCGAAGCGGGTGATCCCGGCGCCGGCGGCCCAGTCGATGACCTCGGTCAGCAGCAGAAGGCCCGGGCTCGCCTCGGGCAGGGCGCCGGTGTGGAAGGTGGCGAAGCCGGTCAGCCGGTCGCGGTGGCGCAGCGCGACCAGCGCGGCCACCGCCTGCCCGTCCGGGGTCTCGCACAGGGCGGTGACCGGGGCGATGGCGGGGCCGGCCAGCAGCGCCTGCAGGAAGCGCGCCTGCGGGCCGGCATGGGGCACGGTGATCCGCCCGCTTGGGCCCGGCTCCGCCTTCCAGCTGGCGGCGGCGACCTCGGCCAGCCGGGGCAGGGCCGCCAGCGCCGCGTCGGGGTCGGACAATACCCGGAACCGCAGCCCGGCCTCGGTCGCCGCCCGCCGCGCGCGTTGCACCCGGCGGCGGAAATTGCGGCTCTGCGCGGCCAGCAGCGCCTCGAAGGGCTGCGGATGCGCCAGCACCAGCAGCGGCCGGTCCAGCCGGTGCAGGAAGGGCTGCAGCCCCGCGCCCGCCAGCGCGCGCAGCCAGCCCGCGGCCTCGGGCCCCTCTTCGCAGGGCAGCACGATCTGGTCGATGCCGCGGTGGCGCGCCATCAGCAGCGCCAGCGCCCCCTGCACCGCACGCCGGTCCTCGGGAAGCGTCAGCAGCGTCGGCCGGATCGAGGCCGCGCGCCAGGACACCGGCGTCGACAGCTGGCGCACCGGGAACAGCCGCCGCGTGCCCGGCGCCAGATCCGCGTCATAGGGCGCGTAGTCGATGCGCGGCAGCAACGCCGGGCCGCGCCAGTTCGTCGCCTGCATCAGCGCGGTCGCCCCGATCAGCCGCGGCCCGCGCCAGACCAGCGCCGCCCCGCCCCGCACCCGCCCGCCGTGCCCGCCGTGCCCGAGCCTGCCGTGTTCCCGCCCGTCCGCGACCGTCGCCGACCAGGCGGCGGCATGGTCGGGGGCGCTGAACACGGCCGCCCCGGGCGCGGTGCGCCACAGCTGGCGCCACTCGGCACCGTGGCGCTGCAGCGCCTCGGACAGGGGCAGGATCTCTGCCAGAAGCGGCGGGCCGTTCATCGCAGGCGCCGGCAGCGCAGGGCCACCGCCTCCATCAGCCGACCCCAGACCCCGTGCGAGAACAGGACGGCGTTCACCACCTCTGTCCGCTCGTTGGCGACATGGCGCACCCAGGGCGCGGTGGCGTTCAGGTCGTAGCGCAGCGCGCCCCGCGCGACCGCAAGGTCGATCGAGCGCCCCAGCAGCAGCAATCCCGGCGAGCAGCGGTCGTAGCGCCCGTCCCAGAAGGTCAGCAGCGCGGTGACCGTTCCGCCGGCCTGCAGCAGCAGCAGCACGTTGCAGGGCCCCTCGGGCCCCTCGGCGATGCCCAGCACCGGCTGGCCCTTCAGCAGGGGCGAGGTGAACAGCCCCTCGACATAGGCCTGCTGGCGCGCGTCATAGGGGATGTTCAGCGGGTTTCCGGCGCGTCCCGCGGCCTTCCAGCTGGCCTCGGCGATGCGGCGGATCAGCGGGAACTCGGCCGCGACCGCGGCGCTGCCCTCGATGAAGCGGAAGCCGACGCCCATCTCGGATGCGAAGCGTTCGGCCCGGCGCAGGTTCTGGCGCACCTTCATCGGCTGGCCGGCGTACAGCGCGCTGAACGGCCGGACCGGGGCCACGTTCTGCACCACGCGGTCCAGCGCCTGCCGGTGCAGCCGGTGGCCGCGCCGCGCGAAAGCCGCCTGCCACAGCGCGAACTCGTCCGGCATCGCGGCCGACAGCACCGCCACGTCCCAGCCGCGCTCTGCCAGGATCGCGCCCGCCACCGCGTCGATCGCGGGGCCAAGGTCCTCGGGGCGGCAGAGCGGCGCGCCCCATGCCAGCGTCGCCGGCATCGAGGTCGCCGCCGCCACTTGCCGCAACGGGAACAGTCGCCGCGCCCCCGGTCCCAGCAGCCGACCGTCCGCCGGGTCGTAATCGAAGCGCGGCGCCATCGCCGGGCCGCGCCGGACCCGGTCGCGCATCAGCGCGAAGACCGCGCGCAGCCGGCCGGCGGGGTCGCGCACGGTGATCAGCGGGCTCGAGTCCGGGCGGCGCAACTGGCGCAGCCAGACGTCGTGCGCGGCCGGCAGCAGGGACCAGTTCGGGGCGGCGACGGCATCGGCCAGCGCCTGCCATTCGGCATGGACGGCGGCGATCGAAGCAGCCCCGCGCAGCGTCTCGGCGCGGAAGCCCTGCGCCGCTGTGCGCGCCGGGGCGTCGGTCATCGCGCCCTCGAGTGCGATCATGCTCATGCTCGTCCTCCCCTCAGCATCGCGGCGGCGCGCACCGCCGCCCCGGCCAGCGCCCCGGCCGCGCCCTCTGCCGGCAGCAGCACCCGCTGCAGCGCGATCCGCTCGGCCCAGATCCGGGCGATCATGGCGTTGTCCGGCGCGGTGCAGCTGTCGACCGCGGCCAGCCGGGGCTCGTCATGGAAGGCCGCGACCGCGTCCAGCTCCAGCAGCACCCCGGGCGAAAAGGCGGCCAGCGTCTCGTCATGCGCTACCTTGAAGGCGAAGCCCTGCCGCCCCGAGACGAGGTTGCACTGCAGCGCCACCGGCCGTCCCTCCAGCCACAGGCCGATCATCCGCAACCGCCCCAGCCGCGCCGCCCCGGTCGCCATCGCCCGGAAAAACCGCTCGCCCGCCGCGCAAGAGGCCAGCGCGGTGCCGGCCCGGCCCTTCCACCCGGCGAGCTCGAGCCGAAGGAAGGCGTCGATCCAGGGCCCCGGGTCCTCGGTCGCGGCCAGCCGGCGCAACTCGAGCGCGCCCTGTTCCGCCAGCCGCCGCCGCAGCCGCCGCCAGTCCTTGCGCGCCCCGGCCGAGGCGCTGGCGGCCAGATAGGCCGCGGCGCCCGCCGGATGCGGCACCAGCGCCGCGCGGGTCAGCGAGGACAGCCGAACCGCGCCCGGCGGCAGCGGCAGCGCCGCGGGCAGGTCGTGCAGCACCAGCGCCCGCGCCCCCTGCGCCGCGCAATGCCGGCCAAGCGCCGCCCAGACCCGCGCCGCCTGTCCGGGCGCGATCAGCGGCGCGCCGAGGAAGGCCTGCCCGTGGCGCCAGCCCTCGAGATGCGCCAGCGGCAGGCCGGCCAGCCGCGCGCGCGGGCGCAGCGCCACCAGCCCCTGCAGCGCGCCACTCCCTGGCGCATGCAGCACGGCCAGCGACGCGCCCTCTGCCGCGCCCCAGGCCTGCAATGCAGGGCCAAGGAACCAGGGCTCGAGAAAGGGATTGACGACCTCGGCCCGGTCGGCCAGCGCCTGCCACGGGCCGGCCAGCGCGGCCGGGTCGTCGATCACCGCGACCTCCAGCCGCGCCTCCGCGCGCCGGGCGGGGGCGGCCTGTGCCGTGCTGGAGGTGCGGCTGTCGCGGATCACCTCAGGCATCGGCGATCCCTCCGGCCGACCCGCACGGCAACCCGCCCGCCGCACCGCCAATCGACCCGCGCGCCCGGCGCAGCGCCGCCAGGATCACGCCCGTGATCAACGCCATCGCCACCAGCCGCCCGAAGATGTCGGCCAGCCCCATGCCGACCCCGCCCATCGCCGGCACCAGCGCCGCCGCCGCCGCCAGCTTCAGCGCCATCTGCAGCCCCGCCGCCAGCGCGATGATCCGCGCCGCCCCGATCGACAGCAGCATCAGCATCAGCGGCGCGCCGACCAGCGTCATCACCGAGCCGAGGAACAGCACCGCGAAGACCCCGGCCGCCGCGGCATAGTCGGGGCCGAAGACCAGCCCCAGCACCGGATGCGCCAGCGGCCAGGCCAACAGCGGCACCAGCAGCAGCGGCCCCGCCGCCCGCGCCGCCGCGCGCAGGAACCCCGCCACCTCGCCCGCCGCGCCGAAGCGCGACACGGTCGGCAGCAGCGTCGTCACCAGCGTCTGGGTGAAGATCCCCATCCCCACGCAGAGCTGCGCGGCCAGCGCGAAGCGCCCGGCCTCGGCCGCGTCGGACAGCCAGCCCACCAGCCAGACGTCGTAGCGCCCCGCCAGCATCGCCAGCGCCGCCACCATCAGCCAGCCGTTCACCGCCATCAGCCGCCGCATCGGCGCCGCGACCGGGGCGGCGGCGCGCAGGAAAGACCAGTCGGTCAGCCAGACGCCCAGCGCGCAGCTCGCCACGGCCGCCAGTCCCAGCGCCATCGCCGCCAGCCGCGGGTCGGGCCCCGCGACCAGCAGCACCGCGCCGACCAGCCCCAGCCGCAGCAGGTTCTTCGACAGGCTCAGCACCGACAGGGTCGCGAAGGCCTCGGCCGCGGTCAGCCGCGCCTGCGTGAAGCCGTACAGCCCGGCCACCGCCGCCGCCGGCCCCGCCAGCAGGATCGGCCCGGCCAGCGCGCCATCCCCGGTCATCGCCACCGACAGCGGATGCGCCAGCGCCGCCACCGCCAGCGCATAGGCCGCGCCGAAGCCCAGCTTCAGCAAGAACCCCGCCTTCAGCACCGCCGCATCCGGCACGCCCCCGCGCCCCTCGCGCGCGGCGACGTTGATCATCCCGGTGTTCACCGTGGCGTCGAGGAACATCTGCCCGCCGTCGATCACCGCCAGCACCGCCAGCACCAGCGCCAGCCCCTCGGGCGGCAGGGCGCGCGCCAGCACGAACAGCAGCACCAGCCCCAGCCCGGCCGAGGCGGCATTGCCCAGCATCACCTGGCCGCCGCCGCGCCACAGCCTGCGGGGGGCGGCGCCGCTCATGCCTGCCGCCCCAGCGCGGCAAGGATGCGGTCGATCTGCGCCACCGTCCCCACCGGCAGCATCACCGACGCGCCGCCGTTGAACTTGTAGGGCGGCACCACGATGCCCTCCTGCTTCAGCGCCTCGAGCGCGGCGTCGAAGCCCTTGGGAGTCGCCGCGAAGACATAAGGCGCCTGACTCGGGATATGCGCGATCCCCAGCGCGGCCAGCCCCGCCTGCAGATGCGCGCGCGCCGCCGTCGCCGCGGCATGGACCCGGTCGCGGTGCGCATGGTCGCGCAGCGCGGCCTCGGCCGCGACGGCCGAGACATGGGGCAGCATGAAGATCTGTTCCGACCGGCGGATCAGCCCGGCCAGCTCGGGCGCGGCATAGGCATAGCCCACGCGCATCCCCGCCAGCGCATGGAACTTCGAAAAGGTGCGCAGCCCGATCACCGAGCGTCCCGACTGCCGCACCAGCGCCGGCACGTCGGCCATCGCCGGGTCGTCGGCGAATTCGGCATAGGCCTCGTCGATCATCACCGGCAGCGTCTCTGGCAGGGCCGCGAGGAACTCGGCCAGCTCGGCATGGCGCAGCACCACGCCCTCGGGGTTCGAGGGGCTGATCAGGTAGACCAGCCGCGTGCGCGGGGTGATCGCGGCCAGCATCCGGTCAAGCCCGTGGCCCGGCGCCCGCCCGGACCCGCCGCGTTCGAAGGGCACCAGCCGCTGGCGGATGCCGTGACGCTCGCAGGTCACGTTGAAGCCGAACCAGCCCGGCCCGCTCGAAACGATCTCTTCGCCCGGCGCGGCGAACAGCGACAGGATCCGCGCGATCAGCTCCCACGACCCGGGGCCCAGCGCGAAATGGTCGGGGGTCAGCCCGTGTTCCTCGGCCAGCGCGCCGCGCAGCGACAGGTAGCGCTCTTCGGGATAGAAGTTCGGCGGATGCGCGGTCAGGCTCTCGACCACCGCGGCGATCGCACGGGGCGAGGTGCCCTGCTGGTTCTCGGCCCGGTCCAGCAGCACCAGCGCCTGCGGATCGCGCGCCACGACCTGCCCGCCCAGCGTCAGCTCTGGATAGAGGATCGGCTGGCGGATCGCGGCCACGCCGGCCAGCCGCGCCTCGGCCCCGGCATCGACAAGGAAGCGCGCCGCCGACAGGCTGCGCCCGTGCAGCTGCGCCGCCGGCCCGGTCGCGGCGAATTCGAAGGCGGGCAGGATCGTCTCGACCGGCGGCAGCAGCTCGGTCGAGGCCCAGTCGGCCGCCCGCTTGCGCTCGGTCTGCACCGCGGGAAGGATCAGCCCGGTCACCACCACCTCTGCCCCCGGCAGGTCCGAGGCCGCGTGCCGGGTGAAGGCCTCGAGCGCGGCCTTCGAGGTCGAATAGGGCACCATCTTCGGATAGCTGCCCTCGGTCGCGATCGACGAGACGTTCAGGATCCGCCCCGGATGGGCATTGGCGCGGAACCAGCGCAGCGCGGCATTGGCGCACAGCAGCGGCCCCTCCAGATTGGCGGCCATCGTGCCCAGCAGATCCCCGGCCGCGGTCTCGCCGATCGGCGCATGCGGCCCGGCGATCGCGGCGTTGTTGATCAGGATGTCGAGCCGGCCCTGCGTGGCGACGGTCTCGGCCACCAGCCGCTCGGCGCCCTCGGGGGTGGCCACGTCGGCCAGCACGCCCTGCGCGGTGACGCCCTCGCGCGCCAGCAGCGCCAGCGCCTGTCCCAGCGCCTCGGGGCGGCGGGCGTTGACCACGACCCGCGCGCCCAGCGCGCCGAAGCGCCGCGCCACCGCCAGCCCGACACCCTGCGTGCCGCCGGTGATCACCACCACCTTGTCGGCCAGCCCCGGCGCGGCCCCGGCCACCACCGGCAGCGCCGCCAGCAGCCGCTCGGTCTGCGAGGGGGTTCGCAATTCGCGCATCACCCGCCGCGCGACATGGATCGAACGGGCCAGAAGCTGGCGGGACCGATGGGTCAGGACAGGGGCGCTGAGCATGGCCGGGGTTCCTTGCAAGGGACGGGCGGTCAGGCGCCGACGAGGCCGGGGGCCGGGCCGGGCAGCCGTGGCCCGCGTCGCGGGGGCAGCGGTCCGGCGGCGCTGCAGCGCGCCGCGGTCTGCGCGGGCGCACGCGGGGCGCAGAGCGCGCGGAAATGCTCCATCGTGCGGCGCAGTCCCTCGTCCAGCGTCACCCGCGGGCGCCAGCCCAGATGCGCCACCGCCAGCGAGATGTCGGGCCGCCGCCGCGTGGGATCGTCCTGCGGCAGCGCCCGGTGCTCGATCAGCGCGGGCAGCCCGCTCAGACCCGCGATCCGCTCGGCCAGCTCGGCGATCGTGACCTCCTCGGGATTGCCGAGGTTGCAGGGCCGGCGCATTCCGGGCCCCGCCTCCATCAGCGCGACAAGGCCGCGGACCAGATCCTCGACATAGCAGAAGGACCGCGTCTGCCGGCCGTCGCCATACAGGGTGATCGGCTCGCCGCGCAGGGCCTGCACCGCGAAGTTCGAGATCACCCGCCCGTCGTCGACCGCCATCCGCGGCCCGTAGGTGTTGAAGATCCGCGCGATCCGGATATCGACGCCATGCATCCGGGCATAGTCGTGGAACAGCGCCTCGGCCGCGCGCTTGCCCTCGTCGTAGCAGGCCCGCGGCCCGAAGGAACTGACCGATCCGCGATAGGTCTCGGTCTGCGGATGCACCTCGGGATCGCCGTAGATCTCCGAGGTCGAGGCCTGCAGCACCCGCGCCCCGCAGCGCCGCGCGAGGTCGAGCACGTTCAGCGCGCCCAGAAAGCTGGTGCGCAGCGTCCGCACCGGGTCGCGCTGGTACTGCACCGGGCTGGCCGGACAGGCGAGGTTGTAGATCTGCGCCACCGGGCCGATCGCGGCCAGCGGCTCTTCGACATCGCCGGCCAGCACCTCGATCCGGTCGTTGCCCAGCATCGCCGACAGGTTGCCAAGGCTGCCGGTCTGCAGGTTGTCCAGCGCGATCACGTGATGGCCCTGATCCAGCAGGACCTGGCAGAGATGGGATCCGATGAATCCACAACCTCCGGTAACTAGAATGCGTGCCATGCCAATATCCGTCCCGCACCAGGAACGGATCGCCACGGCCGTCCGCCGTGACCGGATCCGCCTCCGGCGCCCCTTGAAATAACGGCGAAGGGGCCCCGCACCCCCCCGGAAAGTCCATTAACCAACGAATCGGAACCTGTGGGCCAAAGGTAACACGCGGTTGCGTTTACTGCACCATTCGAGAAGCCCAGTTTCTCCCGTGGGTTGCGCCTCGGCGGCGCCGGACCCCCGGCCGGGGCCGGCCGCGGCCGGGCTGCGGTCGGGCGGTGATCGGGCTGCCGAGCGGGCGCGGGGCGCCGCAGCGCGGCGGGGGAAAACGTTGCCCGCTTCCGGCATCTTGGCTAAGCAGCGCAGGCTTGCTTGACCCCCGGACACCGAGGCCCCGATGTCGAAGACCCGTATCACCCCCGAAGAGGCGCTTGCCTATCACCTCGAGCCGACGCCGGGGAAATACGACATCGTCGCCTCGACGCCGATGGCGACCCAGCGCGACCTCAGCCTCGCCTATTCGCCCGGTGTCGCCGTCCCGGTCGAGGCGATCGCCCGCGACCCTGGCCTCGCCTATGACTACACCGTCAAGGGCAACATGGTCGCCGTGATCTCGAACGGCACCGCGATCCTCGGGCTCGGCAACCTCGGCGCGCTGGCCTCGAAACCGGTGATGGAGGGCAAGGCGGTGCTCTTCAAGCGCTTCGCCGACGTGAACGCCATCGACATCGAACTGGCCTCGGAAGACCCCGAAGAGATCATCCGCGCCGTGAAGCTGATGGAGCCGACCTTCGGCGGCATCAACCTTGAAGACATCAAGGCGCCCGAGTGCTTCATCATCGAGCAGCGCCTGAAAGAGACGATGGACATCCCCGTCTTCCACGACGACCAGCACGGCACCGCCGTGATCTGCGCCGCGGGGCTGCTGAACGCGCTCGAAATGACCGGCAAGAAGATCGGCGACGTGAAGATCGTGCTGAACGGCGCCGGCGCCGCCGGCATCGCCTGCCTCGAGCTGCTGAAATCGATGGGCGCCAAGCACGACAACTGCCTGATGTGCGACACCAAGGGCGTGATCTACCAGGGTCGCACCGAGGGCATGAACCAGTGGAAATCGGCCCATGCCGCCCGGACCGAGGCCCGCACGCTGGAAGAGGCGATGCGCGGCGCCGACGTGTTCCTGGGCGTCTCGGCCAAGGGGGCGGTGACGCAGGACATGGTGAAATCCATGGCCGACAACCCGGTGATCTTCGCCATGGCGAACCCGGACCCCGAGATCACCCCCGAAGAGGCCCACGAGGTGCGTCCCGACGCCATCGTCGCCACCGGCCGCTCGGACTATCCGAACCAGGTCAACAACGTGCTGGGCTTCCCCTACCTGTTCCGCGGCGCGCTCGACATCCATGCCCGCGCGATCAACGACGAGATGAAGATCGCCTGCGCCCAGGCGCTGGCGGCGCTCGCGCGCGAGGACGTGCCCGACGAGGTCGCGGTGGCCTATGGCCGCAAGCTGTCGTTCGGGCGCGACTACATCATCCCCACCCCCTTCGACCCGCGGCTGATCTACACGGTGCCGCCCGCCGTCGCGAAGGCGGGGATGGCCACCGGCGTCGCCCGCCGCCCGATCATCGACATGGAGGCCTACACGCAAAGTCTGCGCGAGCGGATGGACCCGACCGCCTCGATCCTGCAGGCGATCCATGCCCGCGCCCGCTCGGCGCAAAGCCGGATGATCTTCGCCGAGGGCGATGACCCGCGCGTCCTGCGCGCGGCCGTGGCCTGGGCCCGCGGCGGCATGGGCAAGGCGATCGTCGTCGGCCGCGAGGCGGATGTGAAGCAGAAGCTGGAAGCCGCGGGCCTGGGCGACGCCTGGCGCGAGATCGAGGTGGTGAACGCCGCCAACACCCGGCATTTCGAGACCTACAAGTCCTTCCTCTACACCCGCCTGCAGCGCCGCGGCTTCGACGCGCAGGACATCCACCGCCTGGCCGCCCGCGACCGCCACGTCTTCGCGGCGCTGATGCTGGCCCATGGCCACGGCGACGCGATGCTGACCGGGGCGACCCGGAAATCGGCGCATGTGCTGGAACTGATCAACCACGTCTTCGACGCCGATGCGGCGGCCCATGCCGTGGGCATCACCGCGCTTCTGCACCGTGGCAAGGTCGTGCTGATCGGCGACACGCTGGTGCAGGAATGGCCCGAGGCCGCAGACCTCGCCGACATCGCCGAGGCTGGCGCCAAGGTCGCGCGCGGGCTGGGGCTTGACCCGCGGGTGGCCTTCGTCAGCTTCTCGACCTTCGGGCATCCGGTCTCGGAACGCGCGACCAAGATGCTCGAGGCGCCTAAGGTGCTCGACGCGCGCGGCGTCGATTTCGAATACGACGGCGAGATGACCGTCGACGTGGCGCTGAACCCCGAACAGCAGGCGATGTACCCGTTCTGCCGCCTGTCGGGCCCGGCCAACGTGCTGGTGGTGCCGGCGCGGCACTCGGCCTCGATCTCGGTCAAGCTGATGCAGGAAATGGCGGGGGCGACCGTCATCGGGCCGATCCTCGTGGGGACCGAGAAGCCGATCCAGATCTGCTCGACCGTCTCGACGGTGAACGACATCCTGAACATGGCGGCGATCGCGGCCTGCCGGATCGGTCAGGCGAAGTGACGGAAGCCGGGGGGCGTGCACGCCCCCCGGACCCCCCTGCGGATATTTGGACCAATGAGAAAGACCTGAGGCATGGCGATCTGGAACCTTGGCTCGATCAACATCGACCATGTCTATCGCGTGCGGCACCTGCCGCAGCCGGGCGAGACGCTGACCGCCGACAGCCATTCCATGGGGCAGGGCGGCAAGGGCGCGAACCAGGCGGTCGCGGCGGCGCGGGCCGGCGCGAATGTCACGCATCTGGGGGCGGTCGGGCGCGACGGGCTCTGGACGCTCGAGCGGCTGGCGGCGGCGGGGGTCGAGACCGGCCGCGTCGCGGTGCTGGACCTGCCGACGGGCCATGCCAACATCTATGTCGATGACGCGGCCGAGAACGTGATCGTCATCCTGCGCGGCGCGAACTGGGGCTTCGCGATCGACGCGGTCGCGGCGGCGCTGGCCGAGGCGGGCCCGGGCGACACGCTGCTGCTGCAGAACGAGACCGCGCATCAGGTCGCGGCGGCGCGACTGGCCCGCGCGCGGGGGATGCGCGTGGTCTATTCCGCCGCGCCCTTCGAACTGGCGGCGGTCGAGGCGATCCTGCCCTTCGTCACCACGCTGGCGCTGAACGCGGGCGAGGCGGCAGAACTGACGCGGGCGCTGGGCTGCCCGCTCGAGACGGTGCCGGTGCCGGAACTGCTGATCACCCGCGGCGCCGAGGGCGCGGAACTGATCGACACCGCCACCGGTGCGCGGCTGGCGCAGCCCGCGTTCCGCGTCGTGCCGGTCGACACCACCGGGGCGGGCGACTGCTTCGCGGGCAGTTTCGCCGCCACGCGCGACCTTGGCGCCGCGCCGGCCGAGGCGCTGCGCTTCGCCGCCGCCGCCGCCGCGATCCAGGTCACCCGGCCCGGCGCCGGCGACGCGATGCCCGCGCGCGACGAGGTCCTTGCCTTCCTCGCGGAACAGGCTGGCAGCGGCGCCACGGATCGCTAGTCTCGCCTCGAACGCGCCCTCCGAACGCGCGCCCGGTCTGCACGGGGGGTGTACGGGGGGTGTACGCAGGGCACCGGGCAATATTGGGGGAAACATGCGGATCGCGATGTGGTCGGGGCCACGCAACCTGTCGACGGCGATGATGTACAGCTTCGCCGCCCGCGGCGACTGCGCCGTCTGGGACGAGCCCTTCTATGCCGCCTATCTGGACCGCAGCGGCATCGACCACCCGATGCGGGACGAGATCCTCGCCGCCCATGACCGCGACCCGGACAGCGTCGCCGCCGCCTGCGCCGGTCCCGCGCCGGGGGGTGCGGCGCATTTCTACCAGAAGCACATGACGCTGCACATGATCCCGGGGCTCGACCGCGGCTTCATGGCCGAGTGCGAGAATGTCTTCCTGATCCGCCATCCCGCGCGGGTGGTGGCGAGCTATGCCAAGAAGCGCGAGGGGCCGACGCTCGAAGACATCGGTTTCGTGCAGCAGGCGGCGCTTTTCGACGAGGTCGCGGACCGGCTGGGCCGTGCGCCGCTGGTGGTCGACAGCGCCGACATCCGCGCCAACCCTTCGGAAACGCTGGAAAAGCTGTGCACGGCGCTGGGCATCGGTTTCACGGGAAACATGCTGCGCTGGCCGGCCGGGCCCAAGGCCTACGACGGGGTCTGGGCCCCGCACTGGTACGGCGCGGTGCATGGCTCGACCGGGTTCGAGGCGGCCGAGGGCCCGCTGCCGGAGCTGTCCCCCGACTATGCCGCGCTGGCTGCGGCGGCATTGCCGCATTACCAGCGGCTGGCCGCCCACCGCCTGTGACCGCCCCTTCACCCTGACCTCGCGCCATGCTGGCCTTGCGGCCCGCGACATGGGACAATGGGATCAATGACCTCGGGGGAGGACCCAGCCATGACCGACACCACCACCATCGCCCTGATCGGTGCCATCGACCTGACCAACCTCGAAACCGGCGCGCCGTCCGAGGCGATCGAGGCGCTCTGCGTCAAGGCGAACCGTTTCGGCACCGCCGCGGTCTGCGTCTATCCCGAGCATGTCGCGCTGGCCCGCCGCCTGCTGGAGGACAGCGGGGTCAAGGTCGCGACAGTGCTCAATTTTCCGACCGGCCGGGCCAGCCTGCAGCAGGTGCTGGACGAGGCCGCCCATGCCGTGAAACTGGGGGCCGAGGAGCTGGATCTGGTGGTGCCCTATGCGCTGCCGCACCCCGCGCGGGCGACCGAGGCGATGGTGGCCGCGATCAAGGCCGCCCATCCCGAGCTGCCGCTGAAGGCGATCCTTGAGACCGGCGAGATGGAGAGTGACGAGCGCCGCGCGCTGGCCCGCGCCGCCATCGCCGGCGGTGCCGATTTCCTGAAGACCTCGACCGGCAAGACCCCGCACGGCGCCTCGCCCGAGGCGGCGGCGGACCTGCTGGCAGAGATCGCGGCGGCGGATCGCGACCTCGGGCTCAAGGTCTCGGGCGGGATTCGCGACCGCGCCGCGGCGCTGGGCTATCTGGCGCAGGCCCGTGCCGCCTTCGGGCCCGAAAACGCCGGGCCCGACATGTTCCGCATCGGCTGCTCGGGCCTTCTCGATGCGCTGGTGGGCGAGGCGGGCGCGGCCAGCGGCAGCTACTGAGCCAGCAGGCAGGCCACGCGGCCGCCGTCGGCCCGCGGGGTCAGGGCCGGACGCTCCAGCTTGCAGCGCGCCACGGCCTGCGGGCAGCGGGTGTGGAAGGCGCAGCCCGGGGGCGGGTTCAGCGGGCTCGGCGGCTCGCCGCCCGAGGGCGCGCGGTCGCGCTTCGGGGCGCGCAGGTCCGGGATCGTGTCCAGCAGCAGCCGCGTGTAGGGGTGCTGAGGATCGGCGAACAGGTCCTCGGTCGCCGCTTCCTCGACGATCCGGCCCAGATACATCACCGCGATCCGGTCGGCCATGTGCCGCACCACGCTGAGATCGTGGCTGATGAACAGGTAGGTCAGCCCCAGCTGGTCCTGCAGCCGGCGCATCAGGTTCAGGATCTGCGCCTGCACGGAAACATCCAGCGCCGAGGTCGGCTCGTCGCAGACAAGGAATTCGGGCTCTGACGCCAGCGCCCGCGCGATCGAGATCCGCTGTCGCTGCCCGCCCGAGAATTCATGCGGGAAACGCCGCGCGTCGTCTGGCGAGAGGCCGACGGTGGTCAGCAGCTCCGACACCCGTGCGGCGGTCGCGGCCTCGCCCGAGCGCAGGCGGAATTCGCGGATCGGCTCGGCGATGATGTCGCCGACCTTCCAGCGCGGATTGAGGCTGGCATGCGGGTCCTGAAAGATCATCTGCGCCATCATCGGCCGGCCGTCGCGGCCCGGGGCGAAGGTGATCGCGCCCTCGGTCGGCGGGTAGAGGCCGGTCACCAACCGCGCCACGGTCGACTTGCCGCAGCCGGATTCGCCCACCAGCGCCAGCGTGCGGCCCTTCGGAACGGTGAAGGTCACCTCCTGCACCGCGCGCAGGGTCCGGCGCGGCTTGCGCTCGATCATCCGGTTCAACCACGGGTCCGAGACGTCGAAGACCCGGGTCAGGGCATCGACCTCGACCGCGTTATCAAGGCTTCTCATGCGGCTTCTCCTTCCAGAAGGATGCAGGCGGCGCCGGCAGGGCCGAGGCGGGGCTTGGTCAGGGCACAGGCGGCGGTGGCCTGCGGGCAGCGCGGCGCGAAGGCGCAGCCGGGCGGGATCGCGTTCAGCCGCGGCATCGCACCGTCGATCTGCGCCAGCCGCTCGACCCGCGCACCCAGCGCGGGGATCGAGCCCATCAGGCCGCGCGTATAGGGGTGCTTGGGCGCGCGCAGCACCTCGTCCACCGGGCCGATCTCGACCAGACGGCCGGCATACATCACCGCGACGCGGTCGGCGGTCTCGGCGATGACGCCCATGTCATGGGTCACCAGCATCACGCCCGCGCCCTGCTCCTTGCAGATCCGGCGCAGAAGCGCGGTGATCTGCGCCTGGATCGAGACGTCGAGCGCGGTGGTGGGTTCGTCGGCGATGATCAGCCGCGGATTGCCGGCCAGCGCCAGCGCGATCACCACCCGCTGCCGCATCCCGCCCGAGAACTGGTGCGGGTAATGGTCGATCCGTTCGTCGGCGCCGGGAATGCCGACCTGCTTCAGCAGCTCGATGGCGCGGGTGCGGGCGGCGCGGCGGTCGAGCGGGGAATGCAGGCGGATCGTCTCGACCAGCTGCCGGCCGATCGAGAACAGCGGGTTCAGCGAGGTCAGCGGGTCCTGGAAGATCGCGCCGACGGTGCGGCCGCGGACCTGCGCCATCTCGCGCTCCGACAGTCCGTCGGTGCGCTGGCCGGCGATGCGGATCTCGCCGCCCGCGACGCGCCCCGGGGGCTCCAGCAGGCCCAGCACCGCCATGCCGGTCATCGACTTGCCGGCGCCGGATTCGCCGACCACGCCCAGGATCTCGCCGGGCCGGATCGAGAGCGAGACGGCGTCGAGCGCGGTCAGCGTGCCGCGGCGGGTCGGAAATTCGACCGTGAGGTCGCGGATCTCGAGCACGGGGTCGGTCATGGCGTCTCCTCCATCTGGCGCTGGGCGAGGGGGTAGGCGGGGGGGAAGATCTCTTCGACCGGGGGGTGGCCGAAGGTGCGCTCGGGGTATTGCGCGACCAGCCGGTCGAATTGTGCCTGCGCCTGCGCGCGGGCGGCGGGCAGGTCGATCCCGGCAACGGCGCCGTCGCGCATGACAAGGCGGCCGTCGACGAGGGTGGCGCGGGTGATCCGGCCGGTGGCGCCCCAGATCAGGGTCTGCACCGGGTCGATGCGCGGCGCGACGCGGGTGTCGGCCATGTCGAAGACCGCGAGATCGGCCTTGGCGCCGGGCGCGATGCGGCCGAGGTCGGGGCGCTTGAGGGCATCGGCCCCGGCCAGCGTCGCCGCGTTCAGGAAATCTGCGGCCGAGGCGCTGCCGCCCGCGATCCGGTCGGCGATCAGCCCGGTCGCGAGGTTCAGCACCATGTCGGCGGGGGCGGTGTCGGTGCCCATGCCGATGCGGATCCCCATCGCGCGGAGCGACGAGAACGAGCGCAGCACCGATCCGTGCCGGCCCGAGACCAGCGGGCAATGCGCCACCGTCACCCCGTTCGCGGCATAGCGCGCGAGGTCCTCGGGCGTGGCCACGGTCGCATGGGGCGCGATCAGCCGGTCGGACAGCAGCCCCATCCGGTCCAGCCATTCCGGCGCGGTCACCCCGTGCAGGCGGCGGACGGTCTGCAGCTCCATCTCGCCCTGCGCCATGTGCAGCCGCACGGGCAGGTCGAGGTCGCGCGCCCTGTCCATCGTGCGGCGGAGCAGCGTCTCGGTGCAGGTTTCGACCCGGTCGGGCGCGAAGAGGCCCGAGATCAGGCCATCAGCGCGGCCGTGGATGCGGGCGGCGAAGGCGGCGGCGGCCTCGAACTCGGCCAGCCCGCGCGGCTCGTCGAATTCGGGATGCATCCGGCCCTCGGCGTCCAGCCGCACGCCGCCGGTGCGATAGGCGGGGCCCAGCCAGACGCGCAGGCCAAGGTCTTCGGCGGCCTCTGCGGCGGCGTCGAATTCGGGCACCGTCTCGCCCCAGGCGCGGTAGAAGAGCGAGGCGATGGGCAGCGCCGAGGTGATGCCGTTCAGCAGAAGCTGCGCGAAGGCGAAGCGCTTCTGGAAGGCCAGCTCCTCGGGCGCATACATCTCGCGGCCCGCGTAGTCATGCGGCCAGACCCGGCCCTTGCGCCAGCCGGGCTGGTTGTCGAGGCCCAGGACCGTCGTGTCCAGATCCGACAGCGCGTCGAGATCGATAAGGCCCGGCGTCACCAGCACCTCGCCCAGATCGAATCGCGCCGCGACCGCGCCTTCGAACCGCGGGCCGGTCCAGAGCACCCGGTCACGCTCGATGACCACCTCGCCGTTCTCCAGCAGCCGGCGGCCTTCGGGCCGGTCGACGACGATCCAGCGCGCGGCCAGCGCCCAGCGGCCCTCGGGCCGCCGGCCAAGGGGAAGGTCCTGCCAGCGCGTCACGGGATCACCCGCAGCGTCGCGCCGTCGCGGGCGGTGACGCGGCCGCCGGCGACGACCAGCTTGCGGGGCGCGCGGGTGACGATGGCCTCGGCCAGCGTCTCGCCCTCGAGCAGCACGAGGTCTCCGCGCCCGCCGACCTCGAGCGCGTGACCGGCGACGTCGATCGCCCCGGCGCCGCCGGTGGTGCAGATCTGCAGGGCCAGCGCCAGCTCGTCATCCCGGCGCAGGTTGTTGCGCATGCCAAGGAACATGCAGCGTTCCAGCATGTCGCCGTCGCCATAGGGGCCCCAGGTGTCGCGGAACCCGTCGTTGCCCGCACCCATCCGCACGCCCGCCGGGATCAGCCGGCGCACCAGCGGCACATCGCGCGAGGCGGGGGCGGTGGTCAGGATCGGCACGTCAAGCTCGGCGCATGTGTCGATCAGGCCCTGCGTGCGCTCGAAATCGGCGAAGCCCAGGCAGAAGGCGTGGCTGACCGCGACCTTGCCCTGCATGCCCAGCGCGCGGATGCGCTCGAAGATCATCTCCATCGAGAAGGCGCCCATCTCGCCGGGCTCGTGCAGGTGGATGTCGATGCGCTTGCCGTGCTTTTCGGCCAGCCCGAAGACGGTATCCAGATGGCCCTTCGGATCGCGCTCCATCGCGCAGGGGTCGATGCCGCCGATCAGGTCCGCGCCCATCGCCAGCGCCTGATCCAGCAGCCTGTCGGTGCCGGCGCGCGTCATCTGGCCCGATTGCGGGAAGGCGACGATCTGGATCTCGACCTCGCCGGCAAGCTCTTCGCGGGTGCGCATCACGCCTTCGACCGCAGCAAGGCCCTGTTCGGTGTCGACATCGACATGGCTGCGGATCAGCGTGGTGCCGAAGGCCATCGACTGCAGCACCTGCCGCATCGACTGGGTGTAGGGATCAAGACCGTAGGCCTTCTTCACCGCGCGTTCGTTGGTGATCTTGTCGATCAGCCGCGGCCCGACCTCGTTCACATACCAGGGCCAGCCCAGCAGCGACTTGTCGACATGGGTATGGGCATCGACGAGGCCGGGGATCGCGATGCGGCCGTCCGCATCCTCGACCGTGGCGCCGGGGGCGGTCAGGCCCGCGCCCATCGCGGTGATGCGGCCGTCCTCGATCAGGATGTCGGTCGGCGCGAGGCCGAGGGGACGGCAGTTGCGGATGATCAGGGTCATGGGTCGGTCTCAGCGAAGTTTCGGGTTGAGGGCGTCGCGCAGCCAGTCGCCGATCAGGTTGATCGACACGACCAGAAGGCAGAGCTGCACGGCGGGGAAGACGACGATCCACCATGTGCCCGAGAAGAGATACTGGTTGCCGATGCGGATCAGCGTCCCGAGCGAGGGCTGTTCGGGCGGCATGCCCACGCCAAGGAACGACAGCGTCGCCTCGATCAGGATGCCAAGGCCGAAGTTCAGCGTCGCCGCGACCAGCAGCGGCGTGGTGCAGTTGGGCAGGATGTGGCGCAGCATGATCCGCCGCCCCGGCACCCGCAGCAGCCGCGCGGCCTGCACGTATTCCTTGTTGCGCTCGACCATGCATTGCGCGCGCACGGTGCGGGCATATTGCACCCAGGCCGAAAGCGAGATCGCCAGCACGATGACGGCAGAGGCGCCGGCCTCGCGCCAGTCGGCGGGAAGCGCGTTGCGGGCGATGGCCGAGACGAGGATCGCGATCAGCATGGTGGGCATCGACAGCAGGATGTCGCCCACCCGCATCAGCGCGCCATCGGCCCAGCCGCCGTAATAGCCCGCGACCAGCCCCAGCGCCGCGCCGACCGCCAGCGAGACCGCCACCGAGGCCGCGCCGATCAGGATCGACGAGCGCGAGCCATAGAGGATCGCCGACAGCATGTCGCGGCCCTGCAGGTCGGTGCCCAGCAGATAGGGCCATTGGCCGCCCTCCTGCCAGATCGGCGGCAGTTCCGCGTTCCACAGCTCGAGCGCGGCGAGGTCGTAGGGGTTCTGCGGCGAGATCAGCGGCGCGAGGATCGCGCCCAGCAGCAGCAGCGCCAGCAGCACCGCCGCGACCATGGCCGAGGGCGTGCGGGTGAAGCTGTACCACAGGTCGCTGTCGCGCAGCCGGGCCAGGCGCGAGGGGCGCTTCGGGGCGGCTTGGATGGCCGGGGACTCGGGGCGGGTGTCGGTCATGGACATGGGGCCTCCTCAGGCGGCGCGCAGCCTTGGGTCGATCAGCGCATAGGCGAGGTCGACGACGGTGTTCAGGGCGACGAAGATGAAGGAGACGATGCAGAGGTAGGCCGCCATCACCGGGATGTCGACGAAGGTGATCGCCTGCATGAAGAGCATGCCCATGCCCGGCCACTGGAAGACGGTTTCGGTCACCAGCGCGAAGGCGATCAGGTTGCCGACCTGCATCGCGGTCATCGTCACCACCGGCATCAGGCAGTTCTTCAGCGCGTGGCGGAAGTGCAGCGCGCGGGCCGGCACGCCGCGGGCGCGGGCGAACTTGATGAAGTCGGTGCGCAGGGTTTCCAGCATCTCTGCCCGCACGAGGCGCATCACCAGCGTGATCTGGAACAGCGACAGCGAGACCGCCGGCAGCACCAGCGCCGCCCGCCCCGATCGGGTCAGAAGCCCCGTCGACCACCAGCCAAGCTGCACCGTGTCGCCGCGCCCATAGCCGGGCAGCCAGCCGAGGCTGACCGAGAACACGAGGATCAGCAGGATGCCGACGATGAACGAGAGCAGCGAGACGCCGATGATCGAGGTGGTCTGCAGCGCCTCTGCCCACCATCGCCCGCGGCCGATGGCGGTGAAGACGCCCAGCGGGATGCCGACGACCAGCGAGATGATCGTGGCGATCAGCACCAGCTCGAAGGTGGCGGGGAAGCGCTCGCCGATCAGGCCGATGACCTCCTGCTGGTTGCGCCACGAGATGCCGAAATCGCCCTGCACTGCGCGGGTGACGAAGCGGGCATATTGCTCGACGAAGCTCGCGTTCAGGCCAAGGCGCTCGCGCAGCTCGGCGCGTTCCACCTGCGTGGCGCTTTCGTTCATCATCATCTCGACCGGGTCGCCGAGGAAACGGAAGACCATGAAGGCCAGGAAGGCGACGGCCAGCATCACGAGGACCGCGTTGCCGATGCGCTTGATCAGGAAGACGAGCATCGCTGGGGCTCCTAAGGCGGGAGAGGCCGGCCCCGGGCGGGGCCGGCGGGGCGCTTACTTCGTGGCGAGCCAGAGCCGCGGCAGGTTGTCGGCCATCAGCGGCAGATGCTCGACCTTCGACGAGGTCGCCCAGGTCAGCGGCTGCTGGTGCAGCGGGATCATCAGCACGTGGTCCTTGGCGATCTTCAGCGCCTCGGCGTTCATCGCCTGCCGCTTGCCGTTGTCGAGCTCGGTCGCCGAGGCCTCGACCACCTTGTCGAACTCGGCATCCGACCAGCCGCCCCAGTTGAAGATCCCGAAGGTGCCGCCCTTGCTGTGCAGGACTTGGCTGGTCAGCGAATAAGTGTCGAGCATCGGCAGCGTCGCCCAGCCCAGCGTGTAGACATCGACCTTGCCGCCCGAGCGCTTCGGCGTCTGCACCGCGCGCGGCCCCTGGTCGAGCCGCGGCTTCAGGCCGATCCGGCTCCACATCGAGGCGATGGCCTGGCAGATCTGCTCTTCGTTCACCAGCGTGTCGGCGCAGTTGAAGTCGAAGGTCATCCCCTCGGCCCCGGCCTCTTTCAGCAGCGCCTTCGCGGTCTCGGGGTCGGCCTTGGCGGGGGTGTCGAGCGCCGCGTCATAGCCCGGGATCTGCGGGGCGACGAGGGTGCCCGCGTTGCGGGACTTGCCGCGCATCACCTTCTTCTGGATCAGGTCGAGGTCGATCGCCATCTGCAGCGCCTGACGCACGCGGATGTCCTGCATCGGGTTCGGGCTGCCGTCGATCAACGTGTCGCGCTGCGAGAAGCCCAGCATGACCGTGCGCAGGTCGGTGCCCTCCAGCAGCTTCACGTCGGGCGAGGCTTCCAGCCGCGGGATGTCCTGCACCGGGGCCTTGTCGGTGAAGTCGATGTCGCCCGCCAGCAGCGCCGCGACCCGGGTCGCGTCCGAGGCGATCGGCGTGAACTCGATCCGGTCGATGTTGTGCTTCGGCGTGTCCCACCAGCCGTCGTATTTCACGAACACCGTGCTGGCGTCGGGGGTGCGGCTTTCGATCTTGAACGGGCCGGTGCCGTTCTCGTGGTAGGTGGCATAGCCCTCGACACCCGAGCCGACATCGGTCGGCGCCTCGGCGTTGTTGGCTTTCAGCCAGCCCGCGTCGAAGACGTAGATCGTGGTCAGGTCGTTCAGCAGCAGCGGATAGTTGGCCGAGACCTCGATCTCGATCGTGTGCTCGTCGACGATCTTCGCGCCCTTGTAGGCGGGGATGTTGCCCTTCAGCGGCGATTTCGGATCGCTGGCGCGGGTGAGCGAGGCGAGGACATCCTCGGCGGTGAAGGTGGCGCCGTCGTGGAAGGTCACGCCCTCGCGCAGGTGGAAGCGCCAGGTGGTGGGCGAGACGATTTCCCAGCTGGTCGCCAGCGCCGGCTCGATCTTAAGGTCGCCGTCATAGCGCACCAGCCCTTCATAGGCGTGGTTGAGCACGCCCAGCGTGAAGCTGTCGCCATAGCTGTAGGGGTCGAGCGAGCCCATGTCGCGCGATGCGCCCCAGCGGAAGGTGTTTTCGGCGAGCGCGGGCGAGGCCGCCAGCAGCGCCGAGGCGAGAAGCAGGGATCCGGTCTTGGTCATGTTCGTCAACTTCCCTCAGGAGTGCATGCAAAATGTTTGGGCGGTGAATGCATTCCGGTGGGGGATTCTGGGTCCGGAACGCGAAATGGCTTGCCGTCCCGGCCGATTTTCCCCGTTAAACTGGCAAAACCGGCCGATGCGTCCAAGTGATGCAGAATCACGAATGCAATATCAAGACAAAATTGCATGCAGTCTTGACGGTCGATTGTTCGCCTACTACTAAAGGACGCAGAAACGGCGACCGGATACGCCCGATGTCCACGAACACCACCAGAAGCGACGCGATCTATGCCTCCCTGCGGCGCGCGATTCTCGAGCAGGCGCTGAAGCCCGGCGTGAAGCTGCCCGAGGATTCGATCGGCGACACCTTCGGGGTCAGCCGCACCTCGGCGCGCAACGCGCTGGTGCGCCTGGCCGGCGACGGGCTGGTCGAGATGCGCCCGAACCGCGGCGCCGCGGTCGCCATGCCCAGCTTCGAAGAGGCCGAAGACATCTTCTCGCTGCGCCGCTGCCTCGAGCGCGAAGTGATCGAGCGGCTGTGCAAGCGCATGTCGAAGGATGCCATCGATGCGCTGGAAAGCCATGTGAAGGAGGAAGAGCGGGCGGTGCGCGCTTCGTCGCCGCGATCGATCCGGCTGGCGGGCGAGTTCCACATCCTGCTGGCAGAGCTGACCGGCTCGGCCGAGCTGACCGGTTTCGTCGGTCGCATCGTGTCGCGGTCGTCGCTGATCCTTGCCCGGTTTGGCCGCCCGCATTCGGCGGAATGCGGCATCGATGAACACCGCAGCCTGATCGCCGCGCTGAAGGCGCAGGACCGCACCCGCGCGGTCTCGATCATGGATGCCCATCTGCACGCGGTCGAGGACCGCGCCAATTCCGACGACAGCGGCAGAGAGCCCGACGTGGGCGCGATCCTGTCCCGCTATCTTTCGCCCACCGACCAGTAGTTCCGCGCATCGCCCCGCCCGAGGAGGGCTTCCCCATGCAGATCCGTCTCGACCCGCCGCCGGCGGCCGGTTTCACGCGCTTCGATTTCGCCGAGCTGACCCCGCGCGAGCGCTACAAGCTGCTGATCGGTGCCGTCGTGCCGCGGCCCATCGCCTGGGTGACCACGCTCTCGCCCGAGGGGCGGGTCAATGCCGCGCCCTTCAGCTTCTTCAACGTCCTGTCTTCCGACCCGGCGATCCTGGCGCTGGGGGTCGAGAACCACGGGGACGGCACCTTCAAGGACACTGGCCGCAACATCCGGATGACCGGCGAATTCACGGTGAACATCGTCGATCACGCCTGTCTCGAGGCGATGAACGCGACCGCCGTCCCGTTCCCGCCCGAGGTGGACGAACTGGCCGAGGCGGGGCTGACCGCCGCGCCGGGGGTGAAGGTCGCCTGTCCGTTCATCGCCGAGGCACCGGTGGCGCTGGAGTGCCGCCAGCATGTGACGCTCAACATCGGCAGCAACGGGCGCGAGATCGTGCTGGGCGAGGTGCTGGCGATGCATGTGCGCGCGTCGATCGTGAACGAGCGTATGCATATCGACCCGGCCGGGCTCGACGCGCTGGGGCGGATGGGCGGGCACGGTTACAGCCGCTCGAACGAGACCTTCGATCTGAAGACCATGTCGCTGGACGAGTGGCGCGCCCGCGCCTGACGAACCCACGGGCCAGACACGACGAAGGGCGGCCCCGCGGGGCCGCCCTTCTGCATCGCATCGTCACCCCGGGGAGTTGGGTGCGCCCGCCGCGGGTCAGCGGCGGCCGGTGACGAAGGCGGTGTCCTTGAGCACGATCGGGCCCTTGCCATAGGTGGCCGAGGTCACGAACGACACGACGTGGTTGCTGTTGTCGAGGGCGACATACAGGCGGTGGGCGTCGCCGGTGCCTTCCTTGGCGAAGCCGCGGACGGTGCCGATCTGCTCGCCGGCCGAATTGACCACGGCGCGGCCGTGCAGCCCGGGATTGCTGGCCTCGAAATCGGTCGAGGCGCGCGAGGCGACGGCGTTCGAGCGCGGGGCGAAGGGAATCGGGTCGTCGCCGGCGCTGAAGTCGAGCGCGAAGGCCGAGCCGGCCGACAGCGACAGCGCGGCGAGGGCGGCAAGGGCGGGGGCGGTGCGGTTGAAACGTGCGGACATGATGTCTTCCTTTGGGGATATGTCGGCAGCCCTTCGGGATCGGCGTCCGTCATCGGCGCCGGGGGCTGCGGTGGTTGAAAGCGGACCCTTTTCCGGTGGCGGGCCGCAAACGGCCATTGCCTGGGGCAGAAGGGGGGGCACCGGGGCGTCGACCGCCCGCGGCGCCTGCGGGCCGTCAGCGGCGGCCGGTCACGAAGGCGTTGTCCTTCAGCACGATCGGACCCTTGCCATAGGTGGCCGAGGTCACGAACGAGATCACGTCCCGGCTGTTGTCCAGCTGGACATAGATCCGCTGCGCGTCGCCGGTGCCTTCCTTGGCGAAGCCTTTGACGTGGCCGATGGTCTGGCCGGCGCCGTTCACCACGGCGCGGTTGTCGATGCCGGGGACGCCGGCATGGTAGTCGACGTCAAGGCGGGTCGCGACGCTCGACCGCGGGGCGAAGGGGATGGGGTCGTCGCCGGCGCTGAAGTCGAGTGCGAAGGCCGAGCCGGCCGACAGGGCGACGGCGGCGATGCCGGTCAGGACCGGGAGGGTGCGGGTGATGCGAGCGGACATGGTATGCTCCAATGCGTCTGAGGCTCTGTGTCTGGCGGGGCGGCGCCAGCTGGCGTCGTCATTGTTCCGTGACACTGATCTAGGCGCTTGATGGGCAGACAAAACTGTCCGAACTGAACGGTTCAGTGTGCGAAAATGCACCGACGGCAAACCGCTGTGCAGATGCCGGGAAACCGGCGCACGAAAAGGAAGGGCCGGTCCCTGCGGACCGGCCCCTGACTTCAGAACCGCTCGAAAGGCGCTTACTTGACGCGGGCGTTGCGCGTCGCGATCAGCTTCAGGCGCAGGGCGTTCAGGTGGATGAAGCCCGCAGCATCGCGCTGGTCATAGGCGCCGGCGTCTTCTTCGAAGGTCACGTGCTTCTCGGAATAGAGCGAGTGATCCGACCAGCGGGCGACGGTGCGCGCTGCGCCCTTGTAGAGCTTCAGCCGGACGGTGCCGGTGACATGCTCTTGCGTCTTGTCGATCAGCGCCTGCAGCGCCTCGCGTTCGGGGCTGAACCAGAAGCCGTTGTAGATCAGCTCGGCATAGCGCGGCATGATCGAGTCCTTGAGGTGACCCGAGCCGCTGTCGAGGGTGATCTGCTCGATCCCGCGGTGGGCTTCCAGCAGGATCGTGCCGCCGGGGGTCTCGTAGACGCCGCGCGACTTCATGCCGACGAAGCGGTTTTCCACGAAGTCGAGCAGGCCGATGCCATGCTTGCCGCCCAGCTCGTTGAGCTTGGTCAGGATCGTGGCCGGGCTCATCGCCTCGCCGTTGATCGCGACGGCGTCGCCCTTCTCGAAGGTCACTTCGATGAATTCGGCCTCGTTCGGGGCATCCTCCACCGCGACGATGCGCTGGGCGACATAGTCGGGGGCTTCCTCGGCCGGATTCTCCAGCACGGTGCCTTCCGACGAGGTGTGCAGCAGGTTCGCGTCGACCGAGAACGGGGCCTCGCCGCGCTTGTTCTTCGCGATCGGGATCTGGTTGGCTTCCGCGAATTCGATCAGCTTGGTGCGCGAGGTCAGATCCCAGAGCCGCCAGGGGGCGATGGTCTTGATCGAGGGGTCGAGGGCGGCGACGCCCAGCTCGAACCGCACCTGGTCGTTGCCCTTGCCTGTCGCGCCGTGGGCGACGGCGTCGGCACCCGACTTCTGCGCGATCTCGACGAGGTATTTCGAGATCAGCGGCCGCGCGATCGAGGTGCCAAGCAGGTAGAGCCCTTCATAAACTGCGTTCGCCCGGAACATCGGGAAGACGAAGTCGCGCACGAACTCTTCGCGCAGGTCGACGATGTGGATGTTCTCGGGCTTGATGCCCAGAAGCTCGGCCTTGGCGCGGGCCGGTTCCAGCTCTTCGCCCTGGCCGAGGTCGGCGGTGAAGGTCACGACCTCGCAGCCGTATTCGGTCTGCAGCCATTTCAGGATGATCGAGGTATCGAGGCCACCCGAATAGGCGAGCACGACTTTCTTGGGCGCGGACATCGGCGGCTCCGTCTGGGCAAGGTCAACTGACCCGCCCGCTTAGTGCCTTTTCGCCAATGGGACAAGGCTCGCGAGCGGGGAAGGCGCCGGCAAATTGTATCCGGCGCAATCCCTCGCCGGGGTTACAGCCCCAGCGCCGTGCGCAGTTCGTCCATCGCCTCGTCCGACAGGATGCGCCCGCCGGTCGCTTCCATCAGCGCCGCCTGCTCCTGCGCCTCGAGCGCGCTCACGTCGCCCGAGAGCGCGGCGTATTCCGCCTGCTCTGCCGAAAGCGCGGACTGCGCCTCGGCAAGATCTGCGGTGGCGGCCTCGACCTCGGCGGCGTGGGCCTGTGCTTCCTCCATCTCCTCCGCGAGGCTGGCGGCAGAGCTGTCGTAGTTCGGCGCCGCCGCGTCGAGCGCGTCGATATCGGCCTGAATCACTGCCGCCGAGCGCCCGGCGTAATCGGTGGTCAGGGCATCGAGATCGGCCAGTGCCGCGTCATAGCCGGCCTGTGCCGCGGCAAGCTCGGCCTCGGCCTCCTGCGACGTGGCAAGGCTGGCCGAGGTCGCCAGCGCCGCGGCGCGATAGGCGGCGATGCGCCCGACGCGGCTGTTCGGGGCGGCATTGGCCAGCGCGGTCGGGCTGGCATGCATCGCGTTCAGCCCCTTCAACTCGGACGCGACCTTGCCCTTGGCGCCCTTGGTCTTGCCGGTCTCTTCGACGGTTCCACTCGCGGTGCTGCTGACCTCGACCGCGTTCCTGACGGCGTCTCTGGCCGCGGCACGTTCGGCCTTTTCGGCGGATTTCGAGGCTTTCTCGGCCCCGCGATCGGCACTCTTGTCCGACCCTTTGCCCGATCCTTTATCCGACCCCTTGTCGGAGCCTTTCTCCGACCCTTTGTCCGATCCCTTGTCGCTTCCGCCATCCTTGTCGCCCTTGTCGCCTTTGTCGGCGAAGGCGGGGGTGGCAGCGAAGGGCGACAGGCTTCCCTTTCCCGGGGCCATCAGCGCTGCGGCGAGGCTCAGGGACAGGGTCAGGCGAAGCGCATGGTTCATGATGGGATCCTCCGCATCGGTTTGTGCCTCAATGCCGGGGGAAGATGGCGTAACTATGCCCGGACCGGGATCGCCGCCTTGCTTGACATGACCCGATTATCGTGGCGCTTGGCGACAATTCTCAGCGCCGGGAGCCAGACAGACCATGACCGACGTCCTTTCCGCGGCACGCGCCGCCACCGAGGCGCTGCGCGACCTGTTCGATCCGACGCCGCTGCAACTGAACGACTACCTCTCGCAGAAATACGGGGCCGAGATCTGGCTGAAGCGCGAGGACCTGACGCCGGTGCGCAGCTACAAGCTGCGCGGCGCCTTCACCGCGATGCGCAAGATCCGCGCCGCCGACCCCGCGGCCGACCATTTCGTCTGCGCCAGCGCGGGCAACCATGCGCAGGGCATGGCCTATGCCTGCCGGCATTTCGGCGTGAAGGGCACGATCTTCATGCCGGTGACCACGCCGCAGCAGAAGATCGACAAGACGCGCACCTTCGGCGGCGCCGGCGTCACGATCAAGCTGACCGGCGACTATTTCGACCAGACGCTGGCCGCCGCGCAGGCCTTCTGTGCCGAAGCGGCCGCGCGGTTCCTGGCGCCCTTCGACGATGCCGACGTGATCGAGGGCCAGTCTTCGGTCGCGGTCGAACTGCTCGACCAGCTGGGCCGCGCGCCGGATCTGGTGGTGCTGCCGGTCGGTGGTGGCGGGCTGTCGGCCGGGGTGACCGGCTATCTGCGGCAGGCCGCGCCGGACACCGCCTTCCGCTTCGTCGAACCGGCCGGGGGCGCCAGCCTGAAGGCCGCGCTGAGCGCGGGCCAGCCGGTGACGCTGCCGCGGGTGGACAGTTTCGTGGACGGCGCCGCCGTGGCGCGGATCGGCGCCCTGCCGTTCGCGCGGCTGGCCGGCACCTCGCCCGGACATGTGCTGCTGGCGCCCGAGGACCGGATCTGCACCACGATGCTGAAGATGCTGAACGTCGAGGGCATCGTGCTGGAGCCGGCTGGCGCGCTGTCGGTCGACGCGCTGGCGGACCTTGCCGAGGAGATCCGCGGCAAGACCGTGGTCTGCGTGACCTCGGGCGGCAATTTCGACTTCGAGCGCCTGCCCGAGGTAAAGGAGCGCGCCCAGCGCTTCGCCGGGCTGAAGAAATACTACATCCTGCGCATGCCGCAGCGCCCCGGCGCCCTGCGCGAGTTCCTGGCGATGCTGGGCCCCGAGGATGACATCGCCCGCTTCGAATACCTGAAGAAATCGGCGCGCAACTTCGGTTCCGTGCTCATCGGGATCGAGACGTCGGAGCCGGGCAACTTCGCCCGGCTGACCGATCAGCTCGACGCCGCGGGCTTTAGCTACCGCGACATCACCGAGGATGCCCTGCTGGCCGAATTCCTGATCTGACGCCGCATCCGAAGCCGGGCCGCTCAGGCGGCGGCGGTGATCCAGTCGGGGCCGAGCCCGGTCAGGAAGGCCGCGCGCGACTCGGCCCAGATCCGGCGCACGTCGCCCAGATCCACGGCCATCGGCGCGCCGCGCGCGGCCTGCCGCTCGCCCTCCTGGCAGATGTCGGCCAGCGCGGCGAAGCCGATGTTCCAGGCACTGCCCTTGAGGAAATGGAAATCATCCTCGCGCCGCTCGGGGCGGTTCGGGCAGCGGTCGAGAAGACCCTCGACCTCTTCCAGAAACAGCTCCGTCACCTCGCGGAATCCCTCTGCGCCGAGTTCTGAGCGCAGCTCTTCGACCCGATCCCAATCGATCATCGAAAACCCCTTCAACCGGCGCCCCCACGCCGTCTTCGACCCTAGCGTCGGCGGTTGAAGACCGGGTTAAGCGATACCGGGCTGCGGCGCGGGATTTCGAAAGGAATGCTTCACCTTGCCGGGCGAAGATCGCACCGGCTGAAGATCGAGCCGGGCAAGGATGGCCTGTGCAATCCCGGGCCATGGCAGACAGAGGCAGGCGGGGGGCAGGGGCATCGCGGGCACCATGGGGCAGGGCACGGCGGGGGCCGCCCCCGAACCGGCGGCAGATGCCCTGCCGGATCTTGCCGCGGGGGGGCGGGGCGGGCGCGCCGATACCGTGCGCCGGGTGCTGGTCGTCGACGACAGTAGGATGCAGCGGCGCTTCATCGCCCGCCTGCTGGCCCCGCACGGCTTCACCGTGGACGAGGCCGGCTCGATGGGCGAGGCGCTGAAGATCGCCGCCGCGACCGCGCCCGATCTTGTCCTGTCGTCCTGGATGATGCCCGATGGCGACGGGCTGACGCTGTGCGGCCGGCTTCGGCAGGCGGGGTCGGGATACCTGTATTTCATCCTGATGAGCTCTCGGGTCGAGAAGCACCAGATCTCGGCCGGGCTCGAGGCCGGGGCGGACGACTTCCTGACCAAGCCCGTGCATGTGCAGGAACTACTGGCCCGTATCGCCGCCGGAGCGCGGGTCATCGACATGGAGCGGCGGCTGCGGCGCAAGGCGCGGGTCATCGCCGAGACGCTGGCCGACCTGCGCCGCGCGCAGGAGGCGATGGAGCGTGACCTGCAGGCCGCCCGCCGCCTGCAGGAGCGGCTGCTGCCCGAACGCTTCCGCGACTTCGGCGGGACCGAGGTGTCGCTGCTGCTGCGCCCCGCCGGCCATCTGGGCGGCGACCTCGTCGGGTTCTTCCCGATCACGGCGCGGCGGATCGGGCTGTTCTCGCTGGATGTCTCGGGACATGGGGTCGCCTCGGCGCTGGTTGCGGCGCAGCTGGCGGGACGGCTCTCGGCCGGCGCGCCGGAACGCAATCTCGCACTGGTCGAGACCGAGCTTGGCATTCACGACGGCCGTCCCCCGGCCGAGGTGGCGACGCTGCTGAACCGGCTGATGCTGGACGAGTTCGGCGGCGAAAGCTACGCGACGCTGCTTTACGCCGATGCCGATCTGGTCACGGGGCAGGTGCGCTTCGTGCAGGCCGGCCATCCGCATCCGCTGTGGCTGCGCGCCAGCGGCGAGGTGCTGGCGCTGGGCGCGGGCGGCTTTCCCATCGGGCTGGTCGAGGGCGCGGACTATGCCGAGGCGACGGTGACGCTGGCGCCCGGAGACCGGCTGCTGCTGCTGTCGGATGGGCTGGCCGAGGCGGTCGACGACCTGCGCTGGCTGGGCACCGCGCCCGGCCCGCAGTTCCTCGCGGCGCTGGGCGAGGGCGTCGCAGGGCGGCCGGCGGCCGAGGATGACGACGTCTCGGCGGTGCTGATCGACTTCCGCCGTCCCAAGCCCGAGGGATGAGGTGCTGCCCGGCCCGCGCACCCGCGGGTCTCGAGCCGACCGGTCGAATGCCGGCGTTCGCGCGGATCGCGCGGTGCCGGTTGCGGCGCGCCGCGGAAGCGGCCGCCTGACGCGACACGGCACTTGAGAAACGACGGGGCCGCGGCTGGCGCGACAGGCCGTGCGGGCGCAGGCTGGCGAAGCGTCAGCCCAGCCCGAGCGCCCGGATCAGGAACATCCTGTCGCCGTCGTTGCCCACCGCCGCGATCGCGTCACCGGGGCGCATCCAGACCGCCTCGTGCCCGGCCTCGGTCGGCGGGCCGCGGCGCAGCACCGGGCGGGCGAGGTAGACGGTGCAGAGCTTCTCGGCCCATCGGTCGTACTCGGGCATGTAGGTGAAGCGGCGGAACGCCCCGAGCCGCCGCTCGACCGCCGCCGACCAGCCGGTTTCCTCGTAGATCTCGCGGGTCAGGGCGGGGATCGGCTGCTCGCCGGGGTCGATGCCGCCGCCCGGCAGCTGGAATTCCGGCACCGGCGCGGACTGGTGGGTCAGCAGCACCATCCCCTCGCGCAGCAGCACCGCATAGGCACCCGGCCTGCGGCGATAGGTCTGGTCCGCGCGCGGCGGCTCTCCGATGCGCCTGATCATGAGACCCCCTTGGTTCCCCGATTGCCCCTGCCTATATGGTCGCGGTATGCCAAGGCCCGGATGCCGAGGAAACCCCCCTTGATCCCCGATTGCCCGCGCGCGCCCCTTGGTGCCGCAGCCCCCGGGAAGGAATTGCCATGACCACGCTGTCGCAGATCGCCTGGGACGATACCGTCCTGCCCTTCCAGCTTGACCGGAGCGACATTCGCGGCCGGGTCGCGCGCCTTGACGGCGTGCTCGAGAAGGTGCTGTCCCAGCACGCCTATCCCCCGGCCATCGAGGCGCTGGTCGCCGAGGCCGCGCTGCTGACCGCGCTGATCGGCCAGACCGTCAAGCTGCGCTGGAAACTGTCGCTGCAGATCCGCGGCGACGGCCCGGTCCGCATCATCGCCACCGACTATTACGGCCCCGAAGCCGAGGGCGAACCCGCGCGGATCCGTGGCTGGGCCAGCTTCGACGAGACCCGGCTGGCCGAGGCGGCGAATCCCTTCGACCTGATCGGCAAGGGCTATTTCGCGATCCTGATCGACCAGGGCTCGGGCATGCAGCCCTATCAGGGCATCACGCCGATCGCCGGCGGCTCGCTGTCCTCCTGCGCGGAGACCTATTTCGCGCAGTCCGAGCAGCTGCCGACGCGCTTCGCGCTCAGCTACGGCCGCTCGACCCTGCCGGGTCAGGCCGAGCGCTGGCGCGCGGGCGGGGTGATGTTGCAGCACATGCCCAAGGCCTCGCCCTTCGTGGCGTCCGAGGGCGGCACCGGCGAGGGCGGGCTTCTGGCCGCGAACGACATCCTCGACGGCGACGAGGGCGAGAACTGGACCCGCGCCAACCTGCTTCTGGACACGGTCGAGGATCTGGAACTGATCGGCCCGACGGTGCAGCCCACCGATCTTCTGGTCCGGCTCTTCCACGAAGAGGCGCCGCGGGTCTATGACGCGCAGCCGGTCGAGTTCGGCTGCACCTGCTCGGACGAGAAGGTGCGGCAGTCGCTGTCGATCTATTCGGCCAAGGACATCGGCCACATGACGACGGACGAAGGCATCGTCACCGCCGACTGCCAGTTCTGCGGCGCGCATTACGAGTTCGACCCGCAGACGCTGGGCTTCGAGGCGGTGAAGACCCCCGATGGCGACGATGCCTGACACGTCCGGCCCGCGCGTCCGGTTCACCGAGGCCGCCCTGCGCGCCGCGGTGGCGGGCGCGCGCGCCGATGCCGCGGGCTCTTCCGATTACGATATGACGGCGGGGCTCGCGCCCCCGGCCAACCGCAAGCTGCGGCCCGCGGGCGTGCTCGCGGCCTTCCGCGACGGCCCCGCGGGGCCCGAGGTGCTGCTGACCAAGCGCTCGTCGCGGCTGAAGCACCACCCGGGCCAGATCGCGTTTCCGGGCGGCAAGGTCGACCCGTCGGATGCCGACCCGGTCGCCGCCGCCCTGCGCGAGGCCCGCGAAGAGATCGGCCTGCCGACGCCCGCGGTCGAACTGCTGGGCACGATGCCCGCGCATGAGACAGTGACAGGCTTTCTCTGCACCCCCGTCTTCGGCTGGATCGACGCGCCCTTCCGCCCCGCGCCCGAAGCCGGCGAGGTGGCCGAGGTCTTCGCGGTGCCGCTGTCGCATGTCGCGGACTTGTCGCGCTACCGGCTGGAACGTCGCCGCTGGCTCGGGGAATGGCGGGCCTATTGGGCGGTGCCTTACGGGCCATATTACATCTGGGGCGCCACGGCGCGGATGCTGCGGGCGCTGGCGCTGCGGATGAATGATGCGGATCGCGGCTGAGATCCTCGCGCGCCCCGGGCTCATGCCGGTGATGGCGGCGCTGGCGGCGGGCGGCCACCGGGCGCTGCTGGTCGGCGGCTGCGTGCGCAACGCGCTGCTGGGCGAGCCGGTCACCGACATAGACATCGCCACCGACGCGCTGCCCGAGTCGGTGATCGCCTGCGCGCAAGCGGCGGGCCTGAAGCCGGTGCCGACAGGCATCGAGCATGGCACGATCACCGTCGTCGCCGCCGGCGCCCCGCACGAGGTCACCACCTTCCGCCGCGATGTGGAAACCCATGGCCGCCATGCCACCGTCGCCTTCTCGACCGACGTGGCCGAGGACGCGGCGCGGCGCGATTTCACGATGAACGCGCTCTATGCCGAGGCTGACGGCACCGTTCTCGACCCGCTTGGCGGCTTGGCCGACCTCAGCGCGCGCCGCCTGCGCTTCGTGGGCCGGGCCGAGGACCGGATCCGCGAGGATTATCTGCGCATCCTGCGCTTCTTCCGCTTCCACGCCTGGTACGCCGATCCCGAGGGCGGGATCGACCCCGAAGGCCTCGCCGCCTGCGCCGCGCAGTCGGAAGGCATCGCGACCCTGTCGCGCGAGCGCATAGGCGCCGAGATGAAGAAGCTGCTCTCTGCCGCCGATCCCGCCCCGGCGCTGGCCGCGATGGCGCAGGCCGGCTGCCTCGCCCCGGCGCTGCCCGGCGCCGATCCGCGCGCGCTGCCGCTGCTTGTCGCTTTTTCGCCCGAACGCGACCCGATCCTGCGCCTTGCGGCGCTGGGTGGTGAGGACCCGGTGCGGGACCTGCGCCTGTCGAAGGCCGAAGCTCGCCGCCTTGCCGCCCTGCGCGAGGCCGCGACCGGCCTCGAGAGCCCCGCGGTCCTCGGCTGGCGCCTCGGCGCGCAAGATGCCGCCGGCGCCCTCGCCCTGCGCGCCGCGCTGCTCGAAATGCCGCCCGAAGACGCCGGCGCCGAGATCGCGCGCGGCGCCGCCGCCACCCTCCCGGTCTCCGCCGCCGACTATGCGGCCCGTGGCCTCGCCGGTCCGGCGCTGGGTCAGGCGCTGAAAGACGCCGAGGCCCGCTGGAGCGCCTCGAACCTGACCGCCACGCGCGATGACCTGCTGACCTGAGCCATTCTCATTGGCCCAAATATCCCGGGGGAGTCGCGCGTCCCGCGCGACGGGGGCAGCGCCCCCGCCACCGGAGGTTTTCCTTTCCCGCCCGCCCGCCTATATCGAAGGCGCGTCCCGCCCGGCCCCCGATCCCTTTCGCGTCCCCAATCCGGCAGACCGATGTTCCGCTTCTTCGAAACCCTCGTCGACCCGTTCCAGCCCTATGCCGAGACCGACGCCCCCTCGCGCCGGCTCTGGCCGTTCATCCTGACCCATGCCCGCCCGTTCCGCGGCGTCTTCGTCGCCACGGGCCTGCTGTCGATGGTCGCGGCCTTCATCGACGTGGGCATGATCTGGTACGTCGGCCGGGTCGTCGACCTGCTGGCCGAGGGCCGCCCGGCCGAGGTGCTGGCCGCGCACGGGCTCGAATTCCTTGCGGTCGCCGCCTTCGTCCTGCTGATCCGCCCGTTCCTCGTCGTCGGCACCGTGGCGCTGCTGCACAACACGATCCTGCCGAACTTCGCCACGCTGGTGCGCTGGCGGGCGCACCGCCACGTGCTGCGCCAGCCGGTCGGCTGGTTCGAGAACGACTTCGCGGGCCGCATCGCCAACCGGATCATGCAGGCGCCCACCGCCGCCGGCGACGCGGTGTTCCAGACCTTCGACGCCGTGGCCTTCGCGGTCACAACCGTGCTCGGCTCGCTGGTGATGCTGGCCGGCACCGACCCGCGGCTGGTGATCCCGGTGCTGGTCTGGCTCGGCGCCTATCTCGCGCTGATGCGCTGGACGATCCGCCGCGCGGGACCGGCCGCGCAGGCTTCGTCCGACGCGCGCTCGGCGATCACCGGGCGGGTGGTGGACAGCTATTCCAACATCCATTCCGTCAAGCTCTTCGCCCATCACGACCGCGAACTGGCCTATGCCCGCGAGGCGATAGAGACCGCGCGCGAAAAGGTGCAGGTCGAGATGCGGATCATCACCCGCATGGACCTGGTGCTGACCGCGATGAACGGCGCGATGATCGTGGGCGTGATCGCGCTCGCGATCTGGTTCTGGACGCAGGGCTCTGCCACCGTCGGGCTGGTGGCCGCCGCCGCGGCGCTGGTCTTGCGGCTGAACAACCTGACCTACTGGATCATGTGGGCGACGACGAACCTCGTGAACGCGCTCGGCACCGTGGCCGAGGGGATGGAGACGATCACCGCCCCCGTCACCCTGACCGACGCGCGCGGCGCCAAGGCTCTGGCCCTGACGCGGGGCGAGATCGCGGTGAAGGGCGTCACCCATCACTACGGCCGCCGCCGCGGCGGGCTCGAGGCGCTGGACCTGACCATCGCGGCGGGCGAGCGCGTGGGCATCGTCGGGCGGTCGGGCGCGGGGAAATCGACCCTCGTCAAGCTGATGCTGCGCTTCTACGACGCCGAGGCCGGCCGGATCGAGATCGACGGGCAGGACATCGCCCGGGTAACGCAGGACAGCCTGCGCAGCGCGATCGGGATGGTCCAGCAGGACAGCTCTCTGCTGCACCGCACCGTGCGCGAGAACATCCTTTACGGCCGCCCCGACGCGACTGAGGCCGAGATTATCGCCGCCGCGACGCGGGCCGAGGCGCATGACTTCATCCTGACCCTGCAGGACCAGCACGGCAACCGCGGCTATGACGCGCAGGTGGGCGAGCGCGGCGTGAAGCTGTCGGGCGGCCAGCGCCAGCGCATCGCGCTCGCCCGCGTCATCCTGAAGGACGCGCCGATCCTGATCCTGGACGAGGCGACCTCGGCCTTGGACAGCGAGGCCGAGGCCGCGATCCAGCAGACGCTCTATGGCGTGATGCAGGGCAAGACGGTGCTGGCTATCGCGCACCGGCTCTCGACCATCGCCGCGATGGACCGCATCGTGGTGATGGAGGAGGGCCGCATCGCCGAGATCGGCACCCATGACCAGCTTCTGGCCGCCGGCGGTCTTTACGCCGGCTTCTGGGGCCGCCAGTCCGGCGGCTTCCTCGGCACCGACGAAGACGAGACATCCGCATGAAGCATCCCGCGACCTTCATCGACGCGTTCCAACCGGCAGAGGGCCCGCCGCCCGCCACGCTGGGGCGCTTCTTCGCCTGGTGCCTGTCCGGCGCCTGGCCGGCGCTGACTTGGGGCGCGGTCTTCTCGGCCGCGGCCGGCACGCTCGAGATCATCTCGGCGACGATCCTCGGCTGGGTGATCGACGCGGTGATCGCGACCCCGGTGGGCGAGGCGTTCAGCGCCCATGGCTCGCTGCTGCTGGGGGCGCTGGTCTATTTCCTGATCCTGCGCCCGGCGGTCTTCGGGCTGAACTCGGCCTCGAACGCGCTGGTGGTGCAGCCGAACATCCTGCCCCTGGTGCTGTCGCGCCTGCACCGCTGGACGATGGGCCAGTCTGTCACCTTCTTCGACAACGACTTCGCCGGCCGCATCGCCCAGAAGCAGATGCAGACCGCGCGGGCGGTCACCGATGTTGCCTCGGAATTCGTCAACACCGTCTGCTTCGCGCTGGCCTCGGTCGTGGGCTCGGCGATCTTCCTGATCGCCATTGACGGCTGGATCGCGGTCGCGCTCCTGGCCTGGCTCGCGGTCTATCTCACGATGATCCGCTGGTTCATGCCGCGCGTCCGCAAGCGCTCGGCCGCGCGTGCCTCGGCCCGCGCGATGGTGACGGGGCAGGTCGTCGACACGATCACCAACATCAAGACCGTCAAGCTTTTCGCCCATTCCGAGCACGAGGACCGCGCCGCGCTGGCCGCGATGGCGGGCTTCCGCGACCGGGCGATGGATTTCGGCTGGGTCTCGGCTGGGTTCCGCGGCTCGCTGATGCTGGTGTCGGGCCTGCTGCCGGTGATCCTGATCGGCGGCACGATCTGGCTCTGGAACCAGGGCGTCGCCACCGCGGGCGAGATCGCGGCCTCGGGCACCATCGCGATCCGCATCGCGCAGATGACCGGTTGGGTGTCGATGTCGCTGATGAACATGTATGGCTCGGTCGGCGAGGTCGAGGACGGGATGAACACCCTCTCGCCGCAGCACAGCCTGACCGATGCGGCGGATGCGGGCAGCCTTGCGGTGCCGCGGGGCGAGGTCGCCTTCGACCATGTCACCTTCGCCTACGGGCGCGAGGAGGGCGGGCTGTCCGACATCGACCTGACCATCGCCCCGGGCGAGCGGCTGGGGATCGTCGGTGCCTCGGGCGCGGGCAAGTCGACGCTCGTCTCGGTGCTGCTCAGGCTTTACGACGTTGAACAGGGCGCGATCCGCATCGATGGGACCGACATCCGCGGCGTGACGCAGGAAAGCCTGCGCCGCCAGATCGGCATGGTCACGCAGGAAACCGCGATGTTCAACCGCTCGGCCCGCGACAACATCATGTACGGCAACCCGCTGGCGACCGAGGATCAGATGATCGCCGCCGCCCGGGCCGCCGAGGCGCATGAGTTCATCCTCGGGCTCAGGGACCACGCGGGCCGCAAGGGCTACGAGGCGCATCTGGGCGAGCGCGGCGTGAAGCTGTCCGGCGGGCAGCGCCAGCGGATCGCGCTGGCGCGGGCCTTCCTGAAGGACGCGCCGATCCTCGTGCTGGACGAAGCGACCTCTGCGCTGGATTCCGAGGTCGAGGCCTCGATCCAGGAGGCGCTGACCCGGGTGATGGAGGGCAAGACGGTGCTGGCCATCGCCCACCGGCTGTCGACCATCGCCGAGATGGACCGGATCGTGGTGCTGGACCGTGGCCGGATCGTCGAGCAGGGCACCCATGCCGAGCTGCTGGCGCAAAATGGCCTTTACGCGCGCTACTGGAACCGGCAATCGGGCGGCTTCATCGGCACCGAGGACGAGGATGCCGAGCCTTCAGCCGCCGAGTGAACCCATGACCGTCACCATCGACCGCCTTTCGCTGCATGCCGAGGGCATCGCCCGCACCGAGGCCGGGCCGCTCTATGTCCCCGGCGCGCTGCCGGGCGAGGTCGTCGACGGCGCGGTCGAGGGCGGCCGGATCGCCACGCCGAAGATCGTCACGCCCTCGGCCGACCGGGTGAGGGCGCCCTGTCCGCATTACCGCGCCTGCGGGGGCTGTTCGTTGCAGCACGCCTCGGACCCCTTCGTCGCCGGCTGGAAGCGGCAGGTGGTCGAGGTGGCGCTGGCCGGGCAGGGGCTGCAGGCCCCGGTGCTGGAGACGATCACCTCGCCCGCCCGCTCGCGCCGCCGCGCGACCTTCGCCGGCCGGCGCACCAAGACCGGGGCGCTCGTCGGCTTCCACGCCCGCGCCTCGGACACGGTGGTCGAGATCCCGAACTGCCTGCTGCTCGACCCCGCGCTGATCGCGGCGCTTCCGGTGCTGCGCGAGATCGTGCTGGCGGGCGGCTCGCGCAAGGGCGGGCTCGACCTGACGCTGACGGTGACCGAGGGCGGGCTCGATCTTGCCGTCACCGGTGGCAAGCCGATGGACCCGGCGCTGTTCCAGTCGCTCTCGGCCGTGGCCGAGACCGCCGACCTCGCCCGCCTTACCTGGGAGGGCGAGACCGTCGCCGGTCGCCGCCCGCCGGCGCAGCGCTTCGGGGCGGGGCTGGTCGAGCCGCCCGCCGGTGGCTTCCTGCAGGCCACCCGCGCCGGCGAGGCCGCGCTGGTGGCCGAGGTCCTGAAGATCACCCAAGGCGCCGACCGCATCGCCGACCTCTTCGCCGGGGCCGGCACCTTCACCCTGCCGCTCGCCGCCGGGGCCGAGGTCCATGCCGTCGAATCCGATGCCGCGGCCCTTGCCGCGCTCGACCGCGGCTGGCGCCGGGCCCCCGGTCTGAAGCGCGTCAGCACCGAGACCCGCGACCTCTTCCGCCGCCCGCTGCTGCCCGACGAGCTGAACCGCTACGATGCCATCGTCATCGACCCGCCCCGCGCCGGGGCCGAGGCGCAATCGGCCGAGCTCGCCGCCGCGACGGTGCCGGTGATCGCCTATGTCTCCTGCAACCCGGTGACCTTCGCCCGCGACGCGGCGCGGCTGGTGGCGGCGGGCTACACGCTCGAGCAGGTGCAGGTCGTCGACCAGTTCCGCTGGTCGGCGCATGTCGAGCTGGTGGCGCGCTTCCGCAACAGCCGGCGATGACGCTTGCGTGAGCGCCGACGCAGCGTCTAGGCGAAATTTACCTGTCGGTGTATCTGCTCGGGCAAAAGACCTCCCACGATAAATCCTCCCCCGAGCAGTTACGGTAGACGATGCGCATGATCGCGGTATGCATGTTGATGGCGAGCCTCGGCCTCGTGTCGGGCTGTGGCGACTCGAAGTTCAAGACCTATCGCGGTCCCGACGTGACGGGCATCTACGTCGACAAGTCCGATCGCAAGATGTTCCTGATGCACGGGACGCAGGCGCTGAAGGTCTACAACGTCTCGCTGGGCAAGCAGCCTGTCGGCCACAAGGAATTCGAGGGCGACGGCAAGACGCCCGAGGGCACCTACCTGATCGACCGCCGCAAGCCCGACAGCCCCTTCCACCTGTCGATCGGCATCTCCTATCCGAACGTGATGGACGCGGACTTCGCCCATGCGCAGGGCAAGGAGCCGGGCGGCGCGATCGTGATCCACGGCGTCGGCCGTGCGCGGCCGCCGAAGGATCTCTGGGACTGGACCGACGGCTGCATCGCCGTCACCGACGAAGAGATGGAAGACGTCTACGCGATGGTCCGCAACGGCACGCCGATCACCATCGTCCCCTGAGGCGCCGCGCGTCTTCGGCTTGGCGAAAATACTCCGGGGGAGCCGCCGGAGGCGGCGGGGGCGGAGCCCCCTCTTCCCGGCTTTCGCACTGGCAAAAATATCCCGGGGGTGAGCGGGCAGGGCCCGCGAGGGGGCAGCGCCCCCTCATCCGTCCGGCATCATCGCGCGCCGCTCAGTTCCCGGTGACCATCGTCCACCAGATCTTGCCGTTCGGCTCCTGGTACCAGGACAGGCCCACGGCGCGTGCGTTCGGGTCGGTGACGACGCGCGCGGTGTTCGCATCCTCCATCCAGGCCGACAGCGTTTCCAGCTCGGTCTCGTAGCTTTCCGAGATGTTCTCGCCCTGCGCGATGCCCGGATAACCGGTGCGGCGCACCCGCTCGACCGGGGACGAGCCGTCCGAGCCGAAGTGCCAGGGCCGGTTCTGCACCGCCATGTCGCGCGCATGGGTCGCGGCGGCGGCGGTCAGCTGGGCATCCAGCACCATCGGCGCCGCGCCGCGGGCCTGCCGCAGGGCGTTCACCGCGTCGAGGAAGCGGTACTGGATCACGCTCTCCTGCCCGGCGGCGATCTTGTAGACGCGCGGCAGCGGCTTGCCGTCGGCGCCGAGCTTCACGGGCGTGCCGCCACAGGCGGCCAGCGCCAGGGCAGAGACGAGCAGGGCAGAGGTGGTGAGGCGGCGGGTGATCATGGCAGGGGCATCGCATCAGGGGCGCACTGGCGCGCAGCCATACAGGCCCCGCGCGCCGGGATCAAACCCCCATCGGGCCCCTTGCGGGTCTCGGGCGGGTCTAGGGCGGGCCGCAGGCGATCACCCGCGCGCGATTACGCGTGCGTGAGTTGTCGCAGGACCGGCTTTCCGGTAGGGAAGGGCCCATTCGGCCGAAGACCGCCCGGTCCCCGGCCCAAGGCGCGCCCGCAGAAATCCGCGCGTCCCCCGAGAGACAGGTCAGTCCAGGAGAACCCGATCATGGCGCAAGGTCCGCGTCACCCCTTTGCCCCCAGCAGTCCTGTTGCCGGCAGCCCTGTGGCCAGCCGCCGCACCTTCCTGTCGACGGCCGCCGCCGCGCTGGCCACGGGCCTTGCCGCGCCGGCGCTGGCGCAGTCGAACCCGATGGCGAACTCGACGGTGATGGAAGCCGCCGTGCAGCCCGGCGCCCGCCGCAATGCCTCGGCCTTCCGCACCCTGCGCTGGCAGGACTATTTCTCGAACACCAAGAACGGCGTGATCCTTGTCGATATCGACAGCCGCGCGCTGCACTACTGGTCCGAGGATGAAAGCATCTATCGCCTTTACCCGACCTCGGTCCCGGCGACGGACGAGCTGACCCGCAAGGGCCAGACCTCGGTCACGCAGAAGGTCACCGCGCCGCCGTGGCGCCCGACCCCCTCGATGCGCGAGCGCTATCCCGACTGGCCGGAGTTCGTGGCGGGCGGCGATCCGATGAACCCGCTCGGTCCCTATGCGCTGTACCTGTCGTGGCAGTATTACCGCATCCACGGCACGCATGACACGCGCAAGATCGGCCGCCGGTCGTCGAACGGCTGCATCGGACTTTATAATCAACATATCACGGAACTTTTCGGCTTCGCGAAAGTAGGCACGCAGGTGTTGCTAATTTGACGACATCTGGCGGCCGTCTGCCGCCCCGCGCTGAGGATGCCGTTGCAAATCACGCGGGAACTTGGTTAGACGGTTTCACGAGGTACAGACTTGAGAGCCTTTGCCGTCCTCACAAAATTCGGCCAAGGGCGTAACTGGAGGTTACTATGAAGAAACTCGCGCTCGCCGCTGCCCTGTCGGTTGCTGCTTCCTCGGCCTTCGCCGGCGGCTATGTTGAGCCCGTCGTCGAGCCGGAAGTCATCGTCGAAGACACCTCGTCCTCGTCGGCCGGCATCGTTGTTCCGCTGCTGCTGCTGGTTCTCGTCGCTGCCGTTGTGGCCGCTGACTGATCCAGACCGCAAGGTCATAGGAAAAGGCGGCAGGGTGACCTGCCGCCTTTTTCATATTCGGGCCAAGGGTTTGGCCCTCGAATGATTGGCCCTCGACCAGAGTGACGCCCCGGCACTCGCCGCGTCCGGGCGACCCGGGACCGAAGCCCCGGATCCGTCCCGCGCCGCGTGCCGCGCCCTCAGGCGATCCAGCCCGCCAGCCCCTGCGCGATCTCCTCCATCAGCGCCGCGATATGCGCGTCGTCGTCGTTCAGGCAGGGGATGTAGGTGAAGCGCTCGCCACCCGCGTGCTCGAAGGCCTCACGGATCTCGCCGTTGATCTCCTCCAGCGTCTCGATGCAATCGGCCGAGAAGGCCGGCGAGATCACGGCAATGTGTTTGACGCCCTGCTTCGCCAGTTCGGCCACGTGCTCGACGGTGTAGGGGCGCAGCCATTCCTCGGGACCGAAGACCGACTGGAAGGTCGTGTCGATCCGCTCGGGGCCCCAGCCCAGCCGCTCGCGCAGCAGGCGCGAGGTCTTCTGGCACTGGCAATGGTAGGGATCGCCCTCCATCAGATAGCGCTTCGGCATCCCGTGATACGAGGCGACGAGCTTCGCCGGCTGGTCGTCAAGCGCCGCGAAGGCCCGCTCGACCGAGCCCGCCAGCGCATCGATATAGCGCGGCGAGGCGAAATATTCGGGCGCGGTGCGCGCCGCGGGCTGGCGCTTCTGTTTCATCAGGGCGCGGAAGAAGGCGTCGTTCGCCGTGGCGCTCGTGGCCCCCGCGTATTGGGGATAGAGCGGCAGGAACAGGATCTTCTCGCAGCCGGCTTTCACCATTCGGTCCACCACCGACTGGGTCGAGGGATTGCCGTAGCGCATGCAGAACTCGACCTGCACCCCGGCGCCCCAGCGGGCCTCGCAGGCGGCGCGCAGCTTGGCGGTCTGCGCCTTGGTGATGGTCATCAGCGGGCTCTCGCCCAGATCGTGGTTCCAGATCGACTTGTAGTTCGCCCCTGACGAGAACGGGCGCTTGGTCAGCACGATCGCCTGCAGGATCGGCTGCCATTTCCAGCTAGGGTAATCGATCACCCGCTTGTCCGAGAGGAATTCGTTCAGGTAGCGCCGCATCGACCAGTAATCGTAATTGTCCGGCGTGCCGAGATTGGCGATCAGCACCCCGATCTTCGGCCGCGTCACCGCCGGGTGATCGGCCGGGGCATGGGCGGGTCTCGCTGCTGCGCTGCTCGTGCTGGCGTCCATCGTCCTGTTCCCCATCGTTCTGTGCGGACCTCTGCCCACCACCGGGCGGCGGCGGAACCGAGGCCGAGATAAACCGTTTTGTCACGGGGTCAAAGGCGACGATGCGCCACCCCGGCTTCCTCGGAAAGAGACATGATCCGGCATACCGACACAACGCCCGACGTCCCGGCGCCGCCGCGGCTCGACCCTGCGCGCCATGCGCTGCTGCTCGATTTCGACGGCACGCTGGTCGAGATCGCGCCGCGCCCCGACGCGATCCTCGTGCCGCCCGCACTGGGCCCCTTGCTCGACGCGCTGTCGCGCCGGCTGGACGGGGCGCTAGCCATCGTCTCGGGCCGCAGTCTGGCGGAAATCGAGCGATTCCTGCCGGCCTTCGACGGCCCCGTCATCGGCTCGCACGGGGCCGAGACGCGCGGGCTGCCGAGGCTGCCCGGCGGCGCGGGCCCGCGCGATCTAGCCGCGCTGCATGCCCGCTTCGCCGGTTTCGCGGCAGAGCATGACCTGCTGGCAGAGCCGAAGCCCCATGGCGCGGCCCTGCATTTCCGTGCCCGGCCCGAGGCCGAGCCCGAGGTGCGCGCCTTCGTCGAGGCGGTGCTGGCCGGGGAACCGGGGCTTGAGCTGCAGCCGGCGAAGATGGCCTTCGAACTGCGCCCCAAGGGCGCGACCAAGGACGCCGCGCTGGCCGCCGTCGCGCATCTGCCGCCACTGGCGGGCCGGCTGCCGGTCTTTCTGGGCGACGACGCCACCGACGAGCCCGCCATCGCCTGGGCGGCGCGCGCGGGCGGGTTCGGCGTGAAGATCGGCTGCGGCGAGTCCGTCGCGGCGCATCGCCTGTCCGGCCCGGCCGAGGTGCTGGGCTGGCTGGCCGAGCAGTGTTGAGGGAGGGGACCGAAATGGACGGAAGCGGGGGCTTGGGGCGCGGGCGGCTGATCTGCCTGTCGAACAGGATACCGACCGGGGCAGAGCCCTCGGGCGGGTTGGTGGTGGCGCTGGCCGACGTGCTGGAACGCTCGGGCGGGATCTGGATCGGCGCCGCGCCTGAAACCACCGACCAGCCCGAGGACGACCTGACAGAGATCGAGGGCGGCGCCTTCCGCCGCCTCGCTTTCCGCCTGACCGCGGCCGAGCAGGAAGGCTATTACGCCGGCTTCTCGAATTCCGTGCTTTGGCCGGTGTTCCACGACCGCGCCGACCTGATGGAATTCCGCCGCGAGGATCACGAGACCTACCGCGCCGTCAACCGCCGCATCGCGCGCATCGTCGCCAAGGTGCTGCGGCGCGAGGACCGCATCTGGATCCACGACTACCACCTGCTGCCCCTGGCGGCCGAGCTGCGCCGGCTGGGCGTCGAGAACCCGATCGGCTTCTTCCTGCACACGCCGTTCCCGACCGCGCTGGCGTTGCAGTCCATGCCGCAGGGCAACGAGATCTGCGGCTGGCTGATGGCCCATGACCTCGTAGGGCTGCAGGCGCAGCGCGACTGCGTCCATGCCCGCGGCGCGCTGACCCGCCTTGCCGGGGCCGAAGAGCTTGAAGAGGGTCTCTATGCGCTCGACGGGCGCCGGATGCGCCTCGCGGCCTTCCCGATCGGCATCGACACCGCTGATTTCACGCGGCTGGCCGGGCAGGCCTTCGACCGCCTGCCGCCGGGGATCGTCAAGCCGCCGCGCCAGCTGATGATCGGCGTCGACCGGCTGGACTATTCCAAGGGCCTGCCGAACCGCTTCCGCGCCTTCCGCCATTTCCTCGACCTGCAGGAGGATTGGCACCGTAGGGTGTCGCTGCTGCAGATCGCCCCGCCGACCCGCGAGGGGGTGAAGGCCTATGACGACATCCGCGAAGAGCTGGAAGGCCTTGCCGGCAAGGTCAACGGTGCCTTTGCCGACATCACCTGGACACCGATCCGCTACATCCACCGCCCGGTCCCGCGCGAGACGCTCGCCGGGCTCTACCGCGCCTCGCATATCGCGCTGGTGACGCCGCTGATGGACGGGATGAACCTTGTCGCCAAGGAATTCGTCGCGGCGCAGGACCCCGAGGACCCGGGCGTGCTGATCCTGTCGCGCTTTGCGGGCGCTGCCGAGCAGATGCCGGAAGCGCTGATCGTCAACCCGCATGACGAGGGCGAGATCGCGGCCCAGATCCTGACCGCGCTGACCATGCCGCGGTCAGAGCGCCGCCGTCGCCACGCCGCGCTGATGGAGGGGCTGGGCGCGCAGGACGTGCACTGGTGGTCCGACGCCTTCCTGACCGCGCTGACCGGGGCCTCGGCCGCGCGGGTCGGGCGCTAGCCGCGCCGCCGCCCGTGCAGGCTGCCGCCCGCGGCGGACGGGCAGGGGCGAGGCCGGGGCGCGCGAAGTGGATGCGCCCGGCCGATCGGCTTTTACAGGGCGCCACCCGCGACACTGACGCAGGCAGGTCTTCGGTCGCGCAGCTTCGTGCGGAACGCAGACCGCTTGCCGCACTTCGGGGCGGCCGCGTGCGAGATCGCGGCCAGCGGCGCCAGTGGAACGGGCGCGCTGACGCGATCATCGGCGCACTAGGCTCCGCCGGGCAGCTTCGTCTCGGGCACCTTCAGCGCATCGGCCAACCGCTGCTTGGCCGAGCCGGGGCGCAGCGGCTGCTGCTGGCTGTCATGCGGCGCCCAGCCGGTGAGGAAGATCAGCTCGAAGGTCGCGCGCAGCCGACCCTCGGGTGTGGCGAAGGCGCGGGCATAGGCCTCGGCGAAGGCGGCCAGCATCGCACGGCTCATCGGCCGGCGCAGGCGGGCGGCCAGCGCATTCGTCTCGCCCATGCCGCGCAGGTCGCGGATCAGCCCGGACAGGTCGCGGTACTCGATGGTCTGCACGGCGCTGTCGGCCACCGGCAGCGCCAGCCCCGCGCGCTGCAGAAGCGCGCCGAGGTCGCGGATCTCGCCCATCGGCAGCACGCGCGGCGACAGCCCGCCCGCCACCGCGATCTCGGCCTCGGCCAGAGCGCTGCGCGCCTCGTTCAGGGTGCGGCCGCCGAACATCACCCCCAGGAACAGCCCGTCCGGCGCCAGCGCCCGCCGGCACTGGATCAGCTGGCCCACCGGATCCTCGGCCCAGTGCAGGCCCATGGCATGGATCACCAGATCCTGCGCACCCTCCTGCAGGTCCAGCACCTCTGCATCCGGGATCACCCGCACCCCCGGCAGGATCGCCTGCCACGGCCCGGCGAAGGGCGCGACCACGACCGGCGCCATAAACGTCCTGTTAACCTCGGCCAGCCTTTCCTCGATCTCGGCGGCGGCGGTCTCGTGCAGGAACAGTTCGGGCCCGGCGCGGCGGGCGCGGGCGCGATGGGCCAGAAGGGCGGCGCGGTCGGTGAGGGCAGGGGGGCTCGACATGGTCGCGGACACTAGCCTCATGCGCGCGCAGGGGAAAGCGCTGGCGCGGCGGGCGCTGCGGCTGGCCTTCCCGCCGGCCTGCGCCGGCTGCGGCACGCCCGTGGCGGACGAGGGCGCGCTCTGCGGCAGCTGCTGGCAAGAGACGGTGTTCCTGACCGGCCTCGTCTGCGACCTGTGCGGCGCCGCGCTGCCCGGCACCTCCGACCGCGCCGAGCAGTGCGACGACTGCCGCCGGATCCCACGGCCCTGGGCGCGCGGACGGGCAGCGCTGGGCTATGCCGGGCGCGGGCGCGACTTGGCGATGCAGCTGAAACACGGCGACCGGCTCGAGCTGGTGCCGATGCTCGCCGGCTGGATGGCGCAGGCGGCGGCACCGCTGATCCTGCCCGGGATGGTCGCGGTGCCGATCCCCCTGCACTGGCGCCGTCTGCTGCGCCGCCGCTTCAACCAGTCGGCCCTGCTCGCCCAGGGGGTGGCGCGCAGGCTGCATCTGCCCTGCTGCCCCGACGCGCTCCTGCGCTCGCGCGCCACCCCCAGCCAGGAGGGCCGCTCGCCCGACGAGCGATTCGCCAACCTCGCCGCGGCGATCGCCCCGCACCCGCGCCGCCAGTCCGCGATCGCCGGCCGCCCGGTGCTGCTGATCGACGACGTGATGACCTCGGGCGCGACCTTCGCCAGCGCGACCGAGGCGCTGGGCCGGGCCGGCGCCGGCCCGGTGCATGTGCTGTCGCTGGCCCGCGTTGCGAAGGACGGCTGAAAGACTATAGTCCCGGGGTCGAAAGGAACCCCGCATGCCTGCTGCCGCCCGTGTCGAGATCTACACCACCCCCTGGTGCCCCTACTGCCTCTCCGCCAAGCGGCTGCTGACCGGCAAGGGGGTGCTGTTCGAGGAAACCGACGTCTCGGGCGACCCGGCGCTGCGCCGCGCGATGACCGAGCGCGCGGGGGGCCGCACCTCGGTTCCGCAGATCTTCATCGACGGGCTGCATGTCGGCGGCTCGGACGACATCCATGCGCTGGATCATGCCGGCAAGCTCGACGCGCTCCTGGGGCTCGGCGCGTGAGCGCGCGGCAGGACGGCTGAGATGGCCACTCCCGTCGATCCGGGCGCCGATCCCCTGGCCGCGGCGCTTTTTGCCGAGGTGTTCATGGCGGACCAGCTTGCCCGCACCGTCGTGTCCAAGGCGCTGCCGAAGGGCATGGAGATCTCGCATTTCTCGGTGCTGAACCACCTCGCCCGCGCGCAGGAGGAACGCACCCCCGCGCAGCTCGCCCGCACCTTCCACGTCACCCGCGGCGCGATGACCAACACGCTCTCGAAGCTCGAATGGGCCGGCCACATCCACATTCGCCCCGACTGGGACGATGCACGACGCAAGTTCGTGGCGATCAGCCCCGCCGGCCGCGCCGCCCGCGACGCGGCCCTGGCCGCCCTCTCGCCGGTGATCGGCGAAGTGGTGAAGGCCGTGGGCGTCGAGAAGGTCCGTGCCGTCCTGCCGGTGCTGCGCGAGCTGCGCCTCCGCCTCGGCGCCGAGGACTGACCGCCCCATCGACTTTGACAAAATATCCCGGGGGTGAGGGCGCAGCGCCCCCTGTCTTCCCGCTTTCGCATTGGCGAAAATATCCCGGGGGAGTCCCGGCACGGGACGGGGGCAGCGCCCCCTCTGCCCTCACCGCGGCCGCAGGCTCGCGGTCACGTAGTTCACCGACAGGTCGCGCTCCGACAGCGACCAGCTCCAGCTCACCGGGTTGAACACCATGCCCTGCCGGTCGACCGGCTCCATCCCCGCCCCGCGCAGAAGCCCGTAAAGCTCTTCCGGAGTGATGAACTTCTGCCAGTCATGGGTGCCCTTCGGCAGCCAGCGCATAACCCATTCCGCGCCGATGATCGCCATCAGGAACGACTTCGAATTGCGGTTCAGGGTCGAGCACAGCATCAGCCCGCCCGGTTTCAGCAGGTCGTGGCAGGCCCGCAGGTACGAAGGCGGATCGGCCACATGCTCGACCACCTCCATGTTCAGCACCACGTCGAACCGCTCGCCCGCCGCCGCCAGCGCCTCGGCGGTGGTGTGGCGGTAGTCGATCGCCAGACCCGACTGATCGGCATGGATCCGCGCCACCGGAATGTTGCGCTCGGCCGCGTCGGCGCCCACGACCTCGGCCCCCAGCCGCGCCATCGGCTCGGACAGAAGGCCGCCGCCGCAGCCGATGTCCAGCACCCGCAGCCCCGCGAAGGGCGCGGGCGCCGACAGGTCGCGCCCGAACTCGCCCGCGATCTGCGTGGTGATGTAGTCCAACCGGCAGGGGTTCATCAGGTGCAGAGGCTTGAACTTGCCATGCGGATTCCACCAGTCGGCCGCCATCGCCTCGAACTTCGCGACCTCTGCCGGATCGACCGTCGACATGGGGCTGGCATCGGACATGAGGGGCTCCTTCGGTGGCGCGGCCCCGGCGCCTGATCGGGTGGCGGGGCGGATCGTTTCGGTTATATAGTCCGCTCATGGACAGGAACGCAGGCCAAAAGCGCAGCGGGATCCCCCCGCTCTATCAGGCGACCGAACCCTTCGACCAGCGCATGCTCGCGGTCGGAGAAGGTCACACGCTTTACGTCGAACAATGCGGTCTCCGGGACGGGATCCCGGTGATCGTGCTGCACGGCGGCCCGGGTGGCGGCTGCTCGCCGGCGATGCGGCGCTATTTCGACCCGAGCACGTTCCGCGCCGTCCTCTTCGACCAGCGCGGCTGCGGCCGCTCGCGGCCCCATGCCTCGGTCGAGGCCAACACCACCTGGCATCTCGTCCGCGACATCGAGACGATCCGCCAGACGCTGGGCATCGACCGCTGGATCGTCTTCGGCGGCAGCTGGGGCGCGACGCTCGCGCTGGCCTATGCGCAAAGCCACCCGGAACGGGTGATGCATCTCGTGCTGCGCGGCGTCTTCCTCGCGCAGCGCTCCGAACTCGACTGGTTCTACGGCGGCGGCGCCGGGGCCTTCTGGCCGGATCTCTGGCGCGATTTCTGCCGCCCGATCCCCGAGGACGAGCGCGGCGACATGATCGGCGCGTATCACCGCCGGCTGTTCTCGGGCGACTACGGATCCGAGGCACGCCACGGCCGGATCTGGGCCAACTGGGAAAACGCGCTGGCCGCGATCGAGCATGACGGCCCACTGGGCGAGGCCGCCTCGGACTATGCCCGCGCCTTCGCCCGGATCGAGAACCACTATTTCCACAATGGCGCCTTCATGGACAGCGACGGGCAGCTTCTGAAGAACCGCCACCGCATCGAAGAGATCCCCGCCGACATCGTGCAGGGCCGCTACGACATGATCTGCCCGCCGGTCTCGGCCCACCGGCTTGCCGATGGCTGGGCGCGGGCGGAGCTGCGCATGGTGCCGATGGCCGGGCATGCGCTGTCGGAACCCGGCATCAGCGCCGAGCTGGTGCGGATCATGGACGGTCTCGCCCAAATCCACGGCTGAAATCGCTGACATTTGCGCGAGCGCGGGCGCTTCGGGGCCCCTGCTATGTCCTGCGACGATTGTGCGGCTTTAATGATTCCTTAAGTTCCCTCGGTCCGGCGCTGGGGCCGGACCCCCGGGGAACCACCCATGACGAGTGACGGACAAACGACCGCACCAAGCCGCAGCGAGGCGCGCGGCCTGTCCCATGCCCGCGAGATCGAGGGCCACCTGACCGCGCTCGACAGCTTCGCGCCGATGGCGCTGGGCGTCCTTTCGGTCGCCTCGGGGATCTACACCTACCTCGGCGTGCGCTCGCAGCTCGACGGCACCGGCGGCATGACCTTCTTCGCCGCCGTCGCCTATTCGCTGGCGGTCTCGGTCGCGATCTTCGTGTTCTGGAGCTACATGGTCCGGCTGGTGCCCGCGATGCGCTCGGCCCGCGACCGGCTGGGGATGCTGCTGACCATGGGCCTCGGCTCGGCGGCGATCATCGCCATGTCCAGCTGGCTGAACGCCGCGGCGCTGGCCGGCGCGGCGGCGGTAGAGCAGCACCTGGCCGAGACGGTGCAGGACTACCAGACCGAGCTTGAACTGGCGAACCGCGTCGCCGTCGCCGGCCAGTCGCTGCAGCTCGACGTCGCCCGCGCGCGGCAGAGCTTTCAGGACCTCTCCGCGCAGGAGGCCACGGGCGATCTGTCGGGGACCGCGGGCCGGGGCGCGGTGTTCCGGGTGCTGACCCAGAAGGCCGACGAGCTGTCGGGGCTGGAAAGCCAGATCGAAGGGCAGGGGCCGCAGATCACCGCCGCTTTTGAGGAGGGCAACGCGATCCTCAGCCGCATGCGCGAACTAACCGCGGGGGCGGGCGACGTCAACGAACGCTCGGTGCGCTTCGCCGAGGAATCGGTGCGCCTCGCCGGTCTGATCGCGCAGCTGCGCCAGCTGTCGGTGGCGCCGCTCGTGGACCGGGCGGCGCAGGACCTGTCCGCCTCGGTGGTGCTGCCGGCTCTGGACGGCTCGACCGAGGCGATCCGCTCGGGCCAGCAGACGACCATCGATTCGGTTCTGGGCCTGCTGAAGCAGCGCGCCGACACGCTGCGCGCCGCAGCGCAGGCGGTGATGGCGATGCCGGTGCCGGAAGAGACCACCTATCAGCCGATCTCGACCGCCGAGGCCGTGCTGCGTTATGCGGGCGACTTCATCCCCAGCTGGGCGGGCGCCATCGCTATCGACCTGCTGCCGGCGGTGCTGGTCTTCATGATGATGGTCGCGCAATCGGCGATCCGTGCGCATCGCGATCCGATCGACCCGCGCGAGACGATGACGCTGGCCGAACTGCGCGCCGCGATGGCCGCGCTGCGCGAGATCGAGGGCGCGGGCGCCCCGCCGCCCGCGTCGCCACAGCCGCCGGGCGACAGGCTGCAGCCCGAGACGCCGGACAATGTCGCCTCGCTCGACCGCGGGCAGCGCCGGCCATGACGGCGCTCGCCCGGGGCTGGACGCAGGCCCGCGTGCTCAAGGCGATGCTCGGCCTGCAGATCGCGCTGGCGGGCGTCATCGTCGCGGGCGACGTGATGACCGCCTATCCGGGCCTTCTGCCCGGCGGCGACCCGGCACCGGCGACCGAGGTGCCGGTGCGCCCCGGCGACCAGACGCGGCGCTTCAGCCCCCGCCTGTTGCCCACCGACCGCCCCGCCGGCCCGGGCTTTCCGCGCCGCGACGCGGTGCCAAGCCGGCTGAGCTTCGAGCGCGCGACCATCGCCGGTGTCCCCGACACGCTGCTGCTGACGGGCGCGATCGAGCCCGGCGACGCCGCCCGCTTCACGCGCGAGCTCGAGGGCTGGGCCACGCCCCCCGCGGCGGTGGCGCTGCACAGCCCCGGCGGCTCGGTCAGCGACGCGCTCGAGATCGGGCGCGCGATCCGCGCCGCGGGCCTGCCGACGGTGATGGCGGCGGGGGCCTCGTGCTTTTCGGCCTGTCCCTACATCCTTGCCGGCGGCACCGAGCGGCGCGTGGACCGCGCGGCGCGCGTCGGCGTGCACCAGCACTATTTCGGCGAGAACAGCCTGATGCCGGCCTTCACCGCGGTGTCCGACGTACAGGCGGGGCAGGCCGAGGTGATGGGCTACCTGCACGACATGGGCATCGACCCGATGGTGATGTCGAAGGCGCTGGCGACGCCGCCCGACGACATCTACATCCTGCTGCCCGAGGAGCTGACCGACTGGCGCGTGGCCACCCAACTGGTCGAGTGAGCTTGCCTTCGCCGCCCCCGCGCGCCAGCCTGCCGCCAACCAAGGAGGCTGGCATGGCGAAGATCGCGGTGATGGGGGCAGGGGCCGTCGGCTGCTACTACGGGGGCATGCTGGCGCTGGCCGGCGAGGCGGTGACGCTGATCGGGCGCCCGGGGCTGGTCGCGCAGGTCCGCCGCGAAGGGCTGATCTTCGAGAAGGGCGGCGAGACGCGTCTGCTCCCGATGGCCGCGACCGAGGGGCCCGAGGGCGTGGCCGGGGCCGAGATCGTGCTGTTCTGCGTGAAAAGCGCCGATACCGAAGCCGCCGGGCAGGCGATGCTGCCGCATCTGGCGCCGGGCGCGGTGGTGCTGAGCCTGCAGAATGGCATCTCGAACGCGGAACGCCTGTCGGCAGTGCTGGGCCGGCCGGTGATCCCGGCGGTGGTCTATGTCGCAAGCCAGATGGGCGGCGCGGGCCATGTCGTTCACCACGGCCGGGGCGAGCTGGTCCTGGGCGAGGAGCCGGGCGCGGACGGGGCGGCGGCGGTGCTGAATGCCGCCGGCATCGGGACCGAGGTTTCGGCCGGGGCCGCGGTGGCGATGTGGACCAAGCTGGTGATCAACTGCGCCTTCAACGCGCTCTCCGCCTCGACCCTGCAGCCCTATGGCCGCATCGGGGCCGAGCCCGGCGCACTCGAGACCATGCGCGCGATCGTCGCCGAATGCCGCGCCGTGGCCGGTGCCGAGGGGATCGCGCTGCCCGACACGCTCGAGGCGCAGGTCGAGGCGATCACCCGCTCGATGGCCGGTCAGATCTCGTCGACCGCGCAGGACGTGACCCTGCGCAAGCCGACCGAGATCGCCTTCCTGAACGGCGAGATCGTCGCGCGCGGCGACCGGGCCGGGGTGCCGGTGCCCCTGAACCGCGCGCTGAGCGTGATCGTGCGCCTGATCGAGGCGCGCTACCGCGAGCCTCAAACTTCCTGATCGGGTCGCGCTACCGCGCCCTCAGGCCTCCTGCGCGGCGGCCTGCAGCGCCTCCCAGACGCGCAGCGGCGTCGCGGGCATCGCGAAATCGCGCACGCCCCGGCCCGCCAGCGCGTCGCAGACCGCGTTCATGCCCGCGGCAAGCCCGCCCACCGATCCGGCCTCGCCCACGCCCTTCACCCCCAGCGGGTTCAGCGCGGTCGGCACCGATTCGAAACCGGTGCGATAGACCGGCAGGTCGGTCGCGCGCGGCATCGCGTAATCCATGAAGCTGCCCGACAGCACCTGCCCGTCGTCCGACAGCCGCACCTCTTCCGCCAGCACCTGGCCAAGCGCCTGCGCGATCCCGCCGTGCAGCTGCCCCTCGGCCAGTTGCGGGTTCAGCACGCGGCCCACGTCCTCGACCGCGGAATACGAGCAGATCGCGACCTGCCCGGTCTCGGGGTCGATCTCGACCTCGCAGACATGGCAGCCATTCGGGAAGGTGGCCTGCTCGGGCTTGAAGCTGCCCCGCGCCAGCAGCGGCGTGCCGCGCCCGGCGGCCAGCCGGCCAAGCTCGGCCAGCGTCATCGAGCGGTTCGAGCCGGGCAGGCGGAAGGTGCCCTCGTCGAACTCGAGCGTCTCGGGCGCTGCGTCCATCTCGGCCGCGGCCAGCGCGCGGGCGGTGGCGATCAGCCCGGTCGAGGCCTCGAGCACGGCCGAGCCCGCGACCAGCGTGCCACTCGACCCGCCCATGCCGCGGCCCTCGGGCAGCAGGTCGGTGTCGCCCTGCACGAAGATCGCGCCCTCGGTCGGCAGGCCCAGCCGCTCGGCCGCCAGCCGGATCAGCGTCGTGGCCATGCCCTGCCCGGCCGAGAAGCTGCCGCCGCCGACGCGCAGCCGCCCCTCGCCGTCGATCTCGATCAGCGCGTGGTCGCGGCCGGGGGTGTTGTAGGGGCCGCCCGCCGTCTCGATGCAGAAGGCAACGCCCAGCCCGCGCAAGAGGCCCTTCGCCTCTGACGCCAAGCGGCGGGCCGGGAAGCCCGCGACACCGGCCTGCGCGAGGCCCGCGTCCAGCACGCGGGCGAAGTCGCCGCTGTCGTAGTCGAAGAGGAACGGCGATTTCCACGGCATCGCCGCGGCGGGGATCAGGTTGCGGCGGCGCAGTTCGACCGGGTCGATGCCGGTCTGGCGCGCGGCCAGATCCACGAGACGCTCCATGACGAAGGTGGCCTCGGGCCGGCCCGCGCCACGATAGGCCGCGACCGGGACAGAGTTCGACAGCACGCCCGTCACCGCGCCGAAGATCACCGGCGTGGTATAGGGGCCGGCGACGCCGCCGAAGTTCAGCACCGGCGGCAGCGAGCGGGCGCTGGCATAGGCGCCGATATCGGCCTGAAGCTCGACCGACAGCGCGGTGAAGCGCCCTTCGGCATCAAGGCCCAGCGCGGCCTCAACGTCGAGATCGCGCCCGGCTTCGTCCGACAGGAAGCTGTCGGCGCGGTCGGCCTGCCAGCGCACGGGGCGGCCAAGGCGGCGGGCGGCCCAGAACAGCACCATCTCTTCGCGCAGCGGGCCGGCCTTCATGCCGAAGCTGCCGCCGACATGGCCGGTGCGGACGCGGATCTGCTCGGCGGGCAGGCCGAAGGCCGCAGCCAGTGATCCGCGCAGGCCCTGCGGCGCCTGATGCGAGGGGAACAGCTCCCACCGCCCGTCGGGCAGCGGCGCGGCGGTGGCCGCGCGCGGCTCCATCGGAACGGCGGTCACCCGGGTGACGCGGGTCTGCATGCGCACGACATGCGCGCTTTCGGCCAGCGCGGCATCGACCCCGGCCCTGTCGCCCGCGGCCCAGCGATAGCCGATGTTGCCGGGTCGCCCGTCATGGACAAGGGCCGCGCCCTCGGCCAAAGCCGCCGCGGTGCCGATCACCGCCGCGCGGTCGATCCAGTCGAGGCCGATCGCCTCGGCCGCGTCCATCGCCTCGGCCCGGGTGGTGGCGACGACGATGGCCAGCGGCTCGCCGACGAAGCGGATATTGCCGGCGGCCAGCAGCGGGCGCGGGGTGCTTTCCCAGACCTCGCCCTCGGGGCCGGTCAGGGCCATGGGAACCTGCACCGGGCCCACGCCATCCGCGGCCAGATCCTCGGCGGTGAACACGGCCGCAACGCCGGGCATCTCGCGCGCGGCGTCAGCGTCGATCGACAGCCCCTCGGCGGCGGCGACCATGCTGCGCAGGAAGACCGCGTGCAGCGCGTCGCCGGCAGGAAGGTCTGCCGCGTAAAGCCCGGTGCCCTGCACCAGCGGGCCATCCTCGAGCGCCCGCCCCAGCGGTGCCGATCCCGGTGCTGCCATCATCGCCTCCTGTGGTCTGTCCGGCGGGGCCCTTGGAAAAAGGGGGGAACAGCCCGCGTGCCGGCGCGCGCACCCTGACGCCGCGGCACGGCGGGTGCAAGGCCGCGGGGCGGGAAATGGTGTCGCGGGTACAATGCTGTCCGAGGGTCGTGCTGGCGGCTGGCGAAGCCGTCAGGCGGCGCCGCGGCGGGGGCTTTCTGCAACGTCGTCTCGCCCTGCCTCCGCCTGCCCTGCCTCCGCCTGCCCGGACAACCGCTGTTCCCAGCGTTCCGTGAAGCGGGCGAAGAGCGTGGCAAAGGCCGCGACTTCGTCGGGCGCCCAGTCCGCGGTGATCTCGGAGATCACCTCGTGCTTCACGCGGCGGATCTCGGCCACGAGCCTTTCGGCGAATTCGGTGCGGTGCAGGACGCTGCGCCGGGCATCGGCCTGCGAGGCCGCGCGGCACAGAAGCCCCTTGTCCACCAGATCGCTGACCAGCCGGCTTGCCCGGCTGGGGTCGACGCGCAGCCCGCGGGCGACATCGCCCACCGTCACCTCGTTGCCCTCTCCGGCGCCTGCCGGCGGCACGAGGCCCAGCACGTCCAGCACCGACAGCTCGAGCCCCGGCGCGACATTTGCCAGCGCCGCGCGCCCGATCAGCCGGCGTCCGATCAGCAGCCGCAGCCGCCCCATCGTCGCCGAGATGTCGTCGGTCAGCGCCTCGCGTGCCTCGTCCATCGGTTTCCGTTCCGTCCAGTTGTGTGCCATTGACAAATACATGACTTTGGCACAGATATGCAATCATCCGGTCGCGCCAGCCCGCCCTCCGGCCCATCCCCTTCGAAAGATGCGCAGATGACGTTCGGAGACTCCAGCGAAACCCCGTCTGGCCTGACGCGGCAGCGCCGCCTTGCCGTGTTCTGCTTCCTGATGGTGAGCATGTTCATGGCCACGCTCGACAACCAGATCGTCTCGACCGCGCTGCCGACGATCGTGGGCGAGTTCGGCGCGATCGAGCGCTTCGGCTGGATCGGCTCTGCCTACCTTCTGGCAATGAGTGCGACGATGCCGCTTTACGGCAAGCTTGGCGACATGTTCGGGCGCAAATACGTGATGATGGCGGCGGTGACGATCTTCACGCTGGGCTCGCTGGCCTGCGGGATGGCCTGGTCGATGGAAAGCCTGATCGCGGCGCGGGTGCTGCAGGGCCTGGGCGGCGGCGGGATCATGGTGTCGATCTTCGCGGTCAATGCCGACCTCTTCGCGCCGCGCGAGCGGGCGCGGTACCAGAGCTTCTCGAGCCTCGTGATCATGGCCTCGGGCAGCGTCGGGCCGTTCATCGGCGGCACACTGAGCGAGGCCTTCGGCTGGCGGTCGATCTTCCTCGTGAACCTGCCGGTGGGCATCCTCGCGCTGAGCGGGCTGTTCCTGCTGCTGCCGTACCGCCGGCCGGACCGGACGCCGAAGATCGACGTGGCGGGAGCGGCGCTGCTGGCGCTGGCGATCTCCTGCGTCGTGCTTTTCGCGGATGCCGGGCAGGTGCTGGGCGGCTACTTCAGCCCGGCGGGGCTGGGGCTGATCGTGCTGGCGGCGGTGTCGGTGGGACTGTGGATCCGGGTCGAGCGGCGCGCGGCCGAACCGATCGTGCCGCTGGCGCTGTTCCGCGATCCGACCTTCCCGCTGATGCTGCTGGTGGCGATGTGTTCGGGCGGGGTGGCGATCGGGATGGTCAATTACCACGTGCTGTTCCTGCAGATGACCACCGGGCTCAGTCCGGCCCATGCCGGGCTGTTCTTCATCGCGGTGACCGGCGGGATCGCTGCCGGCTCGCTGAGCGCGGGGCGGATCATCGAGGCCTCGGGACGCTACAAGCCGGTGCTGCTAGTGGGGATCACGCTGAGCGTGGCGATGCTGGCGGTGCTGTCGCAGCTGCATGCGGGCACGGCGCTGTGGGTGATCGCGGCGGTGCTGACGGTGCAGGGCGTGGCGATCGGGCTGGGGCAGCAGGCGCCGATCATCGGGGTGCAGGCCTCGGCGCCGCGGCGCGACGTGGGCGCGGCGACGGGGGCGGTGACGCTGACGCGGATGGCCGGGGCCTCGCTGGCCATCTCGATCTACGGGGCGATCGTGGGGGCGAGCCTTGCCGGGCAGCGCGGGGCGGTGGCCGGGGTCGAGGATATCGCGCGGCTGACGCCGGACCGGATCGCGGCCCTGCCCGAGGCGGCGCGGCTGGCGATCGCGGGGATCTATTCGGGCGCCTTCACCCATGTCTACCTGGCGGCGGCGGGGATCGCGGCGCTGGGGCTTCTGGCGGCGCTGATGCTGCGCCCGGTGACGCTGGCCGCGGCACGTCCCGCGGCGGCTCCGGCGTCGGCGAAGGCCGAGGTCGCGCCCGCGGAATAGGGGCGGAGTGCCGGGGGGAGGGCTCCCCCCGGACCCCCTACATCACTGGCGGGCGACGCAATCGGCGAAGTGGTGGATCTGCCCGTCGGCGCCGACCTCCTGCACGAGGCCGTGGATGTCGGTTTCGAACCCCGGGCATTCGCGCGCGAATTCGCGGTTGAACTTCAGGTATTCGACGATCTTGCGGTTGAAGACCTCGCCCGGGATCAGGAGCGGGATCCCCGGCGGATAGGGGGTGACGAGGCTGGTGGTGATCCGGCCTTCCAGATCGTCGATCGCCACGCGTTCGGTCTTGCGCGCCGCGATGCAGGCGAAGGCATCCGTCGGCTTCATCACCGGCGACAGATCGCTGAGATACATGTCCGTCGACAGCCGCGCCACGTCGTACTTGGCATAGAGCCGGTGGACATGGGCGCAGAGGTCCGCCAGCCCCATGCCTTCGTAGCGCGGGTGCTTCTGGCAGAACTCGGGCATGATCCGCCACATCGGCTGGTTGCGGCCGAAGTCGTCCTTGAACTGCTGCAGCGCGGTCAGGAGCGTGTTCCAGCGGCCCTTGGTGATGCCGATGGTGAACATGATGAAGAAGGAATAGAGCCCGGTCTTTTCCACCACCACGCCATGCTCGGCGAGGTACTTGGTCACGATCGAAGCCGGGATCCCCCATTCCTCGAACCGGCCGTCCATGTTCAGCCCCGGCGTCACGATCGTGGCCTTGATCGGGTCGAGCATGTTGAACCCGGGCGCCATGTCGCCGAAGCCGTGCCAGGCATCCTCGCCGTCGCGCTGCACGCCATCGGCATCGGTGCGGCGCAGCACCCAGTCCTTGGTGCGGCCGATCCCTTCCTCTTCCAGCTCGTCCGGGCCCCAGACCTGGAACCACCAGTCGTTGCCGAATTCCTCGTCGACCTTGCGCATCGCCCGGCGGAAATCGAGTGCCTCCATGATCGATTCCTCGACCAGCGCGGTGCCGCCCGGCGGCTCCATCATCGCCGCGGCGACATCGCAGGAGGCGATGATCGAATATTGCGGCGAGGTCGAGGTGTGCATCAGGTAGGCCTCGTTGAAGAGGTGACGGTCGAGCTTCACCTCCTGGCTGTCCTGCACCAGCACATGGCTGGCCTGGCTGATGCCGGCCAGAAGCTTGTGCACCGACTGCGTGGCATAGGTGACCGACTGGCGGGTGCGGCCGCGCTTGCGGCCCATCGCGTGATAGGTGCCGTAGAACGGGTGGAAGGCCGCGTGCGGCAGCCAGGCCTCGTCGAAATGCAGGTTCTCGACATAGCCGTCGAGCAGGCCCTTGATCACCTCGGTGTTGTAGAGGACGCCGTCATAGGTCGACTGCGTCAGCGTCAGGATCCGGGGTTTCACCGTGTCCGCATCGACGCCTTCCAGAAGCGGGTTGGCGCGGATCTTGGCCTTGATCGTCTCGATCTCGAATTCCGAATGGGGAATCGGGCCGATGATGCCGAAATGGTTGCGCGTCGGCTTCAGGAACACCGGGATCGCCCCGGTCATGATGATCGAATGCAGGATCGACTTGTGGCAGTTGCGGTCCACGACCACCACGTCGCCGGGCGCCACGGTGTGGTGCCAGACCATCTTGTTCGAGGTCGAGGTGCCGTTGGTGACGAAGAAGCAGTGGTCGGCGTTGAAGATCCGCGCCGCGTTGCGTTCCGAGGCACCGATGGCGCCGTTGTGGTCCAGAAGCTGGCCCAGTTCCTCGACCGCGTTGCAGACATCGGCGCGCAGCATGTTCTCACCGTAGAACTGGTGATACATCTGCCCGATCGGCGACTTCAGGAAGGCGACGCCGCCGGAATGGCCGGGGCAGTGCCACGAGTATGACCCGTCCTCGGCGTAATCCAAGAGCGCCTTGAAGAACGGCGGCTGGATCGATTCGAGATAGGTCTTCGCCTCGCGGATGATGTGACGTGCCACGAATTCGGGCGTGTCCTCGAACATGTGGATGAAGCCGTGCAGCTCGCGCAGGATGTCGTTGGGCAGGTGCCGCGAGGTCTTGGTCTCGCCGTAGATGTAGATCGGCACGTCGGCATTCTTCCAGCGCACCTCCTCGATGAAGCTGCGCAGGTTCAGCACGGCGGGATCGAGGTCGGGGCCGGGGGTGAATTCCTCGTCGTCGATCGACAGGATGAAGGCCGAGGCGCGCGACTGCTGCTGGGCGAATTGCGAGAGGTCACCGAAGGAGGTGACGCCCAGAACCTCGAAGCCCTCGGCCTCGATCGCCTCGGCCAGGGCGCGGATGCCCAGGCCCGAGGTGTTCTCGGACCGGTAGTCCTCGTCGATGATCACGATCGGGAAGCGGAATTTCATGAGCCTCTCCTGGCCGGTGGCGCGAGTGAGTCCGGCGGGGCCGGGGGCTGCGGGGGCCGGGCGGTCGCGGGCGGCCGCCGGGTCGGGTGTTTCTTTCCCTATGTGCCGGGACAGTCAAGTTGCGTCCCCTCAACGGTGTGAGAGGCCGGCGGGTCCGCGCGATGTGACAGGAGTTCGTGACGGGAAGACGAAGATGGCCGTCGGGCCGCCGTCGCCGCCAAACGAAAAACCCCGGATGCATCGCTGCATCCGGGGCTTTTCGACTGGTGCCCAGAAGAGGACTCGAACCTCCACGCCTTGCGGCACACGGACCTGAACCGTGCGCGTCTACCAATTCCGCCATCTGGGCCGATGTCGTGGGGCGGTATTTACGGAGGGCGCGGGGGGGTGTCAACGGCATCCGTGACGAATTTTTGCGCGACCTTAGGGAAGGCAGGCTAGGACAGGGGGCGCCACGGGCTTTGCGCCTTGTCCGTCTGGTGCGATCGGGATAAATCACACGCAATTGCAAGGCGTCACGGGGGGTCGCGCCCATGTCCAAGCTTGTTACCATCTTCGGCGGGTCCGGTTTTGTCGGGCGGTATGTCGCCCGCCGCATGGCCAAGGCCGGCTGGCGCGTCCGCGTCGCCTGCCGCCGCCCGAACGAGGCGCTGTTCGTGCGCCCCTATGGCGCTGTCGGCCAGGTCGAGCCGATCCTGTGCAACATCCGGTCCGAGGCCTCGGTGGCCGCGGCGCTGGCGGGCGCGGATGCGGTGGTGAACTGCGTGGGCATCCTGGCGGAAGCCGGCAAGAACCGTTTCGACGCGATCCAGGCCGAGGGCGCGGCGCGTGTCGCGCGGCTGGCGAAGGCCGCGGGCGTGCAGCGTCTGGTGCAGATCTCGGCGATCGGCGCGGATGCGGGCTCGGCCAGCGCCTACGGCCGCTCGAAGGCCGCGGGCGAGGCTGCGGTGGCCGAGGCCTTCCCGGGCGCGGTGATCCTGCGTCCCTCGATCATCTTCGGGCCCGAGGATCAGTTCTTCAACCGCTTCGCCTCGATGTCGCGCTTCGGGCCGGTGCTGCCGCTGGTGGGCGCCGAGACGAAATTCCAGCCGGTCTTCGTCGAGGACGTGGCTGCGGCGGCCGCGCAGGCGGTTCTGACCGGGGTGCCGGGTGGCGTCTACGAACTGGGCGGGCCCGAGGTGATGACCTTCCGCCAGATGATGCAGCTGATGCTGAAGACCATCAACCGCCGCCGGCTGATCGTCGACATGCCGCGCCCGGTCGCCGGGCTGATGGCGGGCGTGCTGGACGGAGTGCAGGCGGTGACCGGCGGGCTGCTGGCCAACGGCACGCTGACCCGCGACCAGCTGAAGAACCTTGGACATGACAACACCGTGAGCGCGGGCGCCCGCGGGTTCGAGGTCTTCGGCATCGTGCCGGCCACGGCAGGCTCGATTCTGCCCAGCTACCTGTGGCGGTTCCGGCCGTCGGGGCAATACGACGCGATCAAGGCCTCGGCCAAGAACCTGCGCGCCTGAGACCCCGCGGGGCTGGACCTTCGCGGGTCCGCCCTACATGCTGCGCCGCGGCGGTTGCGCCGTTGACGACAGAGCAGGGTTAGAATGAGCGATACATTGCTGGTGGCCGCCTTCCTGGGCATCCTTGAAGGCCTTACCGAGTTCATCCCCGTTTCCTCGACCGGGCACCTGCTGCTGGCGGCGCATTTCCTGGGCTTCGAAAGCGCCGGGAACGCCTTCGAGGTGGTGATCCAGCTGGGCGCGGTGCTGGCGATCCTGGGCGTCTATGCCGCGCGGATCGTGCACATCCTGGCCACCGCCGGCTCCGACCCGCGCTCGCGCCGGTTCATCGCGGCGGTGCTGATCGCCTTCGCCCCGGCGGTCGTGATCGGCGTGCTGGCGCATGACTTCATCAAGACCGTGCTGTTCGAGACGCCGATGCTGATCGCGGTGATGCTGATCCTGGGCGGGATCGTGCTGCTGGTCGTGGACCGGCTGCCGCTGAGGCCGCGCTATCACGCGGCCGAGGACATCCCGCTGAAGACGGCGCTGGGCATCGGCTTCATCCAGTGCCTGGCGATGATCCCGGGCACTTCGCGCTCGGGCTCGACCATCGTGGGCGCGCTGCTGCTGGGCGTCGGCAAGCGTGCGGCCGCCGAATTCTCCTTCTTCCTGTCGATGCCGACGATGGTCGGCGCCTTTGCCTATGATCTCTACAAGAACCGCGATGTGCTCGATTCCGCGGCACTCGGTGAGATCGGGGTGGGTTTCGTCTGCGCGCTGATCGCTGCGGTCTTCGTGGTGCGCTGGCTTCTGGGGTATATCTCGAAACACGGATACGCGCTGTTCGGATGGTGGCGAATCATCGTCGGTGGCGCCGCCCTTGCCCTTCTTTTGGCGGGGTTCTGAGGGATAGGTTAGCAATGCTGACCTGATTTCAGGCCGATCGGGGTGGGGAGACGCCTCGAGGGGCCAAAAATCCGCAGAATAGGTCAGCACTGCTTACTTTTCATCGCGGGCAGGCCAGTGTAGCAAGGCGCGGATACTCCCGAGGAGGCGCAGCCAATGGCCCAGCAACGCATGCTCCAGTTCGTCACCGTGGCGAAGGAAACGCCCGAGAAGCGCGATGCCAGCGTGCGGTCTCAGGATTTCAACGAGATTTACCGCGAGTACGCCGAGCGCAAGGCCGCCGAACAGGCCGGCCGCTGCAGCCAGTGCGGCGTGCCCTACTGCCAGGCGCATTGCCCGCTGGGCAACAACATCCCCGACTGGCTGCGGCTGACCGCCGAGGGCCGCCTGCAGGAAGCCTATGAGCTGAGCCAGGCGACCAACACCTTCCCCGAGATCTGCGGCCGCATCTGCCCGCAGGACCGTCTGTGCGAAGGCAACTGCGTGATCGAGCAGTCGGGCCACGGCACCGTCACCATCGGCTCGGTCGAGAAATACATCACCGACACCGCCTGGGACATGGGCTGGGTGAAGCCGCCGAAGCCCCATACCGAGCGCACCGAAAGCGTCGGCATCATCGGCGCGGGCCCCGGCGGGCTGGCGGCGGCGGACATGCTGCGCCGCAAGGGCGTGCAGGTCACCGTCTATGACCGCTACGACCGCGCGGGCGGGCTGCTGACCTATGGCATCCCCGGCTTCAAGCTGGAGAAGGACGTGGTGATGAACCGCGTGAAGCAGCTGGAAGACGGCGGCGTGCAGTTCGTGCTGAACTGCAACGTGGGCGTGGACCTGAGCTTCGACGCGATCCGCGGCAAGCATGATGCAGTGCTGATCGCCACCGGCGTCTACAAGACCCGCGATCTGACCGGCCCCGGCGCCGGCGCGAACGGCATCGTCCGCGCGATCGACTACCTGACCGCCTCGAACCGCAAGAGCTTCGGCGACGAGGTCCCGGAATTCGAGTCGGGCGAGTTGAACGCGACCGGCAAGCGCGTGGTCGTGGTCGGCGGCGGCGACACCGCGATGGACTGCGTGCGCACCGCGATCCGCCAGGGCGCGACGAGCGTGAAGTGCCTGTACCGCCGCGACCGGGCGAACATGCCGGGCTCGCAGCGCGAGGTGCAGAACGCCGAGGAAGAGGGCGTCGAGTTCGTCTGGCTGGCGGCGCCGAAGGGCTTCACCGGCGGCGCCGATGTCGAGGGCGTGATGGTGCAGAAGATGCGCCTGGGCGCCCCGGACGCCAGCGGCCGCCGCAGCCCCGAGATCATCGAGGGCGGCGACTATCTGGAAGAGGCCGATCTGGTCGTGAAGGCGCTGGGCTTCGAGCCGGAAGAGATCCCGGCGCTGTGGTCGGTGCCCGAGCTGGAAGTGACCCGCTGGGGCACGATCAAGGCTGATTTCCGCACCCATCAGACCAGCCTGCCGGGCGTCTATGCGGTGGGTGACATCGTGCGCGGCGCGAGCCTTGTGGTCTGGGCGATCCGGGACGGCCGCGAGGCCGCCGAGGCGATCCTGACCTACCTCGCCCAGCCCTCGACCGTCGCCGCCGAGTGAGCGAAACCGGGGGGTGATCCGCGTACAGCGCGCGTACACCCCCTGTACACCCCCCGCGCGCGGGGGCGGAGCCAAGTCTTAAGCCATTCCGTCAGCCCTGCTGACCTGTCCTGCGAGCGCCGCGACATGCACCTGGCCCGAGCCCTTCCCAGCCTGACCCGCGCGGCCGCCGCCGCGCTGGCCGCGCTGTGGCTGTCGGCGCCGGTGGCCGAGGCCGCGAAGTTCACCCCGCCGCAGGGCTGCACCGCGAAGATGACCGTGCAGATGCGCGGCTGCGTCGTGGGCCATTACTTCACCTGCCAGGGCGAGCCCGCGGGCATGCAGCACGACGTGCTCTATGACAGCGACGGGCCGTTCTATTCCTCGACCGTCGATGCGGAATACCAGTGGATCCGCAGCCAGGACTTCGGGACCGGCACGACGAGCTGGCTGGAGGAGCCGTCGCGGGACGCGGCCTCGTTCTCTGGCCTGCTGACCACGAGCGAGGACAGCTACGATTTCACCACGCTCTCGGACACGGGCGAGCGCAACCGATACCGCGGCGTCGACCGGCTGACCGGCCAGACGCGGGTGATCGACGGCGTGACGCTGGAGATGACCGAGTTCGCGATGGAGGAACAGACCGAGGACGGGACCACCAGCGCGCGGCGCTGGGGCAACCAGTTCATCCAGCGCGACTGGCGGCTGTTCTTCTCCGGCCCCGAAACCTATGCCGACGAGGCCGGCCAGCTTCCCATCGACAATACGCCGATGGATTTCATCTTCCCCGGAGAGCCGGGGTACCTGTCGACCGTGCCGCTGTTCGACTGCGACGGACTCATGTCGCGTGCCGAGCCGCCCCTGATGGAGGATCTTCCCCATGACCACCTATGATCAATCCTGGGTCGAGGCCGAAGAAGCCAAGCGCAAGTGGATGGCCGAAAACTCGCTGTACCGCGAGGATGACGAGCATGCGTCCTGCGGCGTGGGCCTCGTGGTGGCACTGGACGGCAAGGCCAGCCGCAAGGTCGTGCAGAACGGCATCGACGCGCTGAAGGCCGTGTGGCACCGCGGCGCGGTGGATGCCGACGGCAAGACCGGCGACGGCGCGGGCATCCACGTGCAGATCCCGGTTCCCTTCTTCTACGACCAGGTGCGCCGGACGGGGCACGAGCCCGATCGCCAGAAGCTGATCGCCGTGGGCCAGGTCTTCCTGCCGCGCACCGATTTCGGCGCGCAGGAACGCTGCCGGACGATCGTGGAAACCGAAGTCCTGCGGATGGGCCACTACATCTACGGTTGGCGCCATGTTCCGGTGAACACCGAGGTGCTGGGCGAGAAGGCGAACGCGACCCGCCCCGAGATCGAGCAGATCCTGATCCGCTGCGAGAAGGACATCGACGAGGAGCAGTTCGAGCGCGAGCTCTACATCATCCGTCGCCGGATCGAGAAGGCGGCGATCGCCGCGCAGATCTCTGGCCTCTACCTGTGTTCGCTGTCCTGCCGGTCGATCATCTACAAGGGGATGATGCTGGCCGAGTCGGTGTCGGTCTTCTATCCGGACCTGCAGGACGACCGGTTCGAGAGCGCCTTCGCGATCTATCACCAGCGCTATTCGACCAACACCTTCCCGCAGTGGTGGCTGGCGCAGCCGTTCCGGATGCTGGCCCACAACGGCGAGATCAACACGCTGAAGGGCAACCTGAACTGGATGCGCAGCCACGAGATCCGCATGGCCTCGTCGGCCTTCGGGGACGCGGCCGAGGACATCAAGCCGATCGTGCCGGCGGGGTCGTCGGACTCGGCCGCGCTCGATGCGGTGTTCGAGGTGATGGTGCGCGGCGGCCGCTCGGCCCCGATGGTGAAGACCATGCTGGTGCCCGAGGCCTGGTCGAATTCGGCCGTCGATCTGCCGAAGCCCTGGCGCGACATGTATGCCTATTGCAACGCGGTGATGGAGCCCTGGGACGGGCCGGCGGCGCTGGCGATGACCGATGGCCGCTGGGTCTGCGGCGGGCTTGACCGCAACGGCCTGCGCCCGCTGCGCTATGTGGTGACGGGCGACAACCTGCTGATCGCGGGCTCGGAAGCCGGGATGGTGCCGGTCGACGAGATGCGCGTGAAGGAGAAGGGCGCGCTTGGCCCGGGCCAGCTGATCGCCGTCGACATGAAAGAGGGCAAGCTCTACCACGACCGCGAGATCAAGGACCGTCTGGCCGCCAGCCAGCCCTTCGGCGAGTGGATCGAGAAGGTCACCGACCTGAACGCGATCATGAAGGACGTGCCCGAGAAGGCGCTGTACGAGGCGGGCGAGCTGCGCAAGCGCCAGATCGCGGCGGGCTTCACCGTCGAGGAGCTGGAGCAGGTTCTGGCGCCGATGGCCGAGGACGGCAAGGAGATGATCGCCTCGATGGGCGATGACACGCCCGCCGCGGTGCTGTCGTCGGTCTATCGGCCGCTGTCGCACTTCTTCCGCCAGAACTTCAGCCAGGTGACCAACCCGCCCATCGACTCGCTGCGCGAGACGCGGGTGATGAGCCTGAAGACCCGCTTCGGCAACCTGAAGAACGTGCTGGACGAGAACTCGGGTCAGGCCGAGATCCTGGTGCTGGAAAGCCCGTTCATCGCGAATGCCGAATTCGACGAGATGGTGCGCCAGTTCGGCGAAAGCGTCGCCTTCATCGACTGCACCTTCGCCGCCGGCGCCGGGCAGGAAGCCCTGCGCGAGGGGCTGGAGCGGATCCGGGCCGAGGCCGAGGATGCCGTGCGCTCGGGCGCCGGGCATCTGGTGCTGTCGGATGCAGAGCAGGGCGAAGGCCGCGTCGGCATGCCGATGATCCTTGCGACCTCGGCCGTGCACAGCTGGCTGACCCGCAAGGGGCTGCGGACCTTCTGCTCGATCAACGTCCGCGCGTCGGACTGCATCGACCCGCATTACTTCGCGGTCCTGATCGGCTGCGGCGCGACGACGGTAAACCCCTATCTGGCGCAGGATTCGATCGCCGACCGGATCGGGCGCGGCCTTCTGGAAGGCTCGCTGATCGAGGCGATGCGCAAATATCGCGATGCCGTTGACGCGGGTCTGCTGAAGATCATGGCGAAGATGGGGATCTCGGTCATCTCGTCCTATCGCGGCGGTCTGAACTTCGAGGCGGTGGGCCTGTCGCGCGCCATGGTGGCCGAGTATTTCCCGGGCATGCACAGCCGCATTTCGGGGATCGGTCTGCACGGCATCCAGCACAAGATCGAGGAAACCCACGGCAAGGGCTGGCTGGGTGGCCAGGACGTGCTGCCGATCGGCGGCTTCTACAAGGCGCGCCGCTCGGGCGAGAAGCACGCCTGGGAAGCGCAGACCATGCACATGCTGCAGGCGGCCTGCGACCGCGCGTCCTATGACCTGTGGAAGCAGTATTCGGCCGCGATGCGGGCGAACCCGCCGATCCACCTGCGCGATCTTCTGGACATCAAGCCCTTCGGCAAGCCGGTGCCGATCGACGAGGTGGAATCGATCACCTCGATCCGCAAGCGGTTCGTCACGCCGGGCATGAGCCTTGGAGCGCTGGGCCCGGAGGCGCACAAGACGCTGAACGTCGCGATGAACCGGATCGGCGCCAAGTCCGACTCGGGCGAGGGCGGCGAGGATCCGGCGCATTTCGTGCCGGAGCCGAACGGCGACAACCCGTCGGCGAAGATCAAGCAGGTGGCGAGCGGCCGGTTCGGCGTCACCGCCGAATACCTGAACAACTGCGAAGAGCTGGAGATCAAGGTCGCGCAGGGTGCCAAGCCCGGCGAGGGCGGCCAGCTGCCCGGCATGAAGGTGACGAAGCTCATCGCCCGCCTGCGTCACTCGACGCCCGGCGTGACGCTGATCTCGCCGCCGCCGCACCATGACATCTACTCGATCGAAGACCTTGCGCAGCTGATCTACGATCTCAAGCAGATCAACCCGCGCTGCAAGGTGACGGTGAAGCTGGTCTCGTCCTCGGGCGTGGGCACGATCGCGGCCGGCGTGGCGAAGGCCAAGGCCGACATCATCCTGATCTCGGGCCACAACGGCGGCACCGGCGCCAGCCCCGGCACCTCGATCAAATACGCGGGTCTGCCGTGGGAGATGGGCCTGACCGAGGCGCATCAGGTTCTGGCGATGAACAAGCTGCGCGAGCGGGTCACGCTGCGCACCGATGGCGGGCTTCGCACGGGCCGCGACATCGTCATCGCCGCGATGATGGGCGCCGAGGAATACGGCATCGGCACCGCGGCGCTGATCGCCATGGGCTGCATCATGGTGCGCCAGTGCCAGTCGAACACCTGCCCGGTGGGCGTCTGCACGCAGGACGAGCGCCTGCGGGCGAAGTTCACCGGCTCGGCCGACAAGGTGGTGAACCTCATCACCTTCTACGCTCAGGAGGTGCGCGAGATCCTGGCCGCGATCGGGGCGCGGTCGCTGGATGAGATCATCGGCCGGGCGGACCTGCTGACGCAGGTGAGCCGCGGTGCGGCGCATCTGGACGATCTGGACCTCAACCCGCTGCTGATCACCGTCGATGGCTTCGACAAGATCGTCTACGACCGTTCGAAGCCGCGCAACTTCGTGCCCGACACGCTGGATGCGGAGATCGTCAAGGACGGCAGCCGCTTCTTCGAGGAAGGCGAGAAGATGCAGCTGTCCTATGCCGTGCGGAACACCCACCGCACGATCGGGACGCGGGCGGCGAGCCACATCGTGCAGAACTTCGGCATGCGCAACCAGCTGCAGCCCGACCACCTGACGATCAAGCTGTCCGGTTCCGCCGGCCAGTCGCTGGGCGCCTTCGCGGCCCCGGGCCTGAAGATCGAGGTGCAGGGCGACGCGAACGACTACGTCGGCAAGGGCCTGTCGGGCGGCATCATCGTGGTGCGTCCGCCGATGGCCTCGCCGCTGGTCGCGGCCGAGAACACGATCATCGGCAACACCGTGCTCTACGGGGCGACCGACGGGTTCCTGTTCGCGGCCGGCCGGGCGGGCGAGCGCTTCGGCGTCCGCAACTCGGGCGCGACGGTGGTGATCGAGGGCTGCGGGTCGAACGGCTGCGAGTACATGACCGGCGGCAAGGCGGTCATCCTCGGGCGGATCGGCGCGAACTTCGGCGCCGGCATGACCGGGGGCATGGCTTATGTCTATGACCCGGAAGGCACGGCCGAGGACATGATGAACCTCGAAAGCCTCGTGACCTGTGGCCTTGGCCACCCGCATTGGGAAGCCGAGGTGAAGGGCCTGATCGAGCGCCACGCACGCGAGACGGGCTCGGTGAAGGCCGCGCAGATCCTGGCCCACTGGGCCGAGGAGCGGGCGAACTTCATCCAGGTCTGCCCGAAGGAGATGCTGGTGCACCTGCCGCACCCGCTGACCGACGAGCCGCAGGCCGTCCCGGCCGAGTGACATTGTCGCCCGGGTGAGATCGTCAGGGGGCGCGGCGCAGGCCGCGCCCCTTTTCGCATGGCGCCCGGTGAGAGGCCGAGCGGGGCGTGACTGGCTGTCGGCATCGTGCGGCAGAGGCGCCGTGTCGTGCGCGGAGCGTCAGTGGCTGATCTCAAATTGGGCATCGGCGGGATCGACGCCGTGCGACACATTAAATTTGGATGAACCAATTGCGATCGACTGCTGCGACTGCATAAACTCTCAGGCATTGTGCCGGACCACTGAGATCTGGCGACGTGCGAGTGTGGCGGCTGATGCCGTCGGTGGTGAAGGTATTAGGTCGATGCGTTTCCAGTCGAGGCGGTTCCCGTCAGTCAATCGCGCTCGCGACGAAGCACTAGAGGCATCCGTTCTCGAGGAGGTCGGTGCCGGAGACCCTCCGGCCGCGCCGCGTCTCGCCGTGATCATCAGCTGCTACAATTACGAACGCTATGTGCGCGAGGCCATCGACAGCGTCCTGCAACAGCAACGCGACGATTGCGAACTTGTGGTCGTCGACGATGGTTCGAAGGATCAGTCCTGGGCGGTCATCACGGCGTCGGGCGTACGCGCGGTCCGGCTGCGCAATCTTGGCCAGATCGGCGCGTGCCGCGTCGGACTTTCCCGCACGACGGCACCGTTCGTGCTGTTTCTGGATGCCGATGACATTCTGAAACCGGGCGCTCTCGAGACTATCATCGGACTGCTCGACGACGAGGTTGCCAAGCTGCAGTTTTCCTTGAGCCGGGTCGGTGCCGATGGCGAATACCTTGGAGAAGCGCTTCCCTCGCTTCGGGCGTTCAGGGATCGCGCCGCGCTTCAGGAAAGCGTTTTCAGCACGGGAACCTATACCTCGCCGCCGACCTCGGGGAACGTCTTCAGGCGCGATCTGTGCGCCGTGCTGGCGGAGGTCGATTACGACACCGCTCTTGATGGGGTGATCCTGTTCATGGCGCCGTTCTTCGGCGATGTCGTGAGCCTGACCGACGAGCTGGGCAGCTATCGCATTCATGGCGGGAACTATTCCGCCCAGGGACAGCGTCCGCAGAAGCTGGTGATGGAGCGTGATATCGAGAGATTCGCGCGTCGCACCGAGCACCTCCGGGGCATCCTAGATGACCTCGGCGTTGCGGCGAAGATGGTCCCGACCGACAGGATGTACTTCTACATCGAGCGCAGGATCTGCGCGAACCTCGCAGGAGATCTGCGGCCGGGCATGGGGGAAGTGTGGCGGGCGTTTGCCGCCGCGAAGCACCTCAGCTGGAGCGCGAAGACCCGCGTCGCGATGACGGCCTTCTATCTGATGGCAGCAGTGCTGCCGCTGCGACGGGCGCAGAATCTGATGGCGTACCGGTTCACCTACGGTCAGCGCTCGGTCCGCGGGATGATCAGCGCCATGCTGCTGAGATCCTGAGGCATACGGTGTTGCAGAGCAGACTTTCTTTTACCCGAGGGCCAATGAAACACTCGATCACTGCCGGCACGATCCTGATCGCAATCGCACTGCCGATCATTGGGCATGCTGAGGATGGCGCCGCGGCGAATGCCTATGTTCTCGGGCCCCAGGATCAGCTCGCGATCCGGGTGAACTCGCTGCGTCGCGATACCGGCGAGATCTACACATGGACGCCGCTCAGCGATACATTCGCGGTCGGCGCCGACGGGTCGATCTTCCTGCCGCTGGTGGGGCAGGTTTCTGCCTCGGGCAGCACACCGGACCAGCTGGCGCAGAGCATCGCCGAGGCGCTGCGCCGCACCGCGAACCTTGCCGAAACGCCCTTCGCCACGGTCGAGGTGACCAGCTATCGCCCGGTCTTCGTCATCGGCGCCGTGCAGCGACCCGGCCGCTACGAGTTCCAGCCGGGCATGACGGTGCTGCAGGCCCTGAGCACCGCGGAGGGTTTCCTGCGCGCCCCGGATCTGCCGGGAACGCAGCGGCAGGCCATCTCGGCCGGGGGCGACCTGCGGCAGCTTGAAGCCGAGCGCATTTCGCTGCAGGCGCGCATCGCGCGATATACCGCGGAAAGCGCCGGTGACGGTGCCGGGATCGTCTTTCCGACGGAGCTGACCGACCCGGCGCAGGACGATCCCCGCGCGACCGAGGCGATGCGGCACGAGATGGATCGCTACCGTGCAGGGCGCGAGGCGCTGACCGCCGAACTTGCGGCGATTGCCGACGCCAAGGCGCTGCTTCAGCAAGAGCTCGGCTCTTTGGCGGAGCGGTCCGAGGCGCTGACGCGCCAGCAGGCCTTGTACGACGAGGAAGTGAAGGTCGTGAGCGATCTTCGCGAGCGTGGCCTTGCGGTTTCGAGCCGGCAGATCGCGGCCGAAAGTTCGCAGCTGTCGGTGCGCAGCAGCCTTCTGGACGTGCATGTCGCGACCCTGCGCGCGCAACAGAACCTGCAGCAGGCGGATCGCGATATCATCGAGCTGCAGACCCGCTATCGCACCGCCGCGCTCGACAGCCTTGCCACGGCCCGTGATGCGCTGGAGCGCAATGGTCAGGCGAGCCGCACTGCCCGCTCTTTGCTGACCCTCGCGCTGTCGCAGTCCATGGACATGGTCGATACCTCCGACCTCGGCGGCTTCGCACCGGAATACCATCTGGTCCGGACCGGCACCGCCGGACGGCAGGAGATGGTGGTGGGTGACAGCTTCGCGATGCGGCCGGGCGACGTGCTTCAGGTTCAGCTGACGACGGTGCAGGCCCCCGGTCAGTGATCAACCGTATCGCAGGCCGAATCTCTTCGCCGGCAGCCGGATGCCAAGTGCCCTGAGCACGAGCCCGTAGGTTGCGGCGCCGACGATCATGCACAGCGCGAGCTCGATGACCGGGGCGAGGGCGAGGTCCTCAAGTTCGTTGCGCAGCAGGGTCACGGCGATCGCCATTGCCACGGCCGCCAGCGCGACCGGCCAGAGATTGCCGAGTTGCGCGCGCATGCCGATGCCGCCGAGGCGTCGCAGCGTGAGCATGTAGAAGAGGAACATGGGGGCGGCGATCAGGAGCCGCGCATACAGCATCCCGGTGACGGCCATCAGGTGGATGGCGACCGGGACGATCAGCAGGCGGATCGCAAGTTCGACCGAGCCGATCTTGAACAGGGCAGAGGGTTGACCGCTTGCCATGCAGAAGGCGCTGAGGATCTGGAGGTAGGCCGAGGGCAGGATCGCGATGGCGAGCAGCTGCAGCATCGGGGCCGCATCGAGCCACTTCTCGCCAAGCACGAAGCGGATCGCCAGATCGGAAGTCACGAAGATCCCGATGCAGACCGGTGTGGCCACGAGCATCACGAAGCGGCTGGCCTTGAGGAAGGCCGATTTCAGCCTTTCGGCATCCTTATTGATGCTTGAGAAAGCCGCGGTTGCGGCCTGCATCGCGGGGCTTACGACGCTTTGCACGGGGAAGCCGGCCATGTCCGAGGCAAGCACGTAGGTTCCCAAGGTCGCCTGGCTGACGGAGCGGCCGAGCAGGAATCTGTCGAGTTGCCAGTTCAGCGCGGCGACGATCTGGCTGAGCGTGTGCCATCCCGCGTAGCCCGCGAAGGTCGAGAACCGTGCGAAGGTCAGACTGGGCCGGTACGGCATGATGATGTAGCTGCCAAGTGTCGTGACGAAGGCCGCCACGACGCTGTTGCTGGCGATGGCCCAGTAGCCGCTGCCCGACAGCACCAGCGCGATCGCGGCAAGGGTGCCCGCGATCTTGCCGCCCATCTCGATCGTGAAGGTCTGCCGGAAGCTGAGCTTTTGTGCGAGGACCACCATGGCCGGATTGATGAGCCCGCGCAGGAACGGTCCCAGCGACATCAGCAGCAGCAGGCTGAACAAGCGATCGTCTTCGTAAAACTGCGCGAAAGGCCATGCCGCGGCCAGGATGAAGAACGCGAAGGCGGTTCCGCGCGCAAGGCTCAGCGTAAAGGCCGTGTCGAGATCGGCTTTGTCCATGGTCTGCTGGCGCAGGAGTGCGTGAAGCACCGGGACTTCCAGCACCATGTCGACGACGGATATCAAAATCAGCGCCAAGGCCACGAGGCCGAAATCGGCAGGTGTCAGGATGCGCGCCAGGACGATGAGGGTGCCGAAATCGATGAACTTGCCAAGGAAGCGCGAGAGAACCAGCCAGATCGCGCCTTTTAAGGCTTTGCCTGTAAGCATCAACTCTGCCCCACTCATACACACTCGCCACGGCGCGGCCGGAACCATGCTGCAATGCAGCATAGGTGCCCGCGACAAAGGCCCGCCGCATCGTCCGATTCGGCAGGGCGACTCTGGAAGAGGTTCGCCGCCCTGGCCGGCACCCGCTCGATAGTTGCATGCGGAACGGCGGGCCGCAATGTGCAGCATCGAAGAGTGGTCGCGCAGTCGCAAGCCAAATCAGTCACATGGCTCTGTCGGTGCTTCGGGATCGGGACCGGCGAATTTCCTGTTGCACGGGGCGAGGGTCGGGGGATGGCGAATCACAAACTCGTCATCGACGCCGCGCCCGGTTGCGGATCTGCCCTGTTGGCGGGCGCAAATGAGTGCTGCGGTGCGTCATAATCGGGCACAAGTCATGCAATAATGGAATTCCGGATATGCTCTCCGGTCAACACACACCCCTTAGGGTTGTGATGCGTGCTGCGCTTGGGGATCGGCGGAGGCTAAGCGACTGGATACGCTCGACGTCATACCACTTAACAAGTCCTTGCGCTCTGAGTGACCCAAAAAATTCACACGGGAATAGGCGGGAACATGCCGTATGCTGGAATGGTTAATTGGTAGACGGGGTATTAGATGCAGCCGGATTTTGCGCGTAGCCAGCTCGCTTCGCCCGAGAAGCCGTCGTATTCTCGCGATATCTGCGCGCCCGAAGTCTCTGCAAGAAGTGCCCGCGAGCCCTCCAAAACCTCTGTCGAGGGCGGATTTTACGGTGCGGCAGGGAAGCGCCTGTTCGATATCTCTCTGGCGCTGATCATGCTTCCGATCCTGGCGCCGACGATCCTGATCCTGCTGATCCTTGCATCGATGGATGGCGGCTGGCCGATGTTCCGCCATCGCCGGATCGGACGGAACGGGGAAACCTTCGGTTGCCTCAAGATCCGGTCGATGGTCGTGGATGCCGACGTGCGGCTTGCCCGTCTTCTCGAGAGCGATCCCGCTGCGGCCGCGGAGTGGGCGCTGTCCCAGAAGCTCACGGACGATCCCCGGATCACGGCCTTCGGACAGTTCATCCGCAAGACCAGCCTCGACGAGCTTCCGCAGGTCTGGAACGTGCTCATGGGCGAGATGAGTTTCGTCGGGCCCCGGCCGATCGTGCGCGACGAGATGATCCGCTACGGCATGTCCATCGGTGCCTACCTTCAGATGCGGCCGGGACTGACCGGCCCCTGGCAGGCTTCGGGCCGCAACGACATGTCCTATGACGAGCGGGTGACGCTCGACGTGGAATATTCGCGAAGCTTCGGCTTCGCCAAGGATGTGAAGATCATCCTCGCCACCGGCATGGCCGTCCTCAAGCGGACCGGCAAGTGACCCCGCTCTTCGCAGCCGTCGGACCCTTCCAGCGGAAGGAGTGAGCCCATGAGCATCGAGCCCATCGGCCTTGCCGCGCTGGCGGTGGTCGCGATCAGCTTCTTTCTGGACTACGGCACGATGGTCATCGTCCTCGTCACCGCTTCGGTGCTTGGCGCGGCGGCCGCTATCATCATCGGCGGGGCAAACATCCAGCCTGCCCATCTCTTCCTGGGCGCGGTCGGTCTGAACGCGCTGATGCGTCCGAGGCAGTGTGCCGGCATGCTGCTTGCCCTGCGTCCCGGCAAGCCCGGGTTCTGGCTGCTGTGCCTTGTCGCCTACGCGCTTGTCAGCGCCTTCTTCTTTCCGCGGATCATGGCGGGAAGCACCCTGATTTTCCCGATCGGCTCGACATCGTTCGACGCGACAGGCTCGACGGTCCCCTTGGCGCCGGTGTCCGGAAACATCACCCAGAGCATCTATATCGTCGGCAGCTTTGCCGTGTTCCTGATCGTCACCAGTTGCGCCTCTGACCACTCGGGCTTCAGGACGGCGGTCGCGGCCATTCTCTCCTATGCGGTCGCGAATGCCGCTTTCGGTCTGCTGGATCTGGCGACCTACCTTACGGGGACACAGGGCCTGCTCGAGGTGATCCGCAACGCGAAATACGCGATGCATACCGAGACAGAGATGCAGGGTCTAAAGCGTGTCGTGGGATCGTTCACCGAGGCGTCCTCGTTCGGCCGCTCGTCGATCGGGGCGCTGGGCTTCGTCGCGACACTCTGGCTGTGCGGGATCCGCCCGCTGTACACCGGCGGGCTTGCGATCCTGACCTTCCTTCTGGCGGTGATGTCGACCTCGTCGGCGGCCCTGGTCTCGTTGCCGGTGATGATGGCCTTGCTCTATCTCACGGTCCTCTCGCGGTCGGCGCGCGGGCTGGGGACGCGCGGCGGGCTTGTCCTGATTGTCGCGCTGCCATTGGTCGCGCTGGCCGCAGTCCTGGGGGTGCTGGCACATCCCGGGCTTTCGGCGGTCATCGGCGACTATCTCAACGCGCTCGTCTTTTCGAAGGCCGGCAGTGACTCGGGTGTCGAGCGCAGTTCGTGGAACGCGGCGGCACTGCAGAATTTCATCGACTCCGGGGGGCTTGGGGTCGGCCTGGGATCGATCCGGACGTCGAGCCTTGCGATGGCGCTCGTCGGTGGCGTCGGCGCCATCGGAACCCTCTTCTACCTTGGCTTCGTCGCGATGGCGTTCCTGCGCAATCCAGGCGTGCCGGGCGGCTACTTCACCGATGTGCGCACGGCGGCGCGCAACGGGTGCATCGGGATGGCCGTCGGCGACCTGATGCTCAGTTCGAATGTCGATCAGGGGATCCTGTTCTATGCGCTGGCGGGCCTTGCCGCGGCGCGACCGGAGTATCGTGGCGCCAGTCGGACGCCTGTCGCCCCTTCCCCTTCCAGCACGGTGCTTGCATGACTGCCGACTTCGCGATCAACGGACGCTTTCTCAGCCAAGGCATGACCGGGGTGCAGCGCTACGCCAGCAATGTCGTGGAGGCGCTTCACACCGCGCAACCGGGCAGCATCGCCATTCATGCGCCAAGGCAAGGCGCGCTGCGGCTGCCAGAGGGGCTGACGGTCCAGCGCGGCGGGCGCTTCACGGGCCAGCTGTGGGAGCAGCTCGACCTGCCGCGGCTGCAGCCCGGCCCGCTCCTGAACCTGTGCAACACCGCACCGCTGCGCAAGGAGAACCAGGTCGTCTGCATCCACGACGCCAATGTCTTCGTCGCACCTGAAAGCTATGGCGCAGCCTTCCGCCGCGCCTACCAGCTGATGCAGCCGATGATCGCGCGACGGGCGATGCGCGTCGCCACGGTGTCCGAGGCCTCGGCGCGGCAGCTGGCGCGGCACCTGCCGCTGCGGGCCGCGGAGATCGCCGTGCTGCCGAACGGTCACGAGCACGCGCTTGCCTGGGATCCGGACCGCGCAGAGATCGCACCGGCGCAGATCGCGCCGGCACGTCCCTTCATTCTCGCGATCGGGTCGCGCGCGCGACACAAGAATCTGGACCTGCTGACCAAGATCGCGCCGGAACTGGACGCACTGGGAATCGACGTCGTCATCGCGGGCGGCGGCGGTGCGATCTTCGCCGAGGAATCATCGGGCGGACCGCGCCTTGCCTCGAATGTCAGGATGCTCGGGCGGCTGTCGGACGATGACCTGGCGTGGCTGATGGACCGCGCGCTTTGCCTGGCCTTTCCGTCCTGGACCGAGGGCTTCGGACTGCCGCTGGTCGAGGCGATGGCGCGCGGCTGCGCGGTCGTCTCGTCCGACCGCGCCAGCATGCCGGAAGTCTGCGGTGCGGCGGGGCTTCTGGCCGCTCCGGACGATCCTTCGGCCTGGGTCGATCATATCGCGGCCCTCGCAGGCTCGACGCAGCTTCGGGCCGATCTGGTCGGCCGCGGGTTCGAGCAGGTGAAGCGCTTCAGCTGGGGGCGCAGCGCCGCCGGTTACCTCGAGCTGATGCAGGCCGGTGTCGCGCAAACCGTGCCTGCGCCGGCACCCGCCGCGCAGCCCGCAGGCAACATGGCTGTCGTCGTCGCGACGCGCGGCCGGCCGGCGGTGGTTTCGGCCACGGTGCGTCATCTGCTGGCAACGCAGACCCTCAAGCCCCGGGTGGTCTTCATCTCCTGCACGGATCCGCAGGATGCCGGCGATCTGGCGGCGCTCGACGAGGTCGTCGTGCTGGTGGGGCCGCCGGGATCCTCGGCGCAGCGCAACACCGGCATCGCCGCAGTTCCGAAAGGGATCGACGCGGTCGCCTTCTTCGACGACGATTTCGTCGCCGATCCGGGCTGGCTGGCCGCAGCCGCGCAGGTGTTCCGCGACGAATCCTCGGTGACGACGCTGACCGGGCATGTCCTTGCCGACGGTATCAAGGGCGCGGGCATCAGTTTCGAGCGCGCTTGCGAGATCGTCGCCACCGCGTCGCGCGAAGATGGTCCTGCGTGGATCGAGCCCTTCAGCCCCTATGGCTGCAACATGGTCTTCCGCGCTTCGGCGATCCGCGACATGGCCTTCGACGAACGGCTCGTTCTCTACGGTTGGCTGGAGGATCGCGATTTCGGCGCGACGCTTGCGCGCCGCGGCGGTCGGATGGCCAAGTCCGGCGCGCTGCGCGGCGTGCACATGGGGGTCAAGAGCGGCCGGGTCGCCGGCGAGCGGCTTGGATACTCGCAGGTGGTGAATCCCGTCTACATGCTGAGAAAGCGGACGATGACCGCGAGGCAGGTGGCCGGCCAGATCTTCCGCAACATGGCCAGCAATCTGGTGCTGGCCTTCAGGCCCGAGCCCTTCATCGATCGGCGTGGACGGTTGCGCGGCAACTGCATGGCGGTCGCGGACCTCCTGCGCGGCCGCATCGAGCCCGAGAGGGCGGCGCAGATCGCTTCTGCGAGGAAGACAGCATGATCTATGGAAAGAATGGCATCGGTGTGATCAGGACATCCGACCGGCAAAGCGCCGATCGCAAGCGCAGCGCCGAGGACAATCCGATGGCGCTGCTGAGGCCGATGATCGCGGCGGTGAACCGCCGTCTTCTGCCGCTGAGCCTCTGGGTACTGGTGTGCCTGCTGACGACGTACTTTTACGCGCGCTTGCTTCCTCCAACCTACACGGCAGCCTCGACGCTGATCCTCGAGACCACGCGCCAGCTTGCCGGGACGGCCAACGCCTCTGCGGCGGACAGCTCGCTCGACCTCAACCGCGTGGACAGCGAACTGCAGGTCATTCGTTCGGAGCGCATGCAGAGGCTGGTGTTCGATGCCCTGGGCCTTGCGAACCATCCCGAGATCGCAGTGCCTGCCGCTGCCGGCGATCCGGCTTCCGACCCCGTGGCCCAGCGCGCGACCGAGACAGCCTTCGCGCGGTTCCGCGACCGTTTTTCCGCGCGTCGCATCGGGCAGTCCTATGCGATCGAGATCAGCTACTCATCCTCGGATCCCGTGCTGGCGGCGCGTGTCGCCAATGCCGGTGCCTCGGCCTATCTGCTGCAGTCGGTGACGTTCCGCGAGGCCGTCGCCTCGGGAGGCGCGGAATTCATGCAGGGCCGGCTCGACGCCCTGCGCAACGAGGTCGCCGCCGCCTCTGCCGCCGTGCGCGACGGCACGTTGCCCGCGATCCAGATCCCGAATGCGAATGCGCGGATCATCGGCGCCGCCCTGGTGCCGCTCGCGCCCTCGGCGCCGCGGGTCAAGATGCTTGCCGCGCTTGGCGGGGTGCTTGGCCTATTGGGTGGCCTGCTGGCGATGGCGATGAGCGCGGCCCTCGATCGCAGGGTCGGCGACGGTCGCAGCATCCGCGCGGCCTACGACCTCGACGTGCTGGCGAGCCTGCCGACCGCGCGTGCGGCGCAGCTTGGCGAGGCGGGGGTGCGCTACACGATGGCCCTGCGCGACCTGCGCACGGCGATCGAGCTCGCCTTCGGCGCCGACGTCCAGCAGCGCAGCCGCAGCATCGCCCTTGCGTCCTGGACCGCCGGGACAGGGTGCAGCATGCTGGCGATGAACCTTGCGAATGTCATGCGCCACGGCAACGACCGGACGGTCGTCGTCGATGCCGACATCCGCGGCGGCGCGCGTGGGCTGACGGCGCAGCATGCCCCGCGCATGGCGCCGTCCCAGGACGATGCTCTGCCGGTCGTGGCGGCGGGCGCGGTCGATCTTCTGCCGACGCAGGCCATCGATGCCTTTTCGGAAAGCCTGGCGAACGCACGCAACCCGGCAATTGCCGAGCTGTTCCGCGCCGTCCAGTCGCGGGGGGACGTCCTGATCGATTTGCCGCCGCTGTCGGAATCGGCCGATGCCCGTGCCTTGGCGCGGCAGGCGGACGCGGTGCTGATCGTCGCTACGCCCTACAGCCTGATGGACGAGATCGCCCTGGCGCGTCACCAGCTCGAACAGAGCGGTGCGACGATCCTGGGTGTCGCGATCAATGATCCGGGGCACCACGGGCTGCGATCGCGCCTGCGCGGGCTGGGGCTGCATCGCTGGCTGCGGCGCACCCTGACGCGCAGCGGCGTGCCCCAGTCATGAAAGCCTATCGTTTGCCGCCCGAATGCGAGTTCCGCCGATGAAGATCGTCTCTGCCGCCGACCTCCGGACTGCCGCGCGTCCGGACCCCAAGGCCGATCCTGCGTTCGCAGGGCTGCGCGTCGCGCTGATCCACTACTGGCTCGTGACGATGCGGGGCGGCGAGAAGGTGCTGGAATCGCTCTGCGAGATGTTTCCGCAGGCCGACATCTTCACCCATGCCTACGATCCCGAGGCGGTCTCGCCGACCATCCGCCGCCACAAGGTCACCACCAGCCTGATCAGCCGGCTGCCGCGGGCGAGCCGCAACTACAAGTCCTACCTGCCGCTGATGCCGCTCGCGCTCGAGGAACTCGACCTGCGCGGCTACGACCTGATCATCAGCAGCGAGTCCGGCCCGGCAAAGGGCATCATCCCGCCCGGCGACGCGGTGCATGTCTGCTATTGCCACTCGCCCATGCGCTATGTCTGGAACATGTACCACGACTATGGCGAGCGCAGCGGCCGGGTGAAGCGGCTGCTGATGAAGCCCTTCAGCCATTACATCCGCAACTGGGATGCGGTGAGCGCGCTGCGCGTCGACGGTTTCGTCGCCAATTCGGACAATGTGCGCCGGCGGATCTCGCGCTACTACAACCGCGATGCCGGGGTGGTCTTCCCGCCGGTGGCGGTCGACGATTTCGCGCCGGTGCCCGAGGCGGGGCTGGGCGACTATCACCTGATGGTCGGCGAGCTGGTCGCCTACAAGCGCCCCGACCTGGCGATCGAGGCCTTCAACCGGATGGGTCGCAAGCTGGTGGTGATCGGCGGCGGCGAGATGCTGGAGACGGCCCGGCGCCTGGCGGGCCCGACCGTCGAGGTGCTGGGGCCGCAGCCCTTCAACATGCTGAAACATCACTACGCCCGCTGCCGTTCGCTGATCTTCCCGGGCGAGGAGGATTTCGGGATCGTCCCGCTCGAGGCGACGGCCAGCGGGCGCCCGGTGCTGGCCTATGCCCGCGGCGGCGCGCTGGAGACGGTGGTGGACGGGGTCACCGGCCTGTTCTTCGACACCCAGTCGGTCGAGGCGATCACCGAGGGCGTCGAGCGGATCGAGGCGGCGCTGAATGCGCGGCAGTTCGAGACCGCTGCGATGCTGGCCCATGCGGCAAGCTTCTCGCCGGCCGAGTTCCGTCGGAAGATGGGCGCGGAAATCCGCAGATGCCTTGATGCTGCCCAGCGTGACAAGCCGCAGGCCCAGCCATCGCCGGCCGCGCCGGCCACTTGGGCGCCGGCGGAATGACGCGCTGTTGCCAATCGCCGGCGCGGCCGCGGGCAGGTGCCTTGTCAGGCAGTCCGCGCGGATGAGCTCGGGACGATCGAGGCAGGGGCCATCGCGGCGCGCTGTGCTGGCAGGGGCCGGTGCGGCGGGCCTTGCGGGCGCCGGTGCCGTCTTCGCCTCGCTCGACGCGCGCGCGGCGGAACTCGACCGGGACCCGACGCTGGGCCGCGACCTGGTCTTCGAGGACCAGTTCGAACATCTCGATCGCGAGATATGGAATGCCGGGCCGAAGGTCAGCAATGCCGACCCGGGGTACTACGGTCGCTCGGCCTTCGCACGGTTTGGCGGCGAGGAGGGCTTCGACCCCTATGCCATCGTCGACGATCCCGATGCGAGCGGCGGGACGGCACTGCAGATCTCGGCCAAGTTCATCGGCCGGACGATGACTGTCAGAAACTACTACGGCAATGACCAACCCGAATTCCAGTGGATCAGCGGAAACCTCCAGACCTCGCGGCGTGATGGGACGGTCACCCGGGCCTGGCGCCACGGGTATTTCGAGACGCGCATGCTGTTCCCGCGCCACCCGCTGACCTGGCCGGCGTTCTGGCTCATGAACCGCTGCACGATCCTTGCGCCCTCAAGCGCGATCGAAGTCGATGTCGTCGAGCACAAGGGGTTCGAGCCGCATGACTACGGCGCCTATCTTCACGAGTGGGGCGAGCCCGGAGCGCGGCACGACGGCAGCGCGATCCGTGTCTCCGAGGACATGACCGCGGGGTACAACCGGTATGGCGTGCTGCTGGTCGATGATCTCTGCGCCGTCTATTTCAATCGCCGGCTCGTGCGAAACCATGCGACGGGCGTGCCAGCGGTCTGGGCCATAAGCCGGTCCGCGGAAATGGACCTGACCGACGATGCGTTCTGGCCGCTCATAACGCTGGCGATCCTGCCGGATTATCCGTTTCCGGATCCGTTGATGGCAGAGCACCGCGAAACGCGGATGCGCGTCGATTATTTTCAGGTCTATGCGTGACTCAAGGCCGTGAGGCAATGGACACGTCCTTTGCGAGCGATCGCCAGCGCATGCTGCCGAGCGAGGGGTCGCGATACTTGCCGCCGAGTGCGGCGTTGTTGCGGTGATAGGCTGAAGGCCGATCTCTCCCTTTCCCGCTCCTACTCAGCTCACGGCAGTGATCTCGGCGGTGCCGGGGGTCCTTTATCCGTTCGTGGATGAGCCATGTCGCGCCGTCGATCCGGGCGACCATGGCGAATGATGCGGATCTGGATTTCTGCGGTCTGCCGATCCGGGCCGCGGTAGGGGATCTGTACCGCAATCCGTCCCTGACATCGGCACAGGCTGGAACGGGTCAGTCCAGCCCCGCCATCTCTCTCAGGCTGGCGATAAGCCAACCGTCCGCCGTTGCGGCAGGCCGAGCAATACCTTCAGCGTGAGGCAACTTGGGTAGCGGTCCCCGAGAAGGTCTCGGGACGACGACGCTTGCCCGTCCTGGCGGTGAGCCAAGCCATCGTCGGGTCGAACGAGAACCAGAGCGACCCGCGGCGGCGAAGAGCGGCCTTGCAGGCGGACCGGTTGGTCATGCGATGGCGCGGGGTAGAGGGCTGCGGCTTGGCCCAAGACTAACGCTCCGGACTCACGAGACGCATCCGCCTCACCGCCTGCTGCAACAACTCCGACAACATGCGAGAATCGCTAGAGCCGTGGTCAGCGATCAATATTGGCAGTGCCGGGATCGGGTGTCTCGTCCACGGAGTCCGCTCGCTTCGCGCGCCCATTGGCGCCGCTGGTCATGGCCAGAAGGGCAAGCACGGCGACATAAACCGCGGGAATCAGCATTCCAACAAGGAAAAAAATGCCGATCACCGACCAGAGCGGCATGCCCATCGCATAGCCTGTTCCGGCCGCAGCAGCGGCGCCCAGCAGACCGAACAATCCCAAGAATATATGCACGATGCGCAACACCCGTAACAGCGGCCGAGGTCTTGGTCGTGCTGGATGATGTAGACAGATCATACGTGAAGGCAAACGGAATCCCGGGGATGCCGCCTGCGTAGGTTCGGATTCCGAATCTCGGCATCATGGCTGCCGGATCTGGGAGAGGATCAGTCGCGTATTGCGAAGTTGACGTGGTTGGCCCGGGCGCGCCAAGAGACGATCTGCGCGCCGGACGGGGCGCGCAGGAGGGCAGCGTCCGGTTCAGCTGCGGTTGTAGATGTCCTCGTAGCGGACGATGTCGTCCTCGCCGACATAGGCGCCGGTCTGCACCTCGATCAGGTACATCGGCACCTTGCCCGGGTTGGCCATCCGGTGCTTCTCGCCCAGCGGGATGTAGACCGACTGGTTCTCGGTCACCAGCTGCACCCTGTCGCCGATCGTCACCTCGGCCGTGCCGGCGACGACGATCCAGTGCTCGGACCGGTGCATGTGCGATTGCAGCGAAAGGATCCCGCCCGGCTTCACCATGATCCGCTTCACCTGGAAGCGGGTGCCGAGGCAGAGCGTCTCGTACCAGCCCCAGGGGCGGTGGAAGCGGGGATAGTCCTCGGCCTGCGGGGCGCCGGATTTCTTCAGGGCCGCGACGGCGGTCTTGACCTCCTGCAGGCGCGCGCGGTCGGCGATCAGCACCGCATCGCGCGTGGCCACCGCCACCACGTCGCGCAGACCCAGCGCCACCAGATGCACGCCCGGCTCTTCCGAGCGCAGGTAGGATCCGCTCACGTCGATCGCGGTGACGGCGCCGTGGGTGGTCACGTCCTGCCCGGGCGCGATCAGCGCGTCCCAGCTGCCAAGGTCGTTCCAGCCGCAGTCGACCGGCACCGCGGTCACGTTCGCGGCCTTCTCCATCACCGCGTAGTCGAAGGAGATCGACGGCGCTTTGCCCCAGGCCCGCGCGTCGAGCCGGGTGAAGCCCAGATCCTCCTTGCCGCCGGCCAGCGCCAGGCGCACCGGGGCCACCAGCTCGGTCGCATGGGCCTCGAAGGCGGCGATCAGGTCGCCGGCGCGGGCCAGGAAGATGCCCGCGTTCCAGAGATAGCGGCCCGAGGCCACGAATTCGGCGGCGGTCGCGGCATCGGGCTTCTCGCGGAAGCTTTTCAGCGGCACCGGGCTGCCGGTGACCGCGGGCTCTGCCAGCTCGAGGTAGCCGTAGCCGGTCTCGGGGCGGGTGGGCGCGATGCCGAAGGTCACGAGCCGGCCGGCATTGGCGGCCTCGGCCCCGGCGGCGACCGCCGAGAGGAAGGCGGGGGCGTCGGCGATCACGTGGTCGGAGGGCGCGATCAGCAGCAGCGCCTCGGGCGTGGCCTCGTGCATCAGAGCCGCCGCCAGAACCGCGGCGCCGGTGTCGCGGGCCGAGGGCTCGATCAGCACGCGCGCGTCCTCAAGTCCGATGGCCTGGGCCTGGTCGATGGCGATGAAGCGGAAATCCTCGCCGGTCAGCACCAGCGGTGCACCGAAGGCCGGGCCGGACAGGCGGCGCAGCGTGCCCTGGAACAGCGTCTCGGTGCCCACGAGCGGCAGGAACTGCTTGGGATAGGACTTGCGCGACAGCGGCCATAGCCGGGTGCCGGAACCGCCGCAGAGGATGACGGGCGTGATCATGGGATATGCCTTCTCAAATACCGCGACGGGTCGGGAGATGCGCCGTCGCCAACCTACAAAACCTGCCGGGCGGCGGGAACGGGCCCGCGCTCCGCCCGGCGAAAGCGCTCAACCGGTCGCCAGCAGCGCCCGGATTTCGTCGACGCGATCGGCCACCAGCGCGCGGTCGCCGCGCGATTCGACGTTCAGCCGCACCACCGGCTCGGTGTTCGAGGACCGCAGGTTGAACCGCCAGTCGGGGAAGCTGAGCCCGATGCCGTCGGTCTCGTCGCGGTCGCGTGCCTCGGGGGCGAAGCGGTCCATGACCCGGGCGATGGCGGCGCGGGGATCGTCGAGACGGAAGTTGATCTCGCCCGACGAGGGGAAGGCCGCCTGACGTTCTGCCACCAGCGCGGCCAGCGACGCGCCGCGCCGGCCCATCAGCTCGACCACCAGCAGCCAGGGCACCATGCCCGAGTCGCAGCAGACGAAGTCGCGGAAGTAGTGATGCGCCGACATCTCGCCGCCATAGACGGCGTCATGGTCGCGCAGCGCCTGCTTGATGAAGGCGTGGCCGGTCTTCGACTGGATCGGGGTGCCGCCGGCGGCGGTGACGACGTCGCGGGTGTTCCAGATGATCCGGGGATCGTGGACGATGCGCGCCCCCGGCTCCTTGGCGAGGAAGACCTCGGCCAGCAGGCCGACGATGTATTCGCCGTCGATAAAGCCGCCCTCGGCGTCGAAGAAGAAACAGCGGTCGAAATCGCCGTCCCAGGCCAGTCCGAGATCGGCCCCCGCCTCGCGCACGGCATCGGCGGTGGCGGGGCGGTTCTCGGGCAGGAGCGGGTTCGGGATGCCGTTCGGGAAGCTGCCGTCGGGGACGTGGTGGATGCGGATGAACTCCAGCGGCGCACCGCGCGCGGCCAGCGCCCCGGCGATGGCGTCGAAGGTCGGGCCGGCGGCGCCGTTGCCGGCATTGACGACGATCTTCAGCGGGCGCAGCGCCGCGACTTCGACGAAGCGCATGACACCCGCGACATAGGCGGCGCGGGCCTTTGCGGCGATGTCGGTCAGCCGGCCGCCGGGCTTCGGCGGGCCGAAGCTGTCCGCCTCGGCAAGGTCGTGGATCGCCTGCAGGCCCGAGGCCGCGTCCAGCGGCGCCGAGCCGCGGCGCACCAGCTTCATGCCGTTGTAATCCATCGGATTGTGCGATGCCGTGACCTCGATCCCGGCATCGGCGCCGAATTCGGTGGTGGCCCAGTACATCTCTTCGGTGCCGCAGAGCCCGAGGTCCAGCACCTCGGCGCCCTCGTCCATCAGCCCGCGCGCGACCGCCTCTGCCAGTTCGACCGACGAGGCGCGGATGTCGCGGCCAAGGACCACCTTGGGGCTGTCGCCGGTGGCAAGCGCCCGGGCCGCGGCACGGCCGATCCTGTAGGCGATGGCGGCGTCCAGATCGACGCCGAGACGCCCGCGGATGTCATAGGCCTTGAAACAGCTCAGGGTCATACCACGGCAACTCCCTTCTCACACAACCGTGTGCAGGAAGCCCGAAGAAGCGCAGGGCGGTCAAGCGCTGCCGTGCAGCGAAAGGGGCTGTGCCGCGCAAACTGCCGCATTGCTGCCACAACAGGCGATCCCGGTGAAAAGCAACGATTTTTCCGCGTTACAATAATCCACTCATGGTTGTTTTGCGCCTGTTCCGGCGGCGGTGCAAGCCCGATTGCGGGCGATCCGGGGCGGCGCGGGGAATCGAGGCCGCGGACGGACCAGTGCGGGGGCGGTGCGGGGGCGGTGCCCGTGGACAAGCCCGGCCCGATCGGCGAGGCTCGGCCCGATGCCAGCCGAAAGGAGCCCGCCATGAGCCGTCTTGCCCAGGTCCTCGCCAGAATCGACGCGGCCAACGACCAGGACCCCAGCCTCGAGGACGGCCAGCCCGCGAACCGCCTGTATGGCGAGCGGATGAGCGCCGAGCTGGCACGGCTGTTCCCCGAGGCGTCCGAGGTGCTGCAGATCTGCGCGCGCGGCCAGCATGTCGAGCGCTGGCTCTTGCCGCGCGAGGACTATCCCGAGGGGCGCGCCGGCTATCTGGCCTGGCGGCAGGAGCAGGGCCGGCGGCATGCGGCGCGGATCGAGGAGTTCATGGCCGACGCGGGCTATGGCGCCGAAGAGATGGCGCAGGCCGGGCGGATGCTGCGCAAGGAGGGGATCAAGCGCGACGCCGAGGTGCAGGCGCTGGAGGACGTGATCTGCTTCGTGTTCCTGCGCTGGTATTTCGGCGATTTCGCCACCGAGCGCGAACCGGCGGGGCTGTTGCGCATCGTCGAGAAGACCGCGCGCAAGATGTCGGCCGAGGGCCGCGCCCGCGCGCTGGCCGAGTTCGAGCTGCCCGAACCCTTCGCCGCCGCCTTCCGCGACTGACCGCCCAAGGGCCGTTCCGCGCCGTTCCGGGGCGGGCGCGTCGCGCGAGGCGTGGCTGAGGACGGGGGGCAAGCCGCCTGCCGGTGTTATGCTGGCAGGCCTCGATCCCGCACGGCGCGCCGGTTCGGGGTCAGGGGGCGGCAGGGGTGTCGATCGGCGGCTCGTCGCCGTCGTTGGGCCGCCAGGCGAGGTCCGCGGCCAGCCGGTCGTGCAGGCGCGGGGCCGCGGCCACGAGGCCCGCGGCGCGCCGGCCGGGGGTGTTGTAGGTGACGCCCGTCCCGGTCGCGTCGGTGACGCGGCCGCCGGCGCGGGTCACGATCAGGTCGCCCGCCGCAAGGTCCCATTCCCAGATCCGCCGGAAGGACAGCACCGCGTCGGTGCGCCCTTCGGCCAGAAGGCACATCCGCCAGGCCAGCGCCGCGCGGAAGCCGCGGGTCAGCGCCGGCACACGGCCACCCTGCCAATGCGCGGGGTCGAAGGCCTGCCGCACCGCCAGCGCACGCGCGCCCTCGGGCTCGGCCGCGTCGGTGACGCGGATCGGGGCGCCGTTCAGCAGGGCCGGGCCGACCTCGGTCGCGGTGAACAGCTCGTCGCGCACCGGCAGGTAGATCGCGGCGGCGGTGATCCGGCCGCGCTCGGCCACCGCGAGCGCGTGGCAGAAGCCCTCTTCGCCGGCGATGAAGGCGCGGGTGCCGTCGATCGGGTCAACGATGAAGACGCGCTCGGCGGCGAGGCGGGCGGGGGCCTCGTCCTCGGTCTCTTCCGACAGCCAGCCATAGTCGGGACGTGCGGCCAGCAGCTCGTGCTTCAGCATCCGGTCGACGGCGAGGTCGGCCTCGGTCACCGGGCCGGCGCCGCCGGACTTCTCCCAGGTCTCGGGGCTGGCCTGCCAGAAGCCCATCGCGATGCGGCCGGCGGCGCGGGCCGCCTCGGCGAGAAGGTCGAGATCACGCGCCGGCAAGGGTGAGGCCTTCGACCAGCAGGCTGGGGATCACGTGGCTGAGATGCGCGCGGCCGTCATTGGCGGCGACGATGGTGCGCAGCATCTCGGGCAGGGACCCGGCGATGGTGCATTCGTTGACCGGATAGGCGATCTCGCCGTTCTCGACCCAGAAGCCGGAGGCCCCGCGCGAATAGTCGCCGGTGTTGGCATTGATCGAGGCGCCGATCAGCTGGGTCACCACCAGCCCGGTGCCCATGTCGCGGATCAGGTCGGCGCGACTGGCGGAGCCTTGGGTCAACGCGATGTTCGAATGGCCGGGTGCGGGCGGCGAGCCGGTGCCGCGGCTGGCGTTGCCGGTCGAGGGCAGGCCGAGCTTGCGCCCCGTCGCCAGATCCAGCGTCCAGCCGGTCAGCACGCCATTTTCCACGATGGTGCGGGTCTGCGTCGGCAGCCCCTCGCCGTCGAAGGGGCGCGAGCCGGGGATGCGGATGCGGAACGGATCCTCGATCACCGAGAGCGTTTCGGGCAGCACGAGCTTGCCGTTCAACTCGCGCGCCCATGACGCGCCGCGGGCGATGGCGCTGCCGTTGATCGCGCCCAGAAGGTGGCCGATCAGCGAGGACGAGATGCGCTCGTCGTACAGCACCGGGAAGCGGCCCGTCGGCGGCTTGCGCGAGCCCTGGCGTTCGGCGGCGCGCTGGCCGGCGCGGGTGCCGATCTCTTCGGGCGAGGGCAGGTCGGACTGGAAGATCCGGCCCTCTGCCGCCCAGTCGCGCTCCATCGTGGTGCCGGACCCCGAGATCGCGGTCATCGAGATGTGGCGCGAGGTGCGGGCGTAGCCGGCCGAGAAGCCGTTCGAGGCGGCGATCCAGATCCGGCGCGCCGAATAGGCGGCCGAGGCACCCTGCGATTTCGACACGCCCGCGACGGCGAGGCCGGCGGCCTCGGCGGCCAGCGCATCGGCCTGCAGCGCGGCGGCGTCGGGTTCGGCCGCGGGATCGGCAAGCTCGAGCCGCGCGGCGTCGGTGTCGCGGGCTAGCTGCGACGGGTCGGCAAGGCCCGCGGTCGGGTCCTCGGGCGCCTCGCGGGCCATGGCGATGGCGCGTTCGGCCATTTCCGCGATGGTGCGGGCCGAGACGTCCGAGGCCGAGACGCAGGCCTGGCGCCCGCCGATCAGCACGCGCAGGCCGATCTCGATGCCTTCCGAACGTTCGGCCTGTTCAAGCTTGCCCTCGCGGATGTCGATCGAGAGCGAGGTGCCATCGACGGCCATGGCATCGGCGGCGGTGGCGCCGGCTTTCAGCGCGGTGTCGATGAGGGCGGCGGTCAGGGTCTGCAGCTGGTCGGCCAAGGGAAGCTCCGGGTCCGGGTCACTGACAGGACTTATCCATTCGGCCCCGAATGGCAAGGCCAGTGGCCGTCCGATGGGGACCGGAGGGGCGGCGTGCTGGTCGCGGGGCGGGTTTCGCGCGATGATGGGGCCAGCTTGGGAGGGTGGAATGACGGAAGTGTTGACGATCTGGACCTTCGACTGGGTGCCGAGCGGCCCGCGCGGCTATGTGCGCGACCTGCGTCTGCGCTGGGCGCTGGAAGAGGCGGGGCTGCCCTACCGGGTCGAGACGGTGCCCTTCGCCGACCGCGGCGCCGCGCATCTGGCACGCCAGCCCTTCGGGCAGGTGCCCTTCCTGCAGGACGGCGAGATCCGCCTGTTCGAAAGCGGCGCCTGCCTGCTGCACATCGCCGAAAAGTCCGAGGCGCTGATGCCGCGCGATCCGGTGGCGCGGGCCGAGGTGCTGCAATGGGTGATCTCGGCGCTGAACTCGGTCGAGATGGTGACGGTGCCCTGGTGGGTCATCGGGTTGTCCAAGCCCGACGTGAACCCGCTGGCCGAGTGGATGGGCCAGCGCTTCGCCCGGCTCGAGGCGGTGCTGGCGGGGCGCGACTGGCTGGCCTGCGGGCGGTTCAGCGTGGCCGACATCCTGATGTCGGACGTGCTTCGGGTGCCGATGGATCTGGGCGCACTGGCCGGATACCCGGCGCTCTGCGCCTATGTCGAGCGCGCGCGGGCGCGGCCGGCGTTCCGCAAGGCGCATGACGACCAGATCGCCCAATACGCGGCCGCCGATACGGCGCGGCAGGGCTAAAGGGCGCCCGGCACGATGCTGGGAGCTGTTCCGGCGGTCGGCGGCGCCTGGCTTGCGCACGGGCGGGCTATATACGGGACAGGACTCGCTGTCGGCAACGAAACGGCGGGCACCCCGGGGGCGCCCGCCGCAGATCTGGCGTCGTGTCAGGCGCTCAGGTGATCACGTCGGGCGCGGTGCGGCCCGTGGCCTGCGCGAGGCCGGCAAGATCCTCGGCCGCGGCGATGACCGGGGCCAGCGCCTCCTGCACCTCCATGCCCTGCTTGGCCGCGTCGGGCTCGTAGCGCTCGAGATACAGCCGGATCGTCGCGCCCTCGGTGCCGGTGCCCGAGAGGCGGATGACGAAGCGCGAGCCGTCCTCGAACAGCACCCGGATGCCCTGCTTGGCCGAGGTCGAGCCGTCGACCGGGTCGGTGTAGGCGAAATCGTCCGCCTCTTTCACCGTCAGGCCCTGCACCTGCGTGCCCGGCAGCGTGGCGAGGCTGGCGCGGAGCCTGTCCACCATCGCCTCGGCCGCGGTCTTGTCGACGGCCTCGTAGTCGTGGCGGCTGTAGTAGGTGCGCCCGAAGCGCGCCCAATGGTCGGCCAGCAACTCTTTCACCGACTTGCCGGTGGCGGCCAGGATGTTGAGCCACATCAGCACCGCCCAGAGCCCGTCCTTTTCGCGGACATGGTCCGAGCCGGTGCCGAAGCTTTCCTCGCCGCAGATCGTGGCGCGGCCGCCGTCGAGGAGGTTGCCGAAGAACTTCCAGCCGGTGGGGGTTTCATAGGAGCCGATGCCCAGCGCCTCGGCCACGCGGTCGGCGGCGGCCGAGGTCGGCATAGAGCGGGCGACGCCCTTCAGACCCTTGGCATAGCCCGGCGCGAGGGTCGCGTGTTCGCAGATCACCGCGAGGCTGTCCGAGGGCGAGACATAGACGCCGCGGCCAAGGATCATGTTGCGGTCGCCGTCGCCGTCCGAGGCGGCGCCGAACTGCTTCGGCCCCTCGCCCATCATCTCGTTCATCAGGGTCCGCGCCCAGGTCGGGTTCGGGTCCGGGTGGCCGCCGCCGAAATCGGGCAGGGGCTTGCCGTTGATCACCGTCCCCGCGCGGGCGCCAAGGCGGTTTTCGAGGATCTCGGTCGCGTAGGGGCCGGTCACGGCATGCATCGCGTCGAAGCGCAGGCGGAAGCCGCCCTCGATCATGCGGCGGATCGCCGGGAAGTCGAACAGCGTCTCCATCAGCGCGGCATAGTCGGTGACGGGATCGACGATCTCGACCACCGTCTCGCCCAGCCGGGTCTCGCCGATGGTGCCAAGGTCGATGTCCTGCGTCTCGGCGATCTTGAACTCGCCGGGGGCCTTGGCGGCGGCGAAGATCTTTTCGGTCACCGATTCCGGGGCCGGGCCGCCGTTCGGCATGTTGAACTTGATGCCGAAGTCCTCGTCGATGCCACCGGGGTTGTGGCTGGCCGACAGGATGATGCCACCATCGGTGCCGCGCTTGCGGATCAGATGCGACGCCGCGGGGGTCGAGAGGATCCCGCCCTGGCCGACGATCACGCGTTTCGCGCCGTTCGCGGCGGCCATGCGCAGGATCACCTGCACGGCGCGGTCGTTGAAATAGCGCCCGTCGCCGCCGACGACATAGGTCTGGCCCGCGGCGCCGCCGGTGGCGTCGAAGATCGCCTGCACGAAGTTCTCGAGGTAGAGCGGCTCCATGAAGGCGCGGGTCTTCTTGCGCAGGCCGGAGGTGCCGGGTTTCTGATCCGGGAAGCCGGCCGTCTGGTGGGTCGTGATCTTCATGATCGCTCCTGGTGTCGTCTTGGCGTGTCGTCTGGGGGCCGGCCGTCAGGCGGCCGCCTGGGTGAAAAGCGTCACCGACTGCGCGGCGACGGGGATGACGGGGCCGGAGACGCGCGCGGGCGCGGCCTCGGGCAGGGCAGTGTCGAGCATCCGCGTCCAGCCCCGGCCCGGAAGGCAATCCGGCAGGGTGACATCGGTTCCCTCGCCGGCGTTGAAGACGATGAAGACGACATCGTCGGTCATCGAATAGGCCGGGGTGAAGGACGAGGCGCGCAGTTCGACGCAGAGCGTCTTCCACGACGGGTCCTGCCAGTCCTCGGGCGCGGGCGTGGCGCCGTCCGGCTTGCGCCAGAAGATGTCGGGGATACCGTCCTTGTGGCGGGGCAGGGCGTGCAGGAACAGCCGCTGGCGCAGCACCGGATGGGTGCGGCGCAGGGCGGCGAGGCGGCCGGTGAAGGCCGCCAGCGCCCGGTCGGGCCGGTCCCAGTTCACCCAGGAGGTCGGGTTGTCCTGCGCATAGGCGTTGTTGTTGCCGCCCTGCGAATTGCCGATCTCGTCGCCCGACAGCAGCATCGGCGTGCCCTGGGACAGGAACAGCGTCGCCAGCAGGTTGCGCTTGCGCTGGTCGCGGGCGGACCGGATCTTCGGATCGCCGCTCGGCCCCTCGACCCCCATGTTGTCGGAATGGTTGGGCTCGTGGCCGTCGCGGTTTTCCTCGCCATTGGCCCAGTTGCGCTTGGCGCCGTAGCTGACGGTGTCTTCCAGCGTGAAGCCGTCATGCGAGGTCACGAAGTTCACCGACGAGGTCGCGCCGCGGCCCTGCCGGTCGAACAGCTCGGCCGAGCCGGTGAGGCGGCCGGCCAGTTCCCCGATGGTGCCGGCCTCGCCCTTCCAGAAGCGGCGCACGCAGTCGCGGTAGCGGTCGTTCAGTTCCAGGAAGGGATGCGGGAACTGGCCCAGCTGATAGCCGCCAAGGCCCACGTCCCAGGGTTCCGCCACCAGTTTCACGCGGTTCAGGACCGGGTCCTGCCGGATCGCCGAAACGAAGCCGCGCGAGGCGTCGAAGCCCTGCGGGCCGCGGCCGAGCGTGGTGGCAAGGTCGAAGCGGAAGCCGTCGACATGCATCGTCTCGACCCAGTAGCGCAGGCTGTCCATCACCATCCGCAGCACCGCCGGGTGGTCGATGTTCAGCGTGTTCCCGGTGCCGGTGACGTCGTCGTAGAAGCGCGGGTTCTGGCCGAGGCGGTAGTAGCTGCGGTTGTCGAGCCCGCGGAACGACAGCGTCGGGCCAAGGTGGTTGCCCTCGCCGGTGTGGTTGTAGACCACGTCGAGGATCACCTCGATCCCGGCCGAGTGGAAGCGGCGCACCATCGTCTGGAATTCCCAGAGCTGGTTTTCACGCAAAAACCGCGGATCGGGGGCGAAGAAGCCTATGGTGGAATAGCCCCAGTAGTTGGTCAGGGCCTTTTCGGTCAGGAAGCGTTCGTCGACATGGGCCTGCACCGGCATCAGCTGCACGGTGGTGACGCCAAGCTTGTTCAGGTGGTCGAGCACCGGCGCCGAGGCGAGGCCCAGGAAGGTGCCGCGCTTGCGCCGGTCCACGCCCGGATGCTGGGCGGTCATGCCCTTCACATGCGTCTCGTAATGCACCGAAAGCGAGCGGCGGTGGCGCGGCGGGCGATCCTCGCCCCAGGCGAAGCCGGGGTCGGTGACGATGGCCTTCGGGACGGCGAAGGCAGAGTCGCGGGTGTCGAAGCTGAGATCGGCGCGCGGGGATTTCGCGATGTAGCCCAGCGTCGCATCCGTGTGGCGCAGGGGCCCGGTCAGGCGCTTGGCATAGGGGTCGATCAGAAGCTTGTTCGCGTTGAAGCGGAAGCCCTCTTCCGGCAGGTAGCGGCCATGCGCGCGGTAGCCGTAGAGCGTGCCGGGCGTCAGCCCCGCGACGTAGACATGCCAGACGTCGCCGTCGCGCTCGCGCAGCGGGATGCGCGCAAGCTCGGTGCGGCCGTCTTCCGAGAACAGGCAAAGCTCGATCAGCTCGGCATCGGCCGAGAAGATGGCGAAGTTCACGCCCTCGCCGTCCCAGGTCGCGCCCAGCGGGTCGGGGCGGCCGGCAGAGAGGCCGTGGTGGGGCAGCTTGGCCGGGATCGTGCGGGGCTTGACCGATCTGGGCTGCGGCTGCGGCGGTGCGTTCACGCGCGGATGTCCTCGTAAAGCCTTGCATAGGCCGCGGCAGAGCGCCGCCAGCCCATGTCCTGCTTCATACCCGCGCGCTGGATCGCGCGGAAGACCCCCGGCTGGGCGTAGAGATCGACAAGGCGGTCGAGTGCCTGCGCAAGGCCAAGGCGATCGACCTGCGTGAAGACGACGCCCGTCGCGCAGCCCGCGTCGAGGGCTGCCTTGTTCGCGTCGATGACGGTATCGGCCAGACCGCCCACCGCCGAGACGACCGGCACCGCGCCGTAGCGCAGCCCGTACATCTGGGTCAGGCCGCAGGGCTCGAACCGCGAGGGCACCAGCACCGCGTCGCCGCCGGCGAACATCCGGTGCGGCAGCGCCTCGTCATAGCCGGTGCGCACCGCGACGCGGCCCGGATGGCGGGCGGCGACGGCGGCGAGGCCGGCCGAGATCTCGGCATCGCCCGCGCCCAGCACCGCCAGCCCGCCGCCGCGGGCGACGAAGCCGTCGAGAACTTGGGGCAGCAGGTCGAGGCCCTTCTGCCACGACATGCGCGACACGACGACGGCCAGCGGCCCCGGCACCTCGCCCAGCCCGAAATCGGCGCGCAGCCGGTCGCGGTTGGCGGCCTTGCCCTTCATCTGGCGCGTCGAATAGGGCAGCACGCCGGGGTCGGCCTCCGGGTTCCAGGCGATCTCGTCGATGCCGTTCAGGATGCCGGTCATCGCGGCGCCGCGGTCGGCGATCACGCCCTGCAGGCCCATGCCGACCTCTGGCCGCATCAGCTCGCGCGCATAGGTCGGCGAGACGGTGGTGACGCGGTCGGCGGCGGTGATGCCGCCCTTCAGGGCCGAGATCTGGCCCCAGTATTCGAACATGCCGGAATGGAACGCGTCCCACGACAGGCGCAGGGCGCCCATCTTCTCTGCGGGCGCGAGACCCTGGAAGGCGATGTTGTGGATGGTGACGACGGTGCCCACGGACAGGCCCTGCAGCCGGGCATAGACCGGGGCGAGGCCGCCCTGCCAGTCATGGGCGTGGATCACGTCGGGCTTCCACCCCGTCGACAGCCCGTCGCGGGCGATCGCGGCCGCGGCCCAACTGAGCGCGGCGAAGCGTTCGGCATTGTCGGGGTGGTCGAGCCCGTCGGGGCCGAGATAGGGCGAGCCCGCGCGGTCGAAGAGGTGCGGCGCGTCGAACATCAGGAAATCGATGCCCTCGAGCCGCCCGGCCAGCACCTGCGCCGGGCCGCCCATCACGTCGGGCTCGCCCCAGACCGGCTCGAGCGCCGCGAAGCGCTCTTTCAGGCCCGGATAGGCGGGCATCAGCACGCGCATGTCCCAGCCCTCGGCCCGAAGGGCGGCGGGCAGGGCGCCGGCCACGTCGGCCAGCCCCCCGGTCTTGATCAGCGGCACGCATTCCGAGGTGACGGAGAGCACACGCCCCTTTGCCGGCAGAACCCCGTTTTCCGCCTCGGCCATGATGGTCGTCATCCGTCCCGCCGTCCCCTGTCGTTGATCCTGTCGTCGATCCGGTGTCAGCCTTCGAGCGTCGCGGCGCGGCGGTCGAGCATCGGCTGGGTGATCAGCACCACGCCCCCTTCCGAGACGCGGAACCACTTGCCATCCTCGACCGGGTCCTCGCCGACCACAAGGCCTGCGGGCACCTGCACGCCGCGGTCGAGCACGACGCGGCTGAGACGCGCGGATCGGTGCACCTGTGCGTAAGGCAGCGCCACAACCTGATGCAGCTGCGAATAGCTGTGGCTCTGCACGCCGGTGAACAGCAGCGACTCGCGCACCTCGGTGCCCGAGATGATGCAGCCCCCCGCGACCATCGACGAAATGGCCGAGCCGCGCCGGCCTTCTTCGTCATGGATGAACTTCGCGGGCGGCGTCAGCTCGCCATAGGTCCAGATCGGCCAGCGGGTGTCGTAGATGTCGAGGTCGGGCGTGAAGTTCGTCAGGTCGATGTTGGCCTGATGGAAGGCGTCGATCGTGCCGACGTCGCGCCAGTAGGCCGGGCTTTCGTCGGTCGAGGTGACGCAGCTTTCCTCGAACGGATGCACCATGGCCTTTCCGTTCTTCACGATGGCCGGGATCAGGTCGGTGCCGAAATCGTGGGTCGAGTTCGGATCCTCGGCATCTTCCAGAAGCAGTTCGCGCAGGAAGGACCAGGTGAAGACATAGATCCCCATCGAACACAGCGTGCGGTCGGGATCGCCGGGCATGCCGGGCGGATCCTTGGGCTTTTCGAGGAACTTCAGGATCCGCCGGTCGCGGTCGATGTCCATCACCCCGAAGGCCGAGGCTTCCTTGCGCGGCACGGTCAGGCAGCCCACGGTCACGTCGGCCCCCGTCTCGACGTGCTGCTTCAGCATCACCTCGTAGTCCATCTTGTAGATGTGGTCGCCCGCAAGGATCACGACGTAGTCGATGTCGTAGCTGTCGACGATGTCGATGTTCTGGGTGACCGCGTCGGCGGTGCCGCGATACCAGCGGTTCTCGTCCACCCGCTGCGAGGCGGGCAGGATGTCGAGATATTCGCCCCGCTCGGCGCGGAAGAAGGTCCAGCCGCGCTGCAGGTGGCGGATCAGCGAATGCGCCTTGTACTGCGTGGCCACCGCCATCTTGCGGATGCCCGAGTTCAGCGCGTTCGACAGCGCGAAGTCGATGATCCGGGTCTTGCCGCCGAAATAGACCGCCGGTTTCGCGCGGCTGTCGGTCAGTTCCTTCAACCGGCTGCCGCGGCCGCCGGCCAGCACGAAGGCCATGGCGCGGCGCGAGAGCCTGTCGTTCGGTTGTGCCTGCATGTCGTCCCCCTCCCCCTTCTTCCGTCAAGCCGTCGCGCGTTCGCGGCGGAAGATCATTGCCGACAGCGGCGGCAGCGTCAGGCTGGCCGAGGCCGGCTGGCCGTTCCACGGCTCGGGCCCGGCGAAGACGCCGCCCATGTTGCCGCGATTGCCGCCACCGTAAGGCGCCGCATCCGTGTTCAGAACCTCTGCCCAGCGGCCTTGTTCCGGGAACCCCACGCGAAAATCGTGACGTTCCATCGGCGTCATGTTCACGATGACCACCACCGGCGCGTCGTCCTCGGCGCCGTGGCGCGCGAAACTGAACACCGACTGGTCGGCATTGTCGGCGTCGATCCAGTGGAACGCCGTCGGATCGGTCTCGCGCCGCCAGAGCGCGGGCGTGTCGCGGTAGAGGTGGTTCAGATCGCGCACGAGGCGCTGGATGCCCGCATGCTCGGGGATGTCGAGCTGGTGCCAATCGAGGCTGGCGTCGTGATTCCACTCGCGCCCTTGCGCGAATTCCTGGCCCATGAACAGCAGCTTCTTGCCCGGATGCGCCCACATGAAGCCGTAGAAGGCGCGGAGGTTGGCGAACTGCTCCCAGCCGTTGCCGGGCATCTTGCCCAGCATCGAGCCCTTGCCGTGCACGACCTCGTCATGGCTGATCGGCAGGATGAAATTTTCCGACCAGGCATAGGCGGTGGCGAAGGTCATCTGGTTGTGGTGCCAGCGGCGGTGGATCGGGTCGCGCTCCATGTAGGACAGCGAGTCGTTCATCCAGCCCATGTTCCACTTGAACCCGAAGCCCAGACCCCCGTGATGGGCGGGGCGCGAGACGCCGGGGAAGCTGGTGCTTTCCTCGGCCGCGGTCAGCGCGCCCGGCACCTCGCCGTAGACCGCCACGTTCATCTCGCGCAGGAAGTCGATGGCCTCGAGGTTCTCGCGCCCGCCGTGGACGTTCGGGACCCATTCGCCATGGGGGCGGGAATAGTCGCGGTAGAGCATCGAGGCCACGGCATCCACGCGCAGCCCGTCGACGCCGTATTCCTTCAGCCAGTAGATGGCGTTCGCGATCAGGTAGTTCCTGACCTCGCGCCGGCCGTAGTTGTAGATCAGCGTGTTCCAGTCACGATGGAAGCCTTCCTTCGGGTCGGCATGTTCGTAAAGCGCGGTGCCGTCGAACTGGCCAAGCCCGTGGGCGTCGGTCGGGAAATGCCCCGGCACCCAGTCGAGGATCACGCCCAGGCCCGCCTCGTGCGCGGCGCTGACGAAGGCCTTGAACTCGGCGGGCGTGCCGTGGCGGATCGTGGGGGCGAACATGCCGATCGGCTGGTAGCCCCAGCTGCCGTCGAAGGGAAACTCGCTGACCGGCAGCAGCTCCAGATGGGTGAAGCCCATGTCGCGGGCATAGCCCACCAGCTCGCGCGCCAGCTCCTTGTAGCTCAGGCGGCGGTCACCCTCTTCCACCCGTCGCTTCCACGAGCCCAAGTGGACCTCGTAGATCGAGATCGGCGCGTCGACCGCATTGGCCGCGGCGCGCTTGGCCTGCGCGGCGGGGCCGGCGGGCGCGGGCAGGCGGCGGATGACCGAGGCGGTGGCCGGCGGATGCTCGGCCCCGAAGCCGACCGGGTCGGCCTTCTGCGGCAGGGCCACGCCGCCCGGACCCAGCAGGTCGTATTTGTAGGTCTCGCCCTCGGCGACGCCGGGCAGGAAGATCTCCCAGATCCCCGTCGCGCCGCGGCGGCGCATCGGCGCGCGGGCCGGGTCCCAGAAGGTGAAGTCGCCCACGACCGAAACGCGCGTCGCGTTCGGCGCCCAGACGGCGAAGGCGGTGCCCTCGACCCCTTCATGGGTCATCGGATGCGCGCCCAGCCGCTGCCAGAGCCGCATGTGCCGGCCCTCGGCCATCAGGTGCTCGTCGATCTCGCCCAGCACCGGCGGGAAGCGGTAGGGGTCGTCCCAGTCCCATTCCGCGCCATAGCCCTGCGCGTGCAGCCGGTAGGGGCCGGGTATGGGGCCAAGCCCGGCGATCAGCCCGGCGAAGACGCCGGGGATCACCTCGGCCAGATCGGCCTCGATGCCGCTGGCAAAGACCGCGCGCACCCGCTCGGCCCCGGGGGCGAGACAGCGCAGCGCATGATCGAGGCCGAAGGGATGCAGGCCCAGCACGGCGAAGGGCTCGCCATGGCGGGCCGCGGCAAGAGCCTCGGCCTCCGCCTTCTCGATGAGCTGCATGAACGTCTTCTCCCCGTGCCTTCCAGTCTTCGTCCCCCGATCCGATCCTATCAGATGGCGGGGGTCACGTCCCAGACCTCGGCCATGTAGCCGCGGATTGTCCGGTCAGAGGAGAAGTAGCCCATGCGCGCGGTGTTCAAGGCCGCCATCCGGTGCCAGTCGGCCGGGCTGGCGAAGGCGGTGTCCACCTCGCGCTGCTTCTGGAAGTAGCTCTCGAAGTCCGAGGTCACGAGGTAGTGGTCGTGGTTCCACAGGATGTCGGTCAGCTGGTGATAGCGCCCCGGCTCGTCGGGCGAGAAGCGCCCCTCGGCCAGCATCTGCAGCACGTCGCGCAGGCGCTGGCTGGCGGCGATCGCCGCCTTCTCGTGACCGAAGGTGGCGCGGGTCTTCTCGACCTCGTCCACGGTCAGGCCGAACAGGAAGAAGTTCTCGGCCCCGACCTTCTCGCGGATTTCCACGTTGGCGCCGTCGAGCGTGCCGATGGTCAGCGCGCCGTTCAGCGAGAACTTCATGTTGCCGGTGCCCGAGGCCTCGGTCCCGGCGGTCGAGATCTGTTCGCTGAGGTCCGCCGCGGGGGTCAGCTTCTCGGCCATCGAGACGTTGTAGTTCGGCGGATAGACGATCTGCAGCCAGTCCTTGGTGATCGGGTCGGCATTGATCACCGCGGCCGCGTCGTTGATCAGGCGGATGATCAGCTTGGCGGTGAAATAGCCCGGCGCCGACTTGCCGCCGAAGATCTTCACCCGCGGCACCACCGCCTTCGAGGGGTTGGTGCGCAGCTCGTGCCAGAGCGCGATCGCCTCGAGGATGTTCAGAAGCTGGCGCTTGTATTCATGAAGCCGCTTCACCTGGATGTCGAACATCGCGTCGGGGTTCACCTTCGTGCCCGTCGTCTTCGCGATCCAGTCCGCGAGCCGCACCTTGTTCGCGCGCTTGGCGGCGGCGAAATCGCCGAGGAAGCCCGCGTCGCCGACATGCCCTTCCAGCGCCTCGAGCCGGTCGAGGTCATGCTCCCACCCTTCGCCGATCGTGTCGGTGATGAGCGTGGACAGCGAGGGGTTCGCCAGCTTCAGCCAGCGCCGCGGCGTGATGCCGTTGGTCTGGTTCACGATCCGCTCGGGATGCAGCGCGTTCAGGTCGTGGAACACCGTCTTGCGCATCAGGTCGGTGTGCAGCGCCGCAACGCCGTTCACCCGGTGCGAGGTGGCGAAGGCCAGCGGCCCCATCAGCACCTGCCCCTCGTCGATCAGCTTCACCGATGCGGGCCGCGTCGGGTTCATCCGGCGGTGCCAGTCGTCGATGCGCTCGATGATCTGCATGTGGCGCGGCAGGACGGTGCCCATCGTCCAGCTCGACCAGCGCTCCAGTGCCTCGGGCAGAAGCGTGTGGTTGGTGTAGCCCAGCACCTTCAGCGCGATCTCGCAGGCCTCGTCGAACTCCAGCCCGTCGGTGTCGACGAGGATCCGGATCAGCTCGGGCCCGGCGATGGCGGGATGGGTGTCGTTCATCTGGATCGCGACCATGCCGGCCAGCTTGCGCACGTCGCCGTCCTGTCCGCGGAACCGGCGCAGGATGTCCTGCACCGAGGCGGCGGTCAGGAAATATTCCTGCTTCAGCCGCAGCTCCTTGCCGGCCTGCGTGCCGTCATTGGGATAGAGCACCCGGCTCAGCGTGCGGGCCAGCGCCTCGGGCTCCGACGCGGCGGTGTGGTCGCCCGCGTTGAACCGCGCGAGGTCGAACAGCTCGGTCGGCCGCGCCTGCCACAGCCGCAGCGTGTTGGCCCAGCGGCCCTGCCAGCCGACGACCGGCATGTCGCAGGCCTCGGCCAGCACCGTCTCGCCGGGATGCCAGATCGCCTTCTTGCCCTGTTCCTCGACATGGCCGCGGAAGCAGATGGTCTGGATCGCCTCGGGCCGCTCGAAGATCCAGGGGTCGCGGCGGATCAGCCAGTCCTCGGGCGTCTCGACCTGCCGGCCGCCCTCGAAGCGCTGGCGGAAGATGCCGTGCTCGTAGCGGATGCCGTAGCCGTAGGCCGGGCAGCCGATCGTCGCCATCGAATCCATGAAACAGGCCGCGAGCCGCCCGAGCCCGCCGTTGCCCAGTGCCGCATCCGGCTCGTCCTCGACGAGGCTGTCGAAGGCCGGGCCGATGCCGGCCAGCGCCTCGACGCAGGCCTCGCGCAGGCCGAGGTTGATCACCGCGTCGTCGAGCATCCGCCCGATCAGGAATTCCATCGACAGGTAATAGACCCGCTTGCGCTTCTCGGCATAGGCGCGCCGCGTCGCCTCGAACCAGGGCTGCACGATCAGGTCGCGGATCGAGAAGCTCAGCGCCATGCGCCAGTCATAGGCCGAAGCGTGTTCGGGATCCTTGCCCAGCGACGAGCGCAGGTGATCGAGGATCAGCACCTTCAGCGCGGCGGCATCGGTCTGCGGAACCGCAGGGAGAGCGGTGACGGTCATGGGAGGGCCTCTCGTCTTGCTTGCCCCAAGTCTTTCCACAGGCTTGGTCCCCGCGCCAGCACCTTGGCGCGCATCCGCCCCTGTCACCGCCTTTCGCTCATTTGCGCGGCACTCCCCGGCTCGTCCGCCTGTGCGGTTTCTCATTGGCACAAATATCCCGGGGTCCGGGGCAGAGCCCCGGCCCGCGCGTCGGTTCCGCGCTTCCGCCCGGCAAAAGCCCCGCCTAACCTGTGCCTCGTCCCGCCGCGCCTTAGGTCAGGGCAGGCAAACCCCGAGGAGACAGCATGAACGAATGGTGGCGTGCCGCGGTGATCTACCAGATCTACCCACGGTCCTTTCAGGACGATTCGGGCGACGGGATCGGCGACCTGCCCGGCATCACCCGCAGGCTCGAGCATATCGCCCATCTCGGCGCCGACGCGATCTGGATCTCGCCGTTCTTCCGCTCGCCGATGAAGGACATGGGCTACGACATCTCGGACCCCTGCGATGTCGATCCGCTGTTCGGCGACCTTGCCGATTTCGACGCGCTGATCGCCCGCGCGCATGAGCTTGGCCTGAAGGTGATCATCGACCAGGTGCTGTCGCATACCTCTGACGCCCATGCCTGGTTCGTCGACAGCCGCGCCTCGCGCACCGGCGAGAAGGCCGACTGGTATGTCTGGGCCGATCCGAAGCCCGACGGCAGCCCGCCCAACAACTGGCCCTCGGTCTTCGGCGGTCCGGCCTGGACCTGGGACACGCGGCGGCGCCAGTATTACATGCACAACTTCCTGTCGACGCAGCCCGACGTGAACATGCACAATCCGGCGGTGCAGGACGGGGTGCTGGCGGCGCTGAAGTTCTGGCTCGACCGCGGCGTCGACGGTTTCCGGCTGGATTCGATCAACTACTGCTTCCACGACCGGCAGCTGCGCGACAATCCGCGGCTCGAGCCCTTCCCGAAGGTCGAGCCGCACAATCCCTACGACTTCCAGGACCACAAGTATTCCAAGTCGCAGCCCGAGATGCTGCCGCTGCTGGAACGGGTGCGGGCGCTTCTGGACCGCTACGACGACCGCATGACGGTGGGCGAGGTCGGCGACCACAACCACGCGCTGGAGCTGATGTCGCAATACACCGCCGGCGAAAAGCGGATGAACATGGCCTACAGCTTCGACATGCTAGGGCCGGACTATTCCGCGCGGCATTTCCGCGGCGTGATCGACCGGTTCATGGCCGGGGCGAAGGGCGGCTGGCCCTGCTGGAGCTTCTCGAACCACGACGTGCCGCGCCATGTCTCGCGCTGGGCGGGGCAGGACGCGGGGGGGGATGCGCTGGCGCGGCAGGCGATCGCGCTGCTGCTGGCCTTCGAGGGCGCGGTCTGCGTTTACCAGGGCGAGGAGTTCGGCCAGACCGAGACCCAGCTGGCCTATGAAGAGCTGACCGACCCGGTCGGCCTGCGGTTCTGGCCAGACAACAAGGGCCGCGACGGCTGCCGCACGCCGATGGTCTGGGAGCGCGACATGCCGGCGGCGGGCTTCACCTCGGGCGTGCCCTGGCTGCCGATCAAGCCCGAGCAGCGGGTGCGCGCGGCCTCGGAACAGATGGGCGTCGCGGGTTCGGTCTTCGAGCACTATCGCGACGTGATCGCCTTCCGGAAGCAGACCGAGGCGCTGAAGACCGGCGGCACGCGCTTCCTCAACCTGCCCGAGCCGCTTCTGGGCTTCCTGCGCGGCGAGGGGCCGGGGGCGGTGCTGTGCCTGTTCAACCTCTCGGCCGAAGAGGTGGCGCTGCCCGAGGGGCTGATGACCGAAGCCTCTGGGCGGCCCGTGGGCCCGGCCGAGGGCGTGGGCGTCGCGGGGCGGCTCGGGCCCAATGGCTACGTGTTCCTGCAGTCCTGAGGGGGGCTCGGGAAACAGGGTCGGGGGGCCTGCGAGGCCCCCACTGCCATCGGTCCTCGGACCGATGGCGCACCGATGGCAGTCCCCCCGGCTCTGGCGCCTCTGATCAGCGCAGGCGCTGGCCGTTGGCGTAGAGGCCGCCGTCGGGGCGGACCTCGATCCTCGAGCTGAGCTCGTCCTCGCCGGGGCCGGATTTCGCGAAGAGCCCCGCCATCATCCGCACGCCCATCCCCTGCTCGGCCGGCAAGAGGCCGAGCGCGATCAGCTTGTCGAGAAGCCCGTTGCCGCCCAGCAGGTGCAGATCCACCGCGCCCTCGGGGCGGGGCATGCCCTCGAAGGTGGTCATGTCGGAATTGTCGAAGGTGAAGGCGCCCTTGCCGGTCAGCGCGGCCCCGGCGATGGTCAGCTTCAGCTCGTTCAGGTCGAGCGCCTCGATCTCGCCCGGCACGGCGTCGGGCGGGCTGGCGGGATCGGGCATCAGCAGGTTGCCCATCACCTTCGCCATCCCCTTCAGATCGACGATCAGCGTCGCTGGGTCGCGCGGCAGGCTGGCCTGCGGATCGATCAGCGCCCAGACCGCGTCGTTCACCGTGAGGTCGATCAGCCGGGTTTCCAGATGGAAGGGCTGCGCCGCGCCGGTGTCGGACAGCGGCAGGCCAAGCCCCGCGACCATCCGCCCCAGCGACAGGTCGACGGGGAAGGGGATCTGCGCGCCTTCCAGATGGATGGTGTTGCCGGCGTTTTCCAGCCGGTAGTCGAGGGCCGCGCCGGTCATCGACATGCTGCCGGTGCCCGACTGGCTGGCGAGGCTGCCCTTCGCCGAGTTGCCGGCATCGTCCAGCGCGAAGTCCATGCGGCTTTCGCCGTAGCTGTAGCGCCCCTCGACGGTCAGTCCGGCGGCCAGCGCCGCGGTCATGTCCTTAAGGTCGGTGGTGCCCGCCGGCTGGCGCATCGCCCCGCCGCCGGTCACCTGCGCCACATCGCCGGTGATGCCGAAGGTGCCGCCGTTCTCTGGGTCGGTGACGTCCATCGCGAAATCGACGCGGTCGGCGGCGCTGCTGTAGTCGATCGCCCGGTCATCCTGCCCGGCCATCATCGCGCGTGCCGTGGCCCGGTGCGCGGTCGCCCGCATCGTCATTTCCAGCGGCTTGCCGTCGACCGTCACCTGGTCGAGCGTCGCGGCGATGCTGTCGGCGGCCATGTCGTAGGCGATGGCATCGGGATTGCCCGAAACGCGCAGGTCGAGGCCGGACTGCGTCGCCGTCATCCGCGATTCGACCGTCTCGCCCTTTTCCGAGGTGCCGGAGGTGACCAGCGGAATGCTGGCCGGCAGCATCACCTGCACCGCGCCGCGCTGCTCGATCATCCGCACCCGGTCGAGGGTAGCGGTGGTGGTGCCCTCTGGGCCCGAGAGCGTCATCGTGACATCGCCCAGCGTCAGCGTGTCGCCGGCGCGCTCGGTCGAGCCTGCGTCGATGCTGCCCCCGACCGAGGTGTAATAGTCCTGCCAGCTCTGCCAGACCTGCTCCGCGGTGAGGTCGGCGCGCGCGGCGGTGCCGCCCAGCAGGGAGGCGAGAATCGGCAGCGCGAAGGCCGTGCGCCGTGCGGTGTGGAAGGCCATGAACATCAACCCTTGGTCCCGAGCGAAACGGCCTGCATCCTCGGGGCGCGCGGCGGGCCGGTCAAGGGTGGCTCGGCGGTCGCGCGGTGACATTGGCGTAAGGGCGCATTGGCGGACCGGGGTCCGGGCTGCTAGCGCGGGGCTTCGGGTGTGTGAGGGGAGGGCGGGAATGATCCGGCTGGAGAAGGACGAGGGCATCTGGCGCGCGGTGATCGACCGGCCGGAGAAGGCGAATTCGCTGACCGGGGCGATGCTGGCCGAGCTGGCGGGCATCGCCGAGGCGGCAGCGGGGGGCGACGCACGGGCGCTGGTGATCACCGGCACCGGCAAGGTGTTCTCGGCCGGGGCGGATCTGGACGAGGCGCGGGCGGGGCTTGCCACCTCGGACCTGTGGGAGCGGCTCTCGGGCGCGGTGGCGCGGCTGCCCTGCCTGACGGTGGCGGCGCTGAACGGCACGCTCGCCGGGGGCGCGATGGGCATGGCGCTGGCCTGCGACCTGCGGGTGGCGGTCGAGGGGGCGAAATTCTTCTACCCGGTGATGCGGCTGGGCTTCCTGCCGCAGCCCTCTGACCCCGGGCGGCTTCGGGCACTGGTGGGACCGGCGCGGGCGAAGATGATCCTGATGGCCGGGGCCCGGATCGAGGCCGCCGAGGCGCTGGACTGGGGGCTGGTCGACCGGGTGGTGCCGGCGGCGATGCTGGCCGGGACGGTCGCTGCGCTGGTCGCGGATGTGCAGGGGGCGGCGCCTGCGCATGTCGCGGCGATCAAGGCGATGATCTGAGCGGGCGAGTGAAGCGGGAGGGCAAGGGGGCGCTGCCCCCTCGCGGGCGAGGCCCGCTCACCCCCGGGATATTTGAGCCAATGCGAAAGCGGGAAGAAGGGGGCTCTGCCCCAGCCCCTGCGGGGGTCCCCCCGGGTTGTGCGGGCAAAGTCGAAGCAGAGGGCGTCAGCGGCGCTTGCGACGGGGGCCGCCGGGGGTGCGGCTGGTGAAGCCGGGCGGGCGCTTCGCCACCCAGGCGGCGAAGGCCGCGAGCCTGGGGTGGCTGCGCAGGCGCTCGGGCGTCGCGTAGTCGCGGGCGAGTTCGGCCTCGGTCAGGGTGGCGTGGATCTCCTTGTGGCAGAGGTGGTGCATCAGCACCGTCGGGCCGCCCTTGCCGCCCTTCAGCTTCGGGATCAGGTGATGCAGGCTTTGCGGCACGCCCCGTGGGATCGGGCGCAGGCAGAGCGGGCAGATCGGTGCGTCTTCCATGGCTTTCGTCTTTCGCCGTCCCGGCCTAGAGGTGGGGCCTCAGCAACCCGGGGGCAAGCGATGGACGAGGTCGAGGCACTGGTGATCGGCGCGGGGCCCGCCGGGCTGATGGCGGCCGAGGCGCTGGCCGGGGAGGAGGTGGGCGTGCTGGTGGCCGAGGCGAAGCCCAGCCCCGCCCGCAAGTTCCTGATGGCCGGCAAGTCCGGGCTGAACCTGACCAAGGACGAGGATCCGCGCGCCTTCGCCCGCCATGTCGACGGCTGGATGAGCGGAATCCTGGCGGAGTTCGGTCCGGTCGAGGTCATGGCCTGGGCCGAGGACCTTGGGGTGCGGCTTTTCACCGGCTCGTCCGGGCGGGTGTTTCCCGAGGAGATGAAGGCCTCGCCGCTGCTGCGCGCCTGGCTTGCACGGCTGGAGGCGGCCGGCGTGCAGCTGGCGCGGCGCTGGCGCTGGGCGGGCTGGCGCGACGGGGCGGCGGTCTTCGAGACGCCGGGGGGCGAGCGGCTGGTGAAGGCGCGGGTGACGGTGCTGGCGCTGGGCGGCGCGAGCTGGCCGCGGCTGGGCTCGGACGCGGCCTGGGTGCCCTGGCTTCAGGCCGAGGGCGTCGAGATCGCGCCGTTCCGGCCCGCGAACATGGGGCTGGCCGTCGACTGGTCCGAGCATATGGCACCGCAGTTCGGCCAGCCGGTGAAGGGGGTGGCGCTGATCGCCGGATCCTTGGTCGAGCGCGGCGAATTCGTCGTCTCGTCCCGCGGGATCGAGGGGGGCGGGGTCTATGCCGTCTCGGCCGCGGTGCGCGACGGGGCGGAGCTTCGGCTGGACCTGGCGCCCGGTCTGGACGCGAAGGCGCTGGTGCAGCGGCTGAACGCGCGCAGGGGCGACAGCCTGCCGAACCGGCTGCGCAAGGCGAGCCTCGATCCGGTGAAGATCGCGCTTCTGCAGGAATGGGGCCGACCGCTGCCCGCCGAGGCGCGCGATCTGGGGGCGCTGATCAAGGCGCTGCCGGTGCGCCATGCCGGGCCGCGGCCGCTGGCCGAGGCGATCTCGTCGGCCGGGGGGATCACGGTGGGCTCGCTGACCGGGAACCTCGAGCTCAAGGCGCGGCGCGGCGTTTTCGCGGCGGGCGAGATGCTGGACTGGGAGGCGCCGACCGGGGGCTATCTGCTGACGGGATGCCTCGCGACCGGTCGGCATGCGGGGCTGGCCGCGGCGGCCTCAGCCCGGCGTGCCCGGCGCTGAGCCCGGTGCTGAGCCCGGCGCTGACGCGGTGCCGGCAAGGCGGCGCGCGGTCTCGAGCACAAGGCCGAAGGGCCGGCTGACCGCGGCCATCAGCACCACGGCAGAGCCGATGGCGGTCGCGATCTGGGCGGGGGCGGCCCCGGCCAGCGCCAGCGTCGCGGCATAGACCGGCACCTGGAAGCCGAGGAAGGCCGCGATGTCGGTGGCGATCACCGCGAGGCGCCCGCGGGGGGCCAGCCGCGCGAAGACCCGGTCGCGCCAGAGGCCGTAGGGGCGGCCGGTCAGCACCATCACCGGCACCATCAGCGCCCGCGTCGCCAGCACCGCCCGCGGCTCCATCCCGACGATCAGCAGTTCGACCGCTGTCGCCAGCGTCGTGAAGAAGCCGATCGTGGTGAGCGTGTCGACGAGGAACCGTCGCGAGGGGCGCAGGCGCATGGGCCGAGCCTGCCAGACACGGCCCCGCCTGTCATCCTCAGGCCGCGACGGGGGCGGCGATCCGCTGCATCGCCTCGGCCGCGATCTCGAAGCTGCGCTTGCGCTTCGCGTGGTCGTGGATCTGCCCGGTGAGGATCACCTCGTCGGGCTCGAACCGGTCGACCAGCGCTTGCAGTTCGCGCGCCACGGTGGCGGGGCCGCCGACCGCGGTGATGGCGAGCTGGCTTTTCACCGAGGGCAGGATCGCGCGGGGCAGGACCTCTTCGACATTCTCGACCGGCCGCGGCAGCTTGCCGGGCGTGCCGAGCCGGAGATTGGCGAACTGCTGCAGCGCCGAGGAGCGCAGGTAATGGCCCTCGGCATCGTCCTCGCCGGCGAAGACGTTGATCGCCAACATGAAATGCGGGCGCTCGAGGCTGGCCGAGGGGCGGAAGCTGCGCCGGTAGATCTCGATCGCCTGTTCCAGCGCGGCCGGTGCGAAATGCGAGGCGAAGGCATAGGGCAGGCCGAGCATCGCGGCGAGCTGGGCGCCGTAGAGGGACGATCCGAGCATCCAGACCGGGACATGGCTGTTCATGCCGGGCTGGGCGATGATCGGCTGGCCGGGCTGTCGGTCGCCGAGGAAGCCCATCAGCTCGACCACGTCCTGCGGGAACTGGTCCTCGTCCTGCATGCCGCGGCGCAGCGCGCGCATCGTCATCCCGTCGGTGCCCGGCGCCCGGCCGAGGCCGAGATCGACGCGGGGGCCGTAGAGCTCCGCAAGCGTGCCGAACTGCTCGGCGATCTGCAGCGGCGCGTGGTTCGGCAGCATGATCCCGCCCGAGCCGACGCGGATCTTCGACGTCTTTCCAAGCACATGGCCGATCAGCACCGAGGTCGCCGCAGAGGCGATGCCTTCCATGTTGTGATGCTCGGCCAGCCAGAAGCGGCGATAGCCGAGCGCTTCGGCATGGGCGGCGAGGTCGGCGACATTCTGCAGCGCCTGCGACACGGCCAGCCCCTCGGGGACGGGGGCGAGGTCGAGAAGCGAATAGGGAAGGGTCTCGGACGACATGGGCGGGTCTCCTTTCCCCCGGAACATAGGGGCGGGAGCGGCGCGCGAAAAGACTGAACCTGTCAGTTCATTTCGTCCCGGTCCGCGGCGGGCCCGAAGGGGGTGACCGGCGTGCACCCGCCGTACACCCCCCGTACACCCCCTGCGCGCGGCGGGGCAGGGTCGTGGTAACCAAGGCACCGGCGGGCGGGGCCGCTGCCGGAGGCTGGCGCGCGTGCCGCCTCGGGCCGAGACCGTTTCCGGCGCGGGTCTGTGGTCCGGGAGTGGCGGCGGCATGTCAGGCCGGCAGGACCGTCCTGATCGGTTGTCGAGCGGGCGTTGGTGTGGATCCCGGGTGGCGCGGCGGGTGGGTCTCTGCGTGGGCTGAGCCTTGGGGGGCGTGGAGGACATCGAGGGCCGCGAGGTCATCCACAGATGCTGTGGCGATGTGCCGGTGTTGGCGGGCGCGGCTGGCCCGGTCTCGCCGGGCAGGCTTTTGGTATTTTGTCAGGGTTCGGGGGCAACGTCCGGAACGTCAGGACCGGGCGGCCCGGTGACGAGAATCGAACGCCGCGCTGGCACGTCGGGTCCGGCAGGACGGTCTTCGGCACGCATATCGCAGAAGCTGCTGGGCGGTGTCCGGGCAGGGCGCCCTGAGGGAACATCCCGCGATCGGCGGGTCCGGTCCGGGTCGAAGAGACAGGGATACTGCGCCGGGGCTTCGCGGCGCGCGTCGGCGGCGGATTTCGATGACGCCTTGCGGTCGCTGCGTGGTGCTGGCCGTGTCCGCGGCCCCGCAGCGGCGCGAGGGGCGGGCTCAGCGCAGGCCGGCTTCCTTCAGCAGGCCGCGCTTCTTGGCCTCGTAATAGTAGCCGCGCGAATACCAGCCGACGGCGGCGTCCTCGCTGCCGTCCGAGACCAGCCAGGCGCCGCGCAGGTATTTGACGGCGTATTTCAGGTTGGTCGCCGCGTCGAGAAGCCCCTCGGGGGCGCCGGCATAGCCCATGGTGCGGGCGGTCGGCGGGGCGATCTGCATCAGGCCGTAGTACTGGCCGTTGCGCGCGGCCGGGTTGTAGCCGCTTTCGCGCTGCACCACCCGGTGCGCCAGCGTGCGCGGCACGCCGTACATGTCGGCATAGTCGTCGACCATCCGCTGGACGGTGCCGCCCGAGGGCGGGTTCGGGCGCAGGCTGTCGGGAGTGCCGGATCCGCAGGCCGTCAGGGCCGAGACGGAAAGCAGGGCAGCAAGCGCCAGCGCTGTCGATTTCATGGTGTCCCCGACTGTCCCGTGATGGCCGTTCTCGACCTTGGCAGAAGTGATGCCAGCAGCTTCGTTAACGACAAACCGGGATTTGTTCCGAAGCATTTCGGGGTCGGCGGTATTTCGCGCATGAGGGTGCAAACCGGCGGGAATCCGCAAAAATCCGCCGGTCGCCTGGCTGGGTCAGCGCCGGCGCAGGGTCGCGATGCGCACGAGCGCCCGCTCGATCACCGCGCCAAGCGGTGCGCGGGTCGAGGAACGCAGGGTGAGATCGGTTTCCACGATCTCGGCCAGCGCGCGTTCGAGGGCCGGCAGGCTCCAGTCCTGCGCTTGCCGCAGCAGGCGGTCGCGGCGGGGGCCGAAGACCGGGGGCCGCATCCGGGCAATGCCCGAGGCCGGGCCGCCGGGGTCGGACGAGGCCGCGTGCAGCGCCCGGAAATGGCGCAGCGCGGCGATGCAGATGGTGACCGGCGAGGTGCCCTGGCCTTCCAGCCGGCGCATCATCGGGCCGAGCTTCGCCAGCTGCCCGTCGGCGACGATGGCGAGCAGGTCGTCGACATCGGCCTCGACCGAGGCGGGGGCGAGGGCCGCGACATCGGCGGGGCTGAGCGGCGCGGGATCGCCGTGCTTGTAGAGCGCGATCTTCTCGACCGTCTGGCGGAAATCGCCGGGGTCGAGCTCTTTGGCCAGCGCCAGGAGGTCGGTCATCGCCTCGCGGTCGATGGCGGCGAGGCCCGCCTTGCGCAGGGTGTCCTCGATTTCCTCGCGCGAGGGGGGATCGTCGTAGATGCCGATGGCGTAGCTGTTGGCGTGATCCTCGAAGACCTTGCGCAGCGCGGATTTGGCGGTGAGCGAGCCGGCGGTGACGACGATCGCGGCGTCGCCGGGGCGCCAGTCGGCGATGGCGGCGGCGACCAGCGGCGCAAGGCCGTCGCCCGCGTCCTCGAGGAAGGCGACGCGGAAGCCCGGGAAGAAGCCCTGCGCCTTCATCGCGTCCATCAGGAGCGCCCCGTCGCGGCGCAGGTCGGCGGCGGGGATCCGGGTCAGGCGCATCTCGGCCTCGCCCTCGGGGCCGATCAGGGCGGCGATCACCTCTTGCCGGCGCAGGGCCACGCGCATCGCGTCGGTGCCGAAGATCAGCAGGCCGGTGCGCGCGGGATCGGGCTTCGCGAAATAGCGGCTCGCGGCGGGGCCGGACAGCTTCACTTCCCGCTCCAGCGTCCCGAGGAGGCGAGAAGCTCGTTGACGATCTGGTCGGCCAGCAGGCGCATCAGGCGCTGGTAGGCATCGCTCGAGGCGGCCGCGGTGGCGACGGTGGTGCCCGACGAGGAATAGGAGACGAAGGTGCGCACGAGGCCCGAGGTCAGGACCTTGCCGTCCGCCTCGTCGACCAGCCGGTAGTTGACCGTGCCGTCGATGTTGTAGCGCGTCACCGCGTTCTCGCCGGTGAGGCCGAGGCCGGTGCGCTTGACGTTGACGTTGTAGGCCAGCCGGTAGACCGGCTGCCGGCTGCGGCCGAGCCGCTCTTCCAGCCGCTCGACCAGATAGAAGTCGTTGCCGGTGACCGGATCGTCGACGCGGACCTTGTCCATCAGGCTCTGTGCCGGGCCGCCGGTGCCGTAGACCGGGCGGAAGCCGCAGGCGGCCAGCGGCAGCCCGGCGAGCATCAGGCCCGCCGAGGCCAGGAAGGTGCGACGATCAGATGACGACATTGACGATGCGCCCCGGGACCACGATCAGCTTCTTCGGCGCCCGGCCCTCGAGCGCCCGTGCGATACTTTCCTCGGCCAGCACCAGCTTTTCAACCTCGGACACGGGCATGTCCTTGGGAACGGTGATCTCGCTGCGGCGCTTGCCGTTGACCTGGATCGGCAGCGTCACGCTGTCCTCGACCAGCATCGCCGGGTCGGCCTCGGGCCAGCGGGCCTTGGCGACCAATCCTTCACCGCCGAGCGTCGCCCAGACATCCTCGGCCAGATGCGGCACGAAGGGTGAGAGAAGCTGGGACATCACGCCCATCGCCTCGCGCTTCACCGCGCAGCCGGCGCCGGATTTGGCGATGGCGTTGGCGAAGCCGTAGATCTTGGCGATCGAGGTGTTGAAGGCGAAGCCCTCGATCCCCGCGGTCACCTCGGCGATGGCGCGGTGGGTGGCGCGCAGGAGCGCCTCGTCCTCGGCCGGGGTGCCGGCGGTGTCCGAGCCCGCGATCTCGTCGGCCATGCGCCAGACGCGGGCGAGGAATTTCGAGGCCGCGGCGGCGCCGTCGGCGGTCCATTCCACGTCGCGGTCGGGCGGGCTGTCGGACATCACGAACCAGCGCGCGGTGTCGGCGCCGAAGGCCTCGATGATCGCGACCGGGTCGACGACGTTCTTCTTCGACTTCGACATCTTGGCCGAGGGGATGATCTCGACCGCCTCGCCGGTGGCCTTCACGCGGCCGTCCTCGATCGTCTCGGGCAGGTGGTAGACCGGGCGGCCCTGGCCGTCGCGGGTCATGTAGATCTCGTGCGTGACCATGCCTTGGGTGAAGAGCGCGTCGAAGGGTTCGCGCGATTTCTCGGGCAGGTGGCCGGTCTTCACCATCGCGCGGCAGAAGTAGCGCGAATAGAGCAGGTGCAGGATCGCGTGCTCGATGCCGCCGATATATTGGTCGACGTTCATCCAGTAGGCCGCGTCCTCGGGGGCGGTCGGCGTCGGCGCATGGGGCGAGGTGAAGCGGGCGAAATACCACGAGCTGTCCACGAAGGTGTCCATCGTGTCGGTCTCGCGCTTGGCCGCGGCGCCGCAGGCGGGGCAGGGCACGTCGCGCCAACTCGGGTGGCGGTCGAGCGGGTTGCCCGGCTGGTCGAAGGTCACGTCGTCGGGCAGGCGGACGGGCAGGTTCGCCTTCTTCTCGGGCACCACGCCGCAGGAGGGGCAATGCACGACCGGGATCGGGCAGCCCCAGTAGCGCTGGCGCGACAGGCCCCAGTCGCGCAGGCGGTAGTTCGTCACGCCGCGGCCGATGCCCTTGGCCTCGCATTCGGCGATGGCGGCGGCGACGGCGGCCTCGCCGGTCTGATGCGCCTCGCCGGCGAAGCCGCGGATGTAGCGCACGGTTTCGGATTTCAGCGGCACATAGGCCTCGGCCAGCGGCGCCTCGTCGGACCAGGCGTCCGAGGCGGCGGGGGCGAAGACCGGGTTGATCGGCAGGCCGTATTTGGTGGCGAATTCGAAGTCGCGGGCGTCATGGGCCGGGCAGCCGAAGATCGCGCCGGTGCCGTAGTCCATCAGGATGAAGTTCGCGATGTAGACCGGCAGTTCCCAGGCGGGATCGAACGGGTGGCGGACGCGGATGCCCGTATCGAGGCCGCGCTTCTCGGCGGTTTCCAGCGCCTCGGCCGAGGTGCCGGTGCGGCGGCAGTCGGCGACGAAGTCCGCGATCTCGGGGTTGGTGGCTTCCAGCGCCTTGGCCAGCGGGTGGTCGGGCGAGATGCCGGCGAAGCTGGCGCCCATCAGCGTGTCGGGGCGGGTGGTGTAGACCTCGAACCGCTCGAAGCCCGCGGGGGCGCCGACGGTGTCGAAGGCGAATTGCAGCCCGCGCGACTGGCCGATCCAGTTGGCCTGCATCAGGCGCACCTTCTCGGGCCAGTCCTTCAGCCCGTCGAGGGCTTCCAGCAGGTCACCGGCCATTTCCGAGATCTTGAAGAACCACTGGGTCAGTTCCTTGCGCTCGACCAGCGCGCCCGAGCGCCAGCCGCGCCCGTCGATCACCTGTTCGTTCGCCAGCACGGTCATGTCGACCGGGTCCCAGTTCACCTGCGCCGACTTGCGGTAGACGAGGCCGGCGTCCAGCATGTCGAGGAACATCGCCTGCTGCTGGCCGTAGTATTCCGGGTCGCAGGTGGCGAATTCGCGGGTCCAGTCGATCGACAGGCCCAGCGGTTTCATCTGCGCCTTCATGTCGGCGATGTTGCCGTAGGTCCAGTCCTTCGGGTGGCCGCCGCGTTCCATCGCCGCGTTCTCGGCCGGCATGCCGAAGGCGTCCCAGCCCATCGGGTGCAGCACCGAGAAGCCGCAGGAGGATTTGTAGCGCGCGACGACGTCGCCCATCGTGTAGTTGCGCACATGCCCCATGTGGATCCGCCCCGAGGGATAGGGGAACATCTCGAGCACGTAGAACTTCGGCTTCGCCGGATCGCGGCGCGCAAGGAAGGCGCCGGCCTCGTCCCAGGCGGCCTGCCATTTCGGTTCGGTGACGGCGGGATCGTAGCGCGACATGGGGGGTTCTCTCGGAAATCTGCCGCGGCCGGTTATACAGGGCAGGGCCGTGACGTCCAGTGACGACCCCGCCGCCCGCCCGCCGCCCGCCGCTCAGGGGCACCAGAGCCGGGGGGGAGCGGGGGGACCCGCGGTCCCCCCGACCCTGTTTCCCGACTCTGTCTCGGGCCAAACGAAAGCCGCCGCCGGACCGGTCCGGCGGCGGCGATGGGCCCTGTTCAGGCGCTCAGTTCGAGGCGGGGACCATCGCGCCCACCGACCAGAACAGCGTCTCGCCCGAGCTGTCGTCGACGCCGTCATTGTCGGTGACCACGAAGCCCGTGCCGGCGGCGTCGATGGCGAAGCCTTCGACCTTGTCGAGCACATAGCCGTTGGTGGCCGATTTCAGCTCGGGGATCAGGTCGCGGACCTCGGTCTTGGCGACCACGGGCAGGGGCTCGCCCAGCTTCACCGGCGTCAGGTCGGCCAGCGGCACCGAGAAGATCTTCTTCACCTTGGCCGCGTCGCCCAGCAGGTTGTCGCGCTCGATCACATAGGCCAGATCGCCATGCACGGTCAGTTCCGACAGGCCCATCCAGCCCTCGCCCTTCGGCTCGAGCGGGTAGGCGGCCGCGCCCCACTCTTTGCTGTCGAGGTCATAGGACAGCAGTTTCACCTGGCCCTTGGCATCGTCGGCCCATTCGCGCTGGACCGCCATCCAGAGCCGGTTGCCGACCTTGGCCACGCCTTCGAAGCCGAAGCGGGTTTCCGACCCGGCCAGCGCCTGCGGCAGGGCGACCTCGTCCTTGATCTCGCCCTTGGCGTCGACGTGGTAGAGCGCGTGGGGCACGAGCTTCGCGGTGTTGCCTTCCGAGGCCAGCCAGAAGCCGCCCTCGCCATCCAGCGTGATCCCTTCCAGGTCCAGCTTCTGCGCCGGCTGGCCGCCGCGGGTGACGACGGTCTTCTTCACGATCCTCGCCGGGGTCCGGGTGGCGTCGATCTCGAAGATCGCGGGCTGCATCGCGTAGAAGCTGTCCGAGATCGCGTAGAGCTTGCCCGGGGTGGTCGCGTCGGCCACCAGACCCGAGAGCGCGCCCCAGCCGATCGGCTCGGCAGCCCCGGCCGAGGTGATCATCGGATAGGCGGCCGGGCCCTCTGCGCGTTCGTAAAGCATGACATGGGCGCGGGCGCCGCCGTCCTCGCCAAGGTCGGCCTCGTTGGCCGAGGCCAGCAGGTTGCGCGCGGGGATCGCGATGGCGCCTTCGGGGCTGACGCCCGAGGGCAGGATCTGCAGGAGCTGCGGCTGGGCGGGCTCGGAAATGTCATAGACACCGATCACCGAGGCGCGTTCGGACACGACGAAGAGAACGGGCGTGTCGCCATAGAGGCCGTATTCGACCGACTCGAGCTCGACCCCCTTCGACTTGGCGCGCTTGTCGGGGAAATGGCCCATTTCGGCGATCGCGCGTTCGAGCTTGCCCGCGTCTTCATAGACGACCTTGCCCGAGCGGTCGAAGAGCGTCCAGCCGCGGCTGCCGCCCTGCCAGTCGCCCTCGTTGGCGGTGGCGATCAGGTCGGTGCCGATCCACTGCACGCCGTCGGGCTCGCGCGCGACGTCGTCCTTCTTGCCGGTGAAGTCGAGCTTGCCGTCCGACTTGGTGTCGATGCCCTCGAGCGAGACGGTGCCGGCGCTGAAATGCGAGGCGACCTTGCCGTCGGCGCCGATGACGACGATGTGGTTGTTTTCCTGCAGCGAGACCACGATCTCGCCCGCGTCGTTGATGTCGACGAATTCGGGCTCCGGGTCCTCGGGCGCGATCTCGGCGAGGCCGGTCATCTCGATCTTCTGCATCGCGGCGCAATCGACCGCGCCGCCCTTCAGCGGCAGCTTGACGACATAGCCCGCGGGCATCTGCGGCAGGGCGCCGTCGTTCACGTCTTCGTCGCGCTGGTTCTCGATCGCGACGGCCAGGAAGCTGTCGTCCTTGGCCTTGGCCACCGAATCCGGCTGGCCGCCGAGATCGCAGGAGGTGACGACCTGTTCGGTCTTCAGGTCGATCATCCGCAGCGCGCCCGAGGGGGCGGTGAAGCTGTCCGAGGTGTCGACGCCGACGAAGACCTTGTCGCCAATGATGACGGCGGTGGTCGGCTCGCCGTCCATCGCGACATTGCCGAGCGGCTTGGGATCGCGCGGGTCGGTGATGTCGACGAAGCCCAGCACGCCCAGCGGGCTGTCGGAATAGACCAGCGTCATGCCGTCTTCCGAGGCCGAGATGATCTCGGCCGAGGTGGCGCGGGCGGTGTCCTCGCCGGCGGCCATGTTCTTCGTCACCGGGAAGGAGGCGATGCGGTTGAATGTTTGCTCGGCCAGCGCCGGAACGGCGGCGGCGAGGGCGATGGCGGAGGTCAGAAGGCCAAGCCGGCGGTTCATGTCAGGTCCCCATGGATCACGTCGCGCGCAGCCATCGCCGTTTCCGGTAACGGGGCCGTGATCCGTTGGTGAACCTATTGTGACGCCCGGTGTGGCGCGAGCCGGAGCGGCATCAACGAAAAGGGGCCCGTAAGGGGCCCCGTGTCGCGACCGCGCCGGATCAGAGCCGGCTGTCGCGGACGCGCAGCTGGCGGGCGCGGGTGAGGATCGCATCCTCGACGGCGCGGGTGGTCTCGGCCGAGACGGCGCCGCCGCCCTGGGTCTGCAGCGCGACCTTCAGGCTGCGCGCGTCGAGCGCGGGGTCCTGCACGTAGACGGTGGCGCGATAGGCGCGGCCGCCGCCGGGCGGGGTGCCGAAGCCGGTGGTGATCACGCCCGAGAACGGATCGACCGACTGCACCGGCAGGAAGTTCAGCACCTCGAGGCTGGCCTGCCAGAGATAGCGGTTCACTTCGACGGTGATGTTCGGGTCCTGGTTGGCGCCGAAGATCTCGAAGATCGAGCCGCGCTTGAACTCGGGCGAGTTGTAATCGAAGCGCTCGGAGGATTCGTTGACGCGGTTCAGCCCCTCGCGCTGGTCGAGGTTGGCATTGCGCGAGGCGCAGGCGGCGAGGGGCAGCATCAGCGCGAGGGCCAGGAGCGGTCGCCGGGCGCGGGCGACCGGAAAGGCGTTGGCAGGCATGAAGACTGTCCCCGTTCGTCGTTTCCCGTTGTCTAGACCATGGCAGGGAGGGCGACAAGCCTCTCGGGCGCCTCGCGCGGGGGGGCTGCGCGAACCTCTGCAGTCGGGAGCGCGCGAGCGGGCATGCGAGCGGGTGCACGCGGGACCGGGATCGGGGCGCCGTCCCCGGTGCGGCTGGCGGGATCGCGGGGGTGCGGGGCGGGCGGGCCGAGTCGCCGCGGCGCCGCCGTGGGCGGGGCCGGGGTGGAGCCGGGGCGGGCCCCAAGGATGCACCCGCAGAAGGAATACCGTGATTTCGCCGCAGGATGGGCCGCCGGGCCCCGTCGGATGGCACGAAGCGGCGGGGGCCGGTTCGGTCACTGTGGCAAGTCTGCACCATGGCGGGCCATCATTCCCCCCGCCGGGTCCGAGATCGTTGCAAAGGGGCACTGGAAAGCGGAAAGAGTCGAAGCATACCCAGATCGGATTCCCCTGAACTGGGCGCAGCTTTGAGACAACGAGGGAAGCGATGAAAAAGATTCTGCTTGCGACGACTGCGCTCTGCGCTTTCGCTGGCGCCGCCGCCGCTGAAGTGACCGTTCAGGGCACCGCCGAAATGGGCGTGACGAGCACCGAATATTCGGACAACTCGAAGACCCAGTTCCACAACTCGTACAACATCAACTTCAAGATGTCGGGCGAGACCGACACCGGTCTGGCCTTCGGCGCTAGCTACCGTCTCGACGCTGATGCGAACTCGGAAGAGAACCAGAACCCGGTCGGCGACAACGGCACCGCCTGGATCTCGGGCGCGTTCGGCAAGCTGACCCTCGGTGACACCGACGGCGCTCTGGATTGGGCTCTGACCGAGACCGCCATGGGCACCACCATCACCGACGAAGGCACCATCGGCGTCGGCTACTCGGGCAACTCGGACGGCTACTACGACGACCAAGTTCTCCGCTACGAGTACTCGTTCGGTGACTTCGGCTTCGCCGCGTCGCTCGAGCAAGACGACGGCAACTCGACCTCGGGTGAAGGCGACGAGATGATCGGTCTCGGCGTGAAGTACGCCACCTCGATGGGCGGCGTCGACCTCGGGTTCGGCCTCGGCTACCAGACCGGGCAGACCACCCGTGACGAACTGGGCAACGGCGCGCCGATCATCTTCGACGCCGACTACGACGGTGAGTACACCGACCTCGACGTCATCGGTCTGAGCGCCTCGGCTTCGGTCGACGCTGGCTTCTCGGCCGTCCTGAACTACGTCGACTACAGCTTCGGCGACGCGGAAGACATGCAGCACTACGGCGTGGGCCTCGGCTACGAAGTCGGCGCGCTGCTCCTGCACGCCAACTGGGGCAAGTGGGAAACCGACAACAACGACAGCTTCGACTCGTATGCCGTGCTCGTGAACTACGACCTCGGCGGCGGTGCGATCCTGGCTGCTGGCTGGACCAACGACGTCTCGTTCGACGACGGCGAGCAGGACCAGTGGTCGGTCGGCATGTCGATGTCGTTCTGATCCTTCCGGATCTGGACTATGGAAAGAGCGGGCTTCGGCCCGCTCTTTTCATTTTGGCCAAGGGGTTGCGCCTGCCTCGACAGGGCCGGACGAGGGGTCTATGGTCCGCCAGACCCCAAGGATCCGGCAGATGACCCCCAATACCGAGGCCGATCCCGCGGCCCTCTACGACAGCGCGATGGCCCTGCAGCGCGCCCGCCGCTTCGAGGAGGCGCTCGGGATCTATGACGGGCTGCTGCGCCTCAGGCCCTCGGCCGAGGTGCGCTTCCAGGTGGCGCGCATCTATCAGGAGGTCGGCCGGCCCGCGCAGGCGGCCCAGCACGCCGCCGCCGCCGCCGAGCTGCGCGGGACGGAACCCGCGATCTGGACGCTGTGGGCCGAGGCCGTCGCCCTGACCGCCGATCCCGCCGCCGAGACCGCCTTCCTGTCCGCCCTGAAATCCGCCGCGATCCCGCCCGAGGCGCGGCTGGCGCTGCAGGACCGCTTCCGCGGCGCCCGGCGCGCGCCGGGACTGCCGCCGCCGCTGCTGGCCGAATTCCGCCGGCTGGGTGCCGCCCTGGCCGCGGGCCGGGCCGCCGAGGCCGAGGCCGGGGCCCGCGACCTGCTGAGGCGGGTGCCGAAGCTGGCCGCGGCGGCGAATCTTCTGGCCACCGCGCAGGCCGCGCGCGGCAACCGTGACGCGGCGCTGCAAAGCTACCTGCTGGCCGCGCGGCTCGACCCTTCCGACCCGCAGCCGGCCGACAACCTTGCGCAGCTGCTGTCGCAGGCCGGCCGCGAGGACGAGGCGCTGGCCGCGGCCCGCCGCGCCGTCGCCGTCGGGCCGGCGCATGTCCCGGCGCTGCTGCGGCTGGCGCAGCTGACCAACCGCCGGGGCGAGCATGCCGCGGCGCTGCCCTTCGCGCTGAAGGCGGCCCGGCTGGAGCCGCGCAACGGTGCCGCGCAGATGACGCTGGGCTCGGTCCAGACCCGGCTGAAGGACTTCGCCGCCGCCGAGGAAAGCTTCGCCCGCGCCGCGCGGCTGGATCCGAAGCGGCCCGAACCGCTCGACCAGCGGGCGCAGGCGCTGGCGCGGCTGGACCGCGACGACGAGGCGCTGGCGCTTTACGACCGCGCGCTGGCGCTGGCCCCCGATCACGTCCCGGCGCTGACCGGCAAGGCGAGCGTCCTGCAGACCCTGGGCCGGTTCGAGGCCGCCGAGGCGCTGTTCCGCCGCGCTTTGGCGCTTGATCCGGCCAATGGCGAGACGCATCGCAGCTTCCTTGCCTCGCACCGGATGGTGGCGGGCGACCCGCTGCTGGAGCAGATGATCGCCCGGTTCGAGGACCCGGCCACGCCCGAGGCGCAGCGCTCGAACTTCGGCTTCGCGATCGCCAAGGCGCTCGAGGACATCAAGGCGCATGACAGGGTCTTCCCCTATCTGAAGGCCGCCAACGACATCGCCCATGCCGCGGCGCCCTATGACATGGCGCTGCGCCACCGCGAGGTCGCGGCGCTGAAGGCGGCCGTCGCGGGCTTCGACTGGGGGCGGGCGCTGCCCGGCGCCTCGGACTTCGCGCCGATCTTCGTCACCGGCATGCCGCGTTCGGGCACGACGCTGATCGAGCAGATCATCGCCAGCCATTCGCGCGTCGGCGGTGCGGGCGAGGCGAATGTGGCGGCGACGCTGGCGACGAAGGTGATGTTCACGCGCGAGGCGGCGCGGCCGCTGGCGGGCATTCCCGAGGCCGAGCTGGTCGCGCTGGGGCAGGACTACGCGGCCGAGATGCGTCGCCGTCTGCCCGGAGTGCCGCAGGTCAGCGACAAGTCTATCCAGAGCTACATGTATCTGGGCCTGCTGAAGCACGTGCTGCCTAGCGCGCGTTTCGTGGTGGTGCGGCGCGACCCGCGCGACAACCTGCTGTCGATCTACCGCAACAAGTTCGTCGAGGGCACGCATACCTATTCGACCAGCCTGCGCGATCTTGGCGAGTATTACGCGACCTTCGTCGAGATGATCGACTTCTGGCGCGCGGAATGCCCGGGCAGCTTCCACGAGATTGAATACGAGAAGCTGGTGGCCGAGCCCGAGGCCGAGACCCGGGCGCTGATCGCGGCCTGCGGGCTGGAGTGGGAGGATGCCTGCCTGTCGTTCCACGAGACCGACCGCAAGATCGACACGCTGTCGGTGTTCCAGGCGCGGCAGCCGATTTCCAAGGGTTCGCTGGCCGCCTGGCGGCGCTACGAGCCGCATCTGGGCGAGCTGTTCGAGGCGTTGGGCCCGCTTTGTCCGAAGGATTGAGACGATGACGCAGACCGGGGGACTGATGGAGATCAAGGCGCGGATCGCGGCGGCCGAGGCGGCGGCGGGGCGCGCGGCGGGATCGGTGAAGCTGATCGCGGTGTCGAAGATCCAGCCCGCGGACCGGGTCGAGGCGGTGCTGGCCGAGGGGCATCGGCTGTTCGGCGAGAACTACGTGCAGGAATCGGCCGCGAAATGGCCGGCCTGGCGCGAGCGCTTCCCGGGCTGCGAGGTCCACATGATCGGGCCGTTGCAGACCAACAAGGCCAAGCAGGCGGTCGAGCTGTTCGAGACGATCCACACGCTGGATCGTCCGAGCCTGGCCGAGCGGCTGGCGCGGCTGGCGCAGGCGCGGGGCGCGACGCCCTCGGTCTTCGTGCAGATCAACACCGGCGAGGAGCCGCAGAAGGCGGGCGTGCTGCCCGGCATGGCCGACGAGTTCGTGGCGGCGGTGCGGATGATGGACCTGCCGCTGGAGGGGCTGATGTGCATCCCCCCCGATGGCGAGGACCCCGCGCCCCATTTCGCGATGCTGGCCAGGATCGCCGAGCGCAACGGGCTTGCCGGGCTGTCGATGGGCATGAGCAGCGATTTCGAGACCGCGATCGCCCATGGCGCCACCCATGTACGGGTCGGCAGCGCGATCTTCGGGTCGCGCGCGCCGAAGGCCTGAGGCGCCGTGCGGCAGATCTTCCTGACCATCGCGCCGGATTTCCTGCTGATCCTGCTGGGCGGCGCGGTCCGCTCGCGGCTGACGCCGGAAGGCTGGCGCGGCATCGACCGGCTGAACTTCGAGGTGCTTTTCCCGGCGCTGCTGTTCGTCGCCGCCTCGTCGCGGCCGATTGCGATGTCGGAACTGGCGGGGCTGGGGCTGCTGGTCTGGGGCCTGCTGTTCCTGGGCTTCGGTCTTGGCTGGCTGATCCGGCCGCTGGGCCCCGAGCGCTTCATCGACTTCGCCGGCAGCTGGCAGGTGGCCTGGCGGTTCAACACCGCGCTCGGCTTCGTCTGCGCGGCCTCGCTGCCTGAAACGGCGCGGGCGCTGATGCCGGTGGCGATCGGCATGGGGGTGCCGCTGGCGAACCTGCTGGCGGTCTCGGCCCTGTCGCGGGGCGGCGGGCTGGGATTGGCCGCGACGGTGAAGCGCGTGGCGCTGAACCCGTTCCTGCTGGCGACGCTGGCGGGGCTGGCGGTCGGGCTGTCCGGCGTGGCGCTGCCGCAGGTGCCGCTGCACGCGGTCGAGCGGGTGGCGCAGGCCGGGATCCCGGTCGCGCTGATCTCTGTCGGCGCGATGCTGGACTGGGGGGCGCTGGTGAAGCCCTCGGCCTTCACGCTGGCGATGAACGCGATCAAGCTGGTGGTGCTGCCGGCGGTGGCGCTGGGGGTGGTGCTGCTCTTCGGGCTCGACCCGGCGCGGGGGGCGGTGCTGATCCTGTTCGCGGCGCTGCCGACGGCGGCCGCCAGCCATGTGCTGGCCTCGGTCTTCGGGGCGGATCCTCGCGGGGCGAGCACGCTGGTCGCGCAGACCACGATCTATTCGGTGGTGACGCTGCCGGTCTGGATCGCGGTGGCCCAAGGGCTGTTCTGAGGGCTGTTCTGAGGGCTGAACCGGGGGCGGCGTCTCTGGGGACGGAGGACCGGGGCTCTGCCCCGGGCCCCGGGATATTTGCGCCAGTAAGAAATCAGGAGGCGAGGGCTTCGGGGACGACCAGGCGGCTGCCCTCGGCGAGGTGGCGGGCGATCCAGTGGAGGTCGCGGCGCGCGAAGGCGACGCAGCCGGCGGTGGGGCGGCAGGGGGCGCGCCATTGGTGCAGGAAGATCGCCGAGCCCGCGCCGGGCAGCGCATCGGGCCAGTTCCAGTCGGTGACCAGGATCAGGTCGTACATCGGATCGGCGCGGCGCAACCTTTCGTGGCTGGCGGCGAAGGGGGCCGAGACCATCTGGTTGTAGTCGGGGTGGTCGGGCGCGTCGCACCAGAGGTCGAAGGGGCGGATCGGGCGCGCCCAGCGCGGCAGGGTCGCGCCGTCGATCCGGTCGGGGCGGTAGAGCATGCCCACGATCTCGTGCCTGCCGGTGGGGGTGGCGCCGTCGCCCTCGCGCTTGTCCGCGCGGATGCCGCCGCGGCCATGGGTGCAGGGGATCAGCCGGCCCCGGAAGCGCAGGCCGGCGGGGGTGAGGATCAGGTCTTGCGCGTTCACAGCAGGTGCCCCGACTTGGCGGCCTTGGTGTCGAGATAGGCGCTGTTCCAGCGCGAGCGGCCGACGGCGAGGGGGACACGCTCGGCCACCTCGATGCCGTTCGCCTCCAGCATCCGCACCTTGGCCGGGTTGTTGGTCAAAAGGCGCACGGAGCGGAACCCCATCTGGCGCAGCAGCGCCGCGCCGATGCGGAAGTCGCGCTCGTCATCCTCGAAGCCCAGCCGATGGTTGGCCTCGACCGTGTCGAAGCCCTGATCCTGCAGCGAATAGGCGCGCATCTTGTTGGCAAGGCCGATGCCGCGGCCCTCCTGGTTGAGGTAGAGCAGAACGCCCTCGCCTTCGGCGCCCATCTGGCCGAGCGCTGCATGCAGCTGGGGCCCGCAGTCGCATTTCAGCGAGCCCAGCACATCGCCGGTGAAGCAGGCGGAATGCAGGCGGGCGAGCACGGGGCGGTCGCGCGGCGGCTGGCCGATCTCGATCGCGTAATGCTCGTCGGCGCCATCATCGGGGCGGAAGATGTGGACGCGGCCCTTTTCCGCGGCCTGCATCGGCAGGCGGGCGTTGACCACCGGCTGCAGGGGGGCCGCGAGGTCGAGCGCGGGGCCGGCCTCGGCCATGTCGACGAGGGTGAGGCCCTCGGCCAGGGCGAGGCCCGCGGGATCGGTCACGGGCAGGACGAGGGCCGCGGGCAAGAGGCGCGCGGATTTCGCCAGCCGGATCGCGGCGCGGTGCAGGTCGGCGGAACCGTCACGCGCGGTCTGGAACGGGCCCTTCATCGGGTTGGCGAGGTCCTGCGCCGGGTCGGCCACGGCGCGGATCCAGGCGAGGCCGGCCTCGGCCGGGATCTCGATCCGCGCGACATCGCCGTCATAGGCGCGGGCCTTCAGCGTCGCCGCGCGCCGTTCGGTGAGCGCGATGGTCAGCCCGGGGCCGAGGGCGCGCAGGCTGGCGAGGCGGGGGGCGTCCAGCGCCTCGGCCGCGACGGCGAGCACCGCGGCGCCGGGCCGCGTGAGCACCACCGGCACGCCCATGCGCAGGTCGGCGCGGGCGCGGTTCAGGCGTTCGAGGATCGTGGGGCCGAGCGGCATGGGGCCAAACTCCATCAGGCCCGGGTTAGATAGTCGGACCTGTCGGAAATTGAAACATTTCCCGCGCAGGCGACACGTGCGCGTGAGCGCGGTGTAGCAAATCTTGCCGGGGATGGTGCGCGAACGCATGTCGCGGCTAGCGAAAAGACACAGATGCCCACGAGACAGAGAGCGGAGACGCGCGATGCCCAACCTGAAGAAGCTGCTGCTGGTCGATGACGACGAGGACCTGCGCGAGGCGCTGAGCGAGCAGCTGGTGGCGACCGAGGATTTCGACGTGTTCGAGGCCGGCTCGGGCCATGACGCGATCGAGAAGGTGAAGGGCTCGATCTTCGACCTGGTGATCCTCGACGTGGGCCTGCCCGACACCGACGGGCGCGAGCTGTGCCGGCGGATGCGCAAGCAGGGCGTCAAATGCCCGATCCTGATGCTGACCGGGCATGACACCGATGCCGACACCATTCTGGGGCTGGATGCGGGGGCGAACGACTACATCACCAAGCCGTTCAAGTTCCCGGTGCTGCTGGCGCGGATCCGCGCGCAGCTGCGCCAGCACGAGCAGTCCGAGGACGCGGTGTTCCAGCTGGGCCCGTACACCTTCCGCCCGTCGATGAAGATGCTGATCGACGCCAAGGACCGGAAGGTGCGGCTGACCGAGAAGGAGACGAACATCCTGAAGTTCCTCTATCGCGCGCCGGACGGGGTGGTGCCGCGCGACGTGCTCTTGCACGAGGTCTGGGGCTACAACGCCGGGGTGACGACCCACACGCTGGAGACCCACATCTATCGCCTGCGCCAGAAGATCGAGCCCGATCCCTCGAACGCGCGGCTTCTGGTGACCGAGGCCGGGGGCTACCGGCTGGTCGCCTGAGGGGGTCGGGCGGGGTGCGGTGAATTTTCGGAAGGGGGCGCGGAACCGACAGGCGGGCGCCACGTTCTGATCTCACCGGGCCGGCACAACCGCCCGAGACGAATTACCCAAGCCCTCCCGCGACGGGGTCATGTCGCGGCTTCCCTCCCTGTCGGACTGACCCGGGCCTCGTGCCCGGGTTTTTTTTGTCTGGCGGGTCGGGGTCGGGGAGAGGGGGCGGAGAGGGGGCGCTGCCCCCTCGCGGGCCTTGCCCGCTCACCCCCGGGATATTTGGACCAATGCGAAAGCGGGAAGGAAGGGGGGGCTCTGCCCCCGCCCGTGCCGGGCTCCCCCGGAGTATTTCGGCCAAGCCGAAACGGGCGGGTCAGTGGAAGTCGCGGCTGCGGAACATGGCTTTCGCCTGTTCGCGGGGGTGCATCGGCGAGCGGATCGAGCCGCCGGCGGGGCGGCGCGTCTCGTCGGCGCGGCCGTCGTTGACCGCGATCAGCACCGGGCGGCCGAGGGTCAGCAGAAGCGGCGTCAGGTCCTCGACCGTCTCGGCGATGACATGGGTGACGGGGCCGTCACGCTCGATCCGGCCGGTGACGCGGACGAGGCGGCCGCCGATCACCGCGCGGCGGAAGGCCTCGTAGATGCGCGACCAGATCACCACATTGGCCACGCCGGTCTCGTCCTCGAGCGTGAGGAAGATCACGCCCGAGGCGGTGCCGGGGCGCTGGCGGGTGATCACGAGGCCGGTCAGCACCACCCGGCCCGTGGCCTGCGGCAGGCGGTCGTTGGGCAGGCTGTCGGTGAGGCCGGTTTCGGACAGGCGGGGGCGCAGGAGTTCCATCGGGTGGGCGCGCAGCGAGAGGCGCAGCGAGAGGTAATCCTCGATCACCTCCTGGCCGAGGGTCATCGAGGGCAGGGCGGTTTCGGGTTCGCGGGCGCCCTCGCCCTCGGCGCCGAAGAGGGGCAGGGGCTTCGGCGCGCGCAGCGCCTTGGCCGCCCAGAGCGCGTCGCGGCGGCCGAGGCCGAGGGCGGCGAAGGCATCGCCTTCGGCGAGGCGTTCCAGCGCGTCGGGGCGGATGCCGGCGCGGCGCCAGAGGCTTTCGACATCGGGATAGCCGTTGCCGCGCGCCGCGACGATCCAGCGGGCGTCCTCTTCGCGCAGGGACCGGATCTGGCGCAGGCCGAGGCGCAGGGCGAGGGCGCCGTCGGGGCGTGGCTCGACCGTGCAGTCCCAGTCGGAGCGGTTGATGCAGACCGGGCGCACCTCGACCCCGCGGTCGCGGGCGTCGCGCACCAGCTGCGCCGGGGCGTAGAAGCCCATCGGCTGCGAATTGAGCAGCGCGCAGGTGAAGATCGCCTGATGGTGGCGCTTCAGCCAGGCCGAGATGTAGACGAGGCGGGCGAAGCTGGCGGCGTGGCTTTCGGGGAAGCCGTAGCTGCCGAAGCCCTCGATCTGCGCGAAGCAGCGTTCGGCGAAATCGGCGCCGTAGCCGCGCGAGAGCATGCCCGAGACGAAGCGCTCGCGGAAGCCGCCGATCGTGCCCATGCGCTTGAAGGTGGCGAGCGAGCGGCGCAGGCGGTCGGCCTCGGCCGGGGTGAAGCCGGCGGCGACCACGGCGATCTGCATCGCCTGTTCCTGGAAGAGCGGGACGCCGTAGGTGCGGCCCAGCACCTCCATCATCGCGGGGCCGAGATCCTCGACCGGTTCTAGCCCGCGGCGGCGGTTGATGAAGGGATGCACCATGCCGCCCTGGATCGGGCCGGGGCGGACGATCGCCACCTCGCACACGAGGTCGTAGAACTGGCGCGGCCGCATCCGGGGCAGGAAGTTCAGCTGCGCCCGGCTTTCGACCTGGAACACCCCCACCGCATCGGCGGCGCAGAGCATGTCGTAGACGGCAGGATCCTCGGCCGGGACGCTGGCCAGGTCGTAGCGGCGGCCGCGGTGGTCCGCGATCAGTCCGAAGGCCTTGCGGATGGCGGTCAGCATGCCCAGTGCGAGGATGTCGACCTTCAGCAGGCCCAGCGCGTCGATGTCGTCCTTGTCCCATTCGATGACGGTGCGGTCCTCCATCGCCGCGTTCTCGATCGGGCAGAGCTCGTCGAGGCGCCCGTGGGTGATGACGAAGCCGCCGACATGCTGGCTGAGATGGCGCGGGAAGCCGATGATCTCGGCGATCAGCCGCGCGGCGAGGCGGATGCGGCGGTCGGCCGGGTCGATGCCGGCGTCGCGGATCCGGGCGTCGTCGGGGGCGGCGGCGGACCAGCCCCAGATCTGGCCCGAGAGCCGGGCGATCACGTCCTGCGACAGGCCCATCACCTTGCCGACCTCGCGGATCGCGGCGCGCGAGCGGAAGTGGATCACGGTGCCGGTGAGGCCCGCGCGGTGGCGGCCGTAGCGCTCGTAGATCCACTGGATCACCTCTTCGCGCCGCTCGTGTTCGAAGTCGACGTCGATGTCGGGCGGCTCGCCGCGGTCCTTCGAGATGAAGCGCTCGAAGATCAGGGTGATCGAGTCGGGGGGAACCTCGGTGATGCCCAGCAGGTAGCAGACCACGGAATTCGCCGCAGAGCCCCGTCCCTGTGCAAGGATGCCCTTTTCGCGCGCGGCGGCGACGATGTCGTGTACGGTGAGGAAATAGGGGGCATAGCCCATCTCTGCGATCAGGCGCAGTTCCTTGGTGACGCGGTCCGAGATGTGCGGGCTGGCGCCGGCGGGGTAGCGCCAGGCGAGGCCCTCGCGGCAGAGGCGGTCGAGGCGGGTCTGCGCGGGTTCGCCGTCGCGGGTCTCGTCGGGGTAGTGATAGCGCAGGTCGTCGAGGCGGAAGGCGCAGCGTTCCGCGATCTCGACCGAGCGGCGCAGCGCCGCGGGGAAGCGGTGGAAGAGCCGCGCCATCTCGGCCCCGGATTTCAGCCGCCGCTCGCCGTTCGGCAGGCGGCGGCGGCCGATCCGGTCGATGGTGCAATGCTCGCGCAGGCAGGTGAGCACATCGGCCAGGGGGCGGCGCGCGGCGCGGTGCATCAGCACGTCGCCGGCCGCGACGAGGGCGAGGCCGGTGGTCTGCGACACCGCCGCCAGCCGGTCGAGCCGCGCCTCGTCGCGCCCGTCATAGCGCGGGGCGGCGCCGAGGAAGCTGGTGGCGGGGAAGCGGGCGCGGATCTGCTTCAGGTCGGCCAGGACCGCGGCGGTCCAGCCCTCGAGCGGGTCGGGGGGGAGGGCGATCAGCATCATCCCCTCGGCCGCGTCGAGAAGATCGCGGCGGTCGAGATGGCATTGGCCCTTTTCCGCCCGGCGCTTGCCCAAGGTCAGCAGCCGGGTGAGCCGCGCCCAGGCGGCAAGGTCGGTGGGCAGGGCGATCCAGTCCACCGCGCTGTCGCGCAGCACGATCCGGGCGCCGGGGATCAGCCGCGGCAGCGGGGTCTCGAGCGGCGCGAGCGGCGCGGGGGCGGGGGCGCGGCTCTGGCGGCTCGCGCCGTCGGTCACGCGCTGCGAGCGGATCTCGGGCGCCTGTTCGGGCTGTTCGGCCGCGGCTTCGGCCCGCATCCGGGCAAGCTCCTTCAGGGCCGAGAAGGCGCGCACCACGCCGGCCACGGAATTGCGGTCGGTGATCGCGATGGCCTCCAGCCCCAGCTCGGCGGCGCGGATCATCAGCTCTTCGGGATGCGAGGCCCCGGTGAGGAAGGTGAAGTTCGAGGTGACGGCAAGCTCGGCATAGCGGGTCATGCGAATTCCCCTTGCGCGAACCAGCCGGGGTCCTGGGGGGTGAAATAGAGCCAGAGCCTGCGGCCCTCGCGCGTTTCGATCCGCCAGTAGTCGCGCAGGCCGCGGCGCCAGTCGGGATCGTCGAGCCACCATTCCGGGGCGATGCGTTCGGGTCCGGTCGCGCGCAGCGTGGTCAGCCGCATCCGGCGCCAGCGGAAGCGGTGCGGCGGGTGCGGGCCCGGTTCTCGGGTGGCGGCCTCGATCGGTTCGGGAGGGAACAGGCGCAGCGGGCGCGGGCGGGGGGCGGACCAGCCGCCCGCGGGCTCGGACCAGGCGAAGGGCGCGCGCAGGAAGGCGCGTTCGGGGATGTGGCTGTCGGCGGGCAGCAGGCGCTGGACGTTTTCCAGCCCGATGCGGTTGCCGATCCGGGTCACCAGATCGTCGAGGGCGGCAGAGCGGGCCCGGTTCTGGCCGGCGCCGCGCTGCGTGAGCTGGCGCGGCGGCATCGGCTCGACCAGCGTGGCCTGAAGGCGCAGCTGGTCGATGCCGAAGCCCGAGTCGACCGCGTCGATGCCACGGTCGAAGAGCGGCAGGATGCGGGCCGGGTCGACCATCGGGCTGGCCAGCCGCAGTTCCACCTCGGTGTCGCTCTGGTCGACGCGGCGCAGGGTCAGGCGCAGGCTGCGCGCGCCGGCCTCGCGCGCGGCGAGCCTGGCGCAGAGCCGCTCCAGCAGCCGGGCGGTCAGGCCGCGCAGGTCGTCGGTCAGGCCGATCGGCTCGGGCAGGGTCAGGCGCACCGCGTCATGGGGCGGTTCGGCCAAGGGCGAGATCTGTTCGCCGCGGTCGCCGGTCGCCTGGTCGAGCCGGGTGATCAGCGCCGGGCCGAAGCGGCGGGCCAAGGGCGCGCGGGGCTGGGCCATCAGCTGGCCGAGCGTTTCCAGCCCCATGCGGCGCAGGCCGGCGGCGGTGTCGGGGTCGATCCGCAGCGCCTCGACCGGCAGGGGGGCAAGGGGGCCGTCCGCGACGTCCGTGCCCGTGCCGTAATGCGCCAGTGCCCAGGCGGCGCCGCGGCTGCCGGCAAGGCCGAGGCGGGCGGTGATCCCGCCGCGCGCGAGGCTGGCGCGCAGCCGGTCGAGCGTCGCGGCCTCGCCGCCGTGCAGATGTGCCGCGCCGGTGAGGTCGAGCACGATCCCGTCGGGCGCCTCGAGCCCGACCCAGGGGCACCAGCGCGTGGCCCAGCGGGCGAGCATGGCAAGGAACCGCGCCTCGGCCTCGGGCGCGGCGGGGCGGGTGATCAGGCCGGGGCAGAGCGCGCGGGCATCGGCCGCGGCCATGCCGCGCGCCAGCCCCGCGGCCTCGGCCGGGGCGTTCAGGCAGTGCAGGCGGTCGGTGTTGCCGGCGCGGGCGATCAGGGCGAAGGGGCCGGGCTCAGCGGGCCAGCGGCGCAACACCCGGTCGCTGGGCAGCCGGGGAAACCAGATCGAGACGATGCGCCGAGATCGACCACCGGACATGCCAGCCCCCAAGAGTTCCTGATTTGTTCTTGGTAAGCTTCCATTCGGCCAGAGTCGAGTCTTCTACCCCCGTGTCTGCCAAGGGCTTGCAATCCCAGCGGGTTTCGGCGGCGTTGCAGCCCGCGCCCTCGGGAATCAGGCAGATCGAGGTGCTGTTGCCCGCCCCGGCCGCCAGTTGCAAGCGGCGGCCCTGGGTCAGGTCGGGGGCCTCGGACAGCTCGGTCACCACCAGCCGGCTGGCCCCGTGGCGCAGCGCCTCTTCGGTGACGGCCAGCGCCTCGATGCGGTCGCGGGCGAAGGCCAGCAAGAGGCGCGAGGGGTCGAACCAGAGCGCGAGGCCCAGCGGGTTCAGCGGCTCGGCCCGCCAGCCCTCCGCGACCCAGAGCACCGGGCCGGGCAGGGCCGCGGCTAGCGCCGCGGCAAAGGCCGTGGCGCCGGGGCCCGAGACCTCGTGCATGCGGCCCGGGCGGGGCGGGAAGGGAAGGGCGTCGGTCATCGGGGCGCGCGGGGTTCGGGGGGCCGGGGGTCCGGGGGGGGATTCGGATCCCGATCATAGCGCGGATGCGCGGCGGATGCAGCGGGGGGCCGGGCCTGCGCCCGGCGGCCTCGGCGGACAGGGGAGAGGTGGGGGCCTGTCCAGCGTCGCCCGGTATCGGGATCGGCGCCTGTCGGGACGGGCGGAGGGCAGACCACACCGCGCCCGCTTTGTGCCAGCCCGGGCATCGCCGGGCGCATCGGAAGATCATGGCGGAGGGACGCGGGCGCCGTTCGCCACCGGCACGCGATGGCGGAGGGTCGGCTGGGCCGTGATCCGGGAAAACCTGTCGCTCGCGCCGATGCGGGCCGGCTGGTCCGAGCCTCGCCTGTCAGATCAACCGGCTGCCCGCTGCGCCGCGTTCCGGCAGCCCGAGCGGGCCAGTCGGCGGGCAGGCGGTCCGGGAGGGGCAGGACGATCTGCCCGAAGGGTCACAGGGCGGTCCGGCGCGGCGTGCCTGATGGCGGGTCGCGACCGCGCATCGCGCCCCGGACCCACGCTCAAGACCCGCAAGGTAGCCCGAATGGGCCAATCATTGGGCCGGTCATTGGGCAAGCGGTCCGGGAGGGTGGCACGGTCCGCCGCCCGAAGGTTTTGAAGCGGTGTTGTGCAGCGTGGCCGCTGGCCGGTTGTGGCGGCGTATCACGCCGGGGGCCAACGGCTCGCGATCCTGTGGCGCGCTCGAGGCCCGGGATCTGGCCGGGCATGGTCCGCGTCCGGCAGCCGCCAAGCGCCCCGGCCTGACGAGATCGGGGGACGGAACCGCGCCTGCCGCAATGCAAAAGGGGCGCCCGAGGGCGCCCCTTCCGATCGTTGCGGCGTGCCGTTCAGTGCGTGGCGGCGCCACGGACCTTGGCGACATCGGCGGCCGTCACGGCGCCGGCGTCGTTGCCCCAGGCCTTGCGCAGCCAGCTGGCCAGCTCGGCGACCTCGTCATCCGACAGGCGGTCGGCGTAGCCCTGCATCACCAGATGCATCGGCCGCTTGGCGGTCGGCGGCACGTCGGCGCCGTTCAGGATCACCGAGACCAGCGGCCCGACTTCCGAACCGGTGACCAGATGGTTGCCCTGCAGTTCGGGGAAGATCCCCGGGGCGCCCTTGCCGGTCACGAAGTGGCAGGCCGAGCAGCTGTCGAGGTAGAGACGCGCGCCCAGCGGCATGCCCGGATCGGCCTCGGTCAGCATCTTCGTGGTGGCTTCGCCCGCGGCATCGGCCTTGGCCGGTTCCATCGGGGTCGGGCCGGGGTTCGCGAAGCTCGAGGGCAGCGCGACCTTCTCGCCGTCGATCCCCTTGAGGAAGGCGGCGATCGCGATGTTGTCCTCGTCGGTCAGGTGCTGCAGCGAATGCTCGACCACCAGACCCATCTCGCCGTTGGCGGTCGAATGGGCGTTGCGGCCGGTGGCGAGGTACGAGGCCATTTCCTCGACCGTCCACTGCTGCGGGGCAGAGCCCGCACCGCGCAGCGCCGGCGCGTTCCAGCCGCCGACGACGCCGCCGGTCAGGAACTTGCCGTTGTCGGCGGTCACGCCGTCCTGGGCCATGAAGGTGTTGCGCGGGCTGTGGCAGGCCGCGCAGTGGCCCGGGCCCTCGACCAGATACTGGCCGCGGTCCTCGGCTTCGGTCTTGCCCGCGGGGGTGAAGCCCGGCCCGTGCGACAGCGCGAGCCAGTTCCAGGCGCGGATGCCGAAGCGCAGGTTGAACGGGAAGGACAGCTCGGTCTCCTTGTTGGCGACCGCGACCGGTTTCACGTCCTTGAGCAGGTAGTCGTAGAGGGCGCGCAGGTCCTCTTCCGACATCAGGCGGTAGTTCTCGTAGGGCATCGCCGGGTAGAGATGCTCGCCGCCCGGCGCGACGCCGTCGATCATCGCCGCGCGGAAGTCCTCGAAGGACCAGGCGCCGATGCCGTTCGCCTTGTCGGGCGTGATGTTGGTCGACCAGATCGTGCCCATCGGGCTTTCGATCGCGCGGCCGCCGGCCAGTTCCTCGCCGCCCGGGGCGGTGTGGCAGGCGACGCAGTCACCGGCGATCATCGCGTATTTGCCCTGGCCCTCGGCCGGCTGCCAGTCGGCGGCAAGCTGGGTCGCGGGCTGGGTGCGTTGCACCGGCACGAAGATGAAGGCGAGCAGGCAGATCAGGCCGAGGAGGACCAGACCGGCCAGGATGCGGAGTGCTTTGTACATCCTTCAGCTCCTCAGACCAGCGGACGCGGGTTCGACAGGTACTGCGTGCGGATCGCATGCACCGTGTGATAGGCCAGACCGCCGACGAGGCCCGTCGGGTTGTACTGGGTGTTCTGCACGAAGTTGCCCGCGCCCATGGCGAAGACGTTGTGCTTGTCCCAGGCCTGGCTGAACTTGTTCACCGCGCCGGTGGTCGGGCTGTCGGACATGATGTGCCCGCCGGTGTTGTGCGTCGTCTGGTAGGGCCGCACGTCGTATTGCGCGCCCACGTCCTTGAAGCCGATGTCGGTGATGTTGGCGCCCATGGTCTTGGCCAGTTCCTCGGCCTTCCGCTTCTGGAACTGGTTCATCCGAAGGTCGTTCGGGTTCCAGTTGAAGGTCATGCGCATCAGCGGACGGCCGTGCGGATCCGTGTAGGTCGGATCGAGGTCGAGGTGGTTCGTCTTGTAGGACATGTGCGAACCATGCGTGCCGATCGACATCGCGTGGCCGTACCACTCGCCGATCGCTTCCTTCCACTTGCCACCCCAGCTCGCCGTGCCCTTGGGCAGCGGCATCGAGCGGATCGGCTGGCCGTTGAAGGTGCCCGCGCGCCAGTAGGCGCCGCCGATGAAGCCTTCCTTGCCGAAGTCGATCTGGCTGATCGAGTAGTCGTCGATCGCGATGCCGTTGGCGCCGTGACCCACGAAGGGGTTGAAGTTCGCGTCCTTGAAGAACAGCGTCACGCCGCCGTTCATCTGGTAGGCGTAGTTCTTGCCCGTCACGCCCTCGCCGGTCACCGCGTTGTACGGCTGGCCGATTCCCGAGAGCAGCATCAGGTGGACGTTGTTCAGCTGGTACGAGGCCAGGATCACGATGTCCGCGGGCTGGAAGACCTCTTCCTTGGTCGCGTAGTCGTAATAGGTCACGCCGGTCGCGGTCTTGCCGTCCTGCGCCATCTCGACCCGCAGGACCTCGGCCCCGGTGCGGTAGGAGAAGTTCGGATAGGCCTTCAGCGCGTCGAGCGTGCAGGTCTGCGGCATCGACTTCGAATACTGGTAGCAGCCGTAGCGCTCGCAGAAGCCGCAGAAGTTGCACGGGCCCATCTGCATGCCGTAGGGGTTCGTGTAGGCCTGCGAGGCGATGCCGGCCGGGGCCGGGAACGGATGCAGGCCGGCGGCCTTGGCGGCCTTCTCGAACAGCGAGGCGTCATAGGTCGTGGGCAGCGCGGGCATCGGGTACTCTTCCGACCGCCAGCCCTCGAACGGGTTGCCGCCTTCCTGGATCTGACCCTTGATGTTGCCGGCCTTGCCGGAGATGCCGGCGACCTTCTCGAAGCGGGTGAAGAAGGGCTCCATCTCGTCATAGGTGACGGGATAGTCCTGCAGCACCATGTCGTCCGGGATGATCTGCTCGCCCCAGTTGTCGCGGACATAGGAGCGCAGGCTCAGCTCCTGCTCCTGCGGGCGCCAGTTCAGGCCGTTCCAGTGGGTGCCGGCGCCGCCGACGCCGTTGCCGGGCAGGAACGAGCCCAGCGAGCGGTAGGGCAGCGCGGTTTCCGCCTCGTTGCGGCGGACCGTGACGGTCTGCATGCGCGGATGCTGGAAGTTCTTCAGACGGACGCCGTATTTCAGCTCGTCGATCTGGTTGGGATACTGGAAGTTCGGCACGACCGACTGGTCATGGCCGCGCTCGAGCGCGACGATCTCGAGGCCTTCCTGCGCCAGTTCGATCCCTGCGATCGAGCCGGTCCAGCCGAGGCCGACGATGACGACGTCCTTTTTCTTTTCCTGACGTGCCATGGATCAGGCCCTCTCGCCTTTGATGGAGACCGGACCGAGCGGATACTTGATGTTGTGCCGCGTCGGCCATTCCCGGAAGGCGGCGCGGGCGCCGGGGAAGCCGATGTAGACCCAGGAGGCCATGCCGTGGTTGCCGCCGTACATCGGGTCGGCAAAGTAGCCTTCCTTGGTGTTGGCGAGCAGGGTGGTGAAGAAGATCGTGACGTCGGGCGGCAGGGTGACCTCGCCCTTCTGCAGCGCGGTCAGCGTCGCGTCCTGCTTGTCGGCCTCGAGCTCGGCGAAGATCGCGCCGTGGGTGGTCCGGCACCAGTCGTCGACCAGCGGGATCGCCTTGCGATAGACCTCGGCCGGGTTCAGCGGCGTCTGCCAGCCGCGGTCGGCGGCAACGGTCGGATCGTGCGGACCGGCCATGTACCAGTCTTCGGCGGTGCCATAGTCACCGGCCAGCTGCAGGTCGATGAAGACCGGGACGCGCGCCTCGAGGGCGCCCGGGCCGTCGCCTTCCGACGGGATCAGCCGCGCGGTCGCGGCCATCACGAACGCCCATTCGACGGCGTTCAGATATTCGGGTTTGTATTCGTCCAGCGGGACCGCGGCTGCGGTCTCTTTCGCTTTCGCCTGTGCCGCAACCCCGACGAGGGCGACCGTAGCCGCCGATGCCTTGAGGAAGTTGCGACGGCTTGGAATACCGGGGAGATCGGTCATGTCCATTCCTGCCGTTTGGTGGGATGCCAATAAAAATATCTGGCAGTATGCCGTAGACCTCCCCTGCGGCAAAGTGAAGCCGTATTCGTATATCGACCGTATTCAGACGCATGCCGAACGTCGGAAGGTCTTCAAATACTTAGGGATTGCATGTGTTCTTTCTGCGGTGTTCCGGGCCCGGCAGGCGGGCGCAAGCACTGCGCCACAGGCAAAACGTCGCATTCGACGCCCCCTCCACCCGCCGCCGCCGCCCGCCGAGTCTGTGACCCGGCGGCCACGTCCGCACGAAGTTTGCCGCATCCGCCGCGGGGGGCTGGCGCGCAATGCAAAGGGGGCGCGGCCGGTCGGCCACGCCCCCTTCCTGCGATCGCTTCCGCCTCAGCCGAGGTAGTCGGCCTCGGACACCGGGTCGGCCCAGTCCGCGGTGCGGCCGTCCTCGGCCTCCTGCATCGCCAGATGCGCCATGGCGGTCGTCGGGCCGGCGCCGTGCCAGTGCCGCTCGCCGGGGGCGAACCAGACGGTGTCGCCGGCGCGGATCACCTCGACCGGGCCGCCGGCGCGCTGGCAGCGGCCCGTGCCCTGCGTGACATGGATCGTCTGGCCCAGCGGATGCGTGTGCCAATGGGTCCGCGCGCCGGGCTCGAAGGTCACCAGCAGCGCGCGCAGCCGTGCGGGGGCGGGCGCCTCGATCACCGGGTCCTGACGGACCCGGCCGGTGAAGTAGCTTTCGGGCGCCGCGGCCGAGGGCCGGTCGCCGGCGCGGAAGATCTCCATCCGCTCAGCCCGGGTGCTTGGCGAAGCGCAGGTAGGGCAGCTTGATGTCGAGCGCGCCGTATTTCGCCTCGGCATCCGCGGTCGGGACCGAAAGCGCGACGATGACGTCCTGCCCGGGCACCCAGTTCGCGGGGGTGGCGAAAGGCACGCCGTCGGTCGCCCGCACCGCGTCGAGCGCGCGCAGGATTTCCGCGAAGTTGCGGCCGACCGACATCGGGTAGGTCATCGTCAGGCGCACCTTCTTGTCGGGCCCGATGATGTAGACGGTGCGCACGGTGGCGGTATGGGCCGGGGTGCGGCCCTCGGTGGGGGTGTAGTAGTCGGCCGGCAGCATGTCGAAGGCCTTCGACACGGCCAGCGTGCTGTCGTCGATGATCGGGAAGTTGGCGGGGGCGCCGGCGAAGGTCTCGATGTCGCGCTTCCACTTCACGTGGTCCTCGACCGAATCGACCGAAACGCCCAGCACCTTGGTGCCGCGCTTCTCGAATTCCGGGGCCAGCTGGGCCACGGCGCCGAATTCGGTGGTGCAGACGGGCGTGAAGTCGCGCGGATGCGAGAAGAGGATCGCATAGCCGTCGCCGATCCAGTCGTGGAACTTGATCGTGCCTTCCGTCGACTCGGCGGTGAAGTCGGGGGTCACGTCGTTGATGCGCAGGCCCATGGGGAACTCCCTCCAGTAAATACCCGAGACCCGACATAACCCCCTGACGCGACGGTTTCATCCCCCCTGTGCGGGGCGCGCGGAAAAGAGGACCGGTTTCCGTCAGGCGCGACGGATCGCGAAGGCGGTTGCCGCCCGGCGCCCGGCGCTAGACGATGGTTCCCGCGCCGATCCGGGCGAGGAAGTCGAGCGCGCTGCGGTCCTCGATCTCGCCGGCCTCGATGTTTTCGACCTTGCGCATCACCCGGCGCAGGTGGTCGGCGTCCGGCGTGGTCAGGTTCGGGCCGCGGGCGATCTTGGCGCGCAGCTCGGCATCCGATCGGGTGTAGTAATGATTGAGCTGGATCCGATCGGCGGAATAGAACGCTTGCGCCTCGCGCCCCTGTGCGCTGGTGCGCTGGCCGCGGTCGTTGATGCTGTCCGCGCGGCCGTCGGTCTCGATCGAATGCACCTTCATCGCGGTCACCCGGCAGGGGTCGACGATCATCTTGAAGTTCCTGAGGCCCTTCGCGTCGCTCATCGGGTCGGGGTTGCGGCGGGTGTAGTTCGCCAGCACCCCGCCCGCGGGCATCGCCTGATGCCCGTTGCGCCCGAACATGTGCCAGGGCAGCGAGATGTTGGCCTCTGCCTCAAGCCCCTCGAGCGCCTCGGGCAGCGAGGCGGCGGCGACCGGCACCAGGAATTCGTCGACGTCGATGAAGGTCATCCAGCGGTAGCGGGCGCCGAAATTGCGCACCGCATGGGCATAGGCCAGAACCTGGTTGTGGATCTCTGCGCCGGAGCGGGCATCGGTCAGCTTCTGGTCCCAGGGGATCACCGTCGCCATGCCCGGCACGGCCGCGTGCAGCGCGGCGAGCGTGCCGTCGGTGCAGCCGTTGTCATAGACATGGAAGGCCCGCACCCCGGCCAGCGCATGGAAGCGCGCCCATTCGGCGATGTGGGTTTCCTCGTTGCGCACGATCAGCACCACCGCCAGCCCGTGGCGGTCGGCTGCGGGGCGGGGCGGGGTCAGCCCCAGGCGGGTGATGTGTCGCGCGCGGCGGAAGAGCCTGAACATGGCCGCAGCCATAGCAGCCCCGTGGCCCGCCCGCAAAGGTCCCCCCCCGCAAACGCTCGCCGAAGCGCGCCGCCGGAATGCCGTGATGGGCGGTTTGCGGCATCGGGCCGTCGCGGAAGGCCTTGCGGGGGGCGACAGGGCGCCTAGGCTTCGGCCGAAGCCAGGAGGTGCCCCATGATCGAGAAACGCGACTTCTACATCGACGGCCGCTGGGTGGCTGCGCAGCAGGGGCAGGACTGCCTCGTGATCGACCCCTCGACCGAGGAACCCTGCGCGGTGATCGCGCTTGGCGGCACCGCCGACACCGAGGCCGCGGTCGCCGCCGCCAAGGCCGCGCTGCCCGGCTGGCGCGCGACCCCGCCGGCCGAGCGGCTGGCCTTCGTCGAGCGGATCCTCGAGATCTACAAGCGCCGCGCGCCCGAGATGGGGGCGGCGATCAGTCTCGAGATGGGCGCGCCGATCGACATGGCGGTGGACGACCAGGCCGCCGCGGGCACCTGGCACATCGAGAATTTCATCGAGGCCGCGAAGCATTTCGACTGGTTGAAACCCTTGGGGCCGCAGGCCCCCGGCACGATGATCGCGCAGGAGCCGGTAGGGGTGGTGGCGCTGATCACGCCCTGGAACTGGCCGATGAACCAGGTCACGCTGAAGGCGATCCCGGCGATGATCGCGGGCTGCACGATGGTGCTGAAGCCTTCGGAGGTGGCGCCGCTCTCGTCGCTGCTGTTCGCCGAGATCGTGGACGAGGCCGGCCTGCCGCCCGGCGTCTTCAACCTGGTGAACGGAGACGGGGCGGGCGTGGGCTCGCAACTCTCCAGCCACCCGGACGTGGCGATGGTCAGCTTCACCGGCTCGACCCGCGCGGGCATCGCGATCACCAAGGCCGCGGCCGACACGCTGAAGAAGGTGGCGCTGGAACTGGGCGGCAAGGGCGCGAACCTGATCTTCGCCGATGCCGACGAGGCGGCGGTGAAGCGGGGCGTCACGCATTGCCTCTACAACTCCGGGCAATCCTGCAACGCGCCGACCCGGATGCTGGTCGAGCGCCCGGTCTATGACCGCGCCGTCGAGATCGCGCGCGAGGTGGCCGAGGCGACCCGCGTCGCGCCCGCCTCCGAGCCCGGGGCGCATATCGGCCCGGTGGTGTCCGAGGTGCAGTACGGCAAGATCCAGGCCCTGATCGAGAAAGGCATAGCCGAGGGCGCGCGGCTTGTCGCCGGTGGCCGCGGCCGGCCCGAGGGGCTCAATCGTGGCTATTTCGTGCGCCCGACGGTCTTTGCCGACGTGGTGCCGGGGATGACGATCGAGAAGGAAGAGATCTTCGGCCCGGTGCTGTCGATCATTCCCTTCGAGACCGAGGCCGAGGCGCTGTCGATCGCCAATGACACGGTCTACGGGCTCACGAACTACGTTCAGACGCAGGACGGGGCGCGGCGCAACCGGCTGGCGCGGGCACTGAACGCGGGCATGGTCGAGACCAACGGCAAGTCGCGCGGGCGCGGCGCGTTCTTCGGCGGCGTCGGCGCCTCGGGCCGCGCGCGCGAGGGCGGGCACTGGGGGATCGAGGAGTTCTGCGACTCGAAGGCGATCTCGGGCTGGGCGGCCGAGTGACGGTGTCCGGGGTCGGGGCCGATCGCTTCGCCGCGATCGCCGACATCCACGGCAATGCCGACGCGCTGGCGGCGGTGCTGGCCGACATGGAGGCGCAGGGCGTCGCGGCCTCGGTCAACCTTGGCGACTGCCTGGGCGGGCCGCTGTGGAACGCGCGGACGGTCGGGATGCTGCGGGCGCGGCCGATGCCCACGGTGCGCGGCAACCACGACCGCTGCATCGTGGCGCCCCCCGGCGGGCGCCACAGCCGCTGGGACGCCTGGGCGGCAGAGGAACTCGACGCCGGGGCGTTGGGCTGGCTGGCGGCGCTGCCGGCGGTGCTTGATCTGGGGGACGTGTTCCTGTGCCACGCGACGCCCGCCTGCGACCTGACCTACTGGCTGCACGAGGCCGGGCTCGGGCGGATGATCCCGCGCCCGCTGTCGGTCATCGAGGCGCTGACCGGGACGACGGACGCAGGCCTGATCCTGTGCGGGCACACTCATCAGCAGGCGGCGGTGACGCTGCCGGACGGGCGGATGGTGGTGAACCCCGGCTCGGTCGGCAGCCCCGCCTACGAGGATGATGTGCCAGAGCCGCATGTCTCCGAGGCCGGCAGCCCGCATGCGCGCTATGCGATCCTGACCCGCAGCGGGCAGGGCTGGTCGGTCGCGTTCCGCCTGATCCCCTACGATGCCACCGCCGCGGTCGCCCGCGCCCGCGCACGCGGCGCGGACGACTGGGTCCGTTCCCTGACCCTTGGCCGCGTCTAGCTTTCGCATTGGCCCAAATATCCCGGGGGGCCCGCAGGGCGGGGGCAGCGCCCCCTCCGACGCCGGATCAGAGCGGGTTGATCAGAACGGACCGATCAGAACGGACTGGTCAGAACGGACTGGTCAGAATGGGCAGGGCGCCGAGAAGCTCTGCATCCGGCCGCTGTCCGGGTGACGGAAGCCCAGCGTTTCGGCATGCAGCATCAGTCGCGGGAAGGCGCGCGCCGGGCCCTCGGCGTAAAGCGGATCGCCAAGGATCGGGTGCCCGGTCTCCATCATATGGACGCGCAGCTGGTGGCTGCGCCCGGTCTTCGGGTAGAGCCGCACGCGGGTCGTGCCGTCCTCGTCCAGCCGCACCACGCGCCAGTCGGTGACGGCGGGCTTGCCGGTCTCGTGGTTCACGTGCTGGCGCGGCCGGTTCGGCCAGTCGACGATCAGCGGCAGGTCGACAGTGCCGGTCGGCGGCGCGAGGTGCCCCCAGAGCCGTGCGACATAGACCTTCTTCGTAAGCCGCGCCTCGAACTGCTGGCCGAGGCTTTTCTGCGCCGCGGGCGTCAGTGCGAAGACGATCACCCCCGAGGTGTCGAGGTCGAGCCGGTGCACCAGCAGCGCCTCGGGGAAGGCCTTCAGCACCCGCGCCTGCAGGCTGTCGGCGCGCTCGGGCCCGCGGCCGGGCACCGACAGCAGCCCCGCGGGCTTGTCGAGCACCAGCACCGCGGCATCGCGATGCAGCACCGCAAGCGGCAGGTCGGGCGGGGCGTAGACGAAGTCCTCGGTCATGGCAGCCCTCTAGCGCGGCGCGCGCGGTCAGTCGAGCGCCAGCCGCGCGGCAAGGCCCGCGTAGATCACCGCCGAGACCCGCGTGAGCCCGGCGAGCCGCCGCGCCACGGCGCGCTGCGCAAGGCCCGCGGTCAGGCCGTAGCCCGCGGTGATCAGCGTGCCGGTCAGGGTGAAGAGCCCGCCCAGCAGCAGGATCTGCAGCGTCACCGGGCCGCGGGCGGGATCGGTGAACTGCGGCAGGAAGGCGAGGATGAAGAGCACGGGCTTGGGGTTCAGCACATTGGTCAGCGCGCCGCGGGCGAAGGCCCGCGCCACGGTCGATGCGCCGCCGGTCGCGGCGGGCGCCGCGTGGGCCTGCCAGCTTTTCCACGCGAGCCAGGCCAGGTAGGCCGCGCCCGCCCAGCGGATCGCGTCGAGCGCCCCGGGATGGGCCGCGATCAGCGCCGACAGCCCCAGCGCGGCCAGCCCGACGTGCCAGAGCCCGCCGAGCCCGACCCCGAGCCCCGCCGCAATCCCGGCGCGCGGGCCGCCCGACAGGCCGCTGGCGGTCGCGAACATCACGTCGGGGCCGGGCGTCAGGTTCATCACGATGCCGGCGGCAAGGAAGGTCAGCAGGTCGGGCAGCGGCACCAGCATCCTGTCAGGCCTCCCCGGGGTGTTGCGGCAGGCCGTCGCTCAGCCGGTGCCAGCGGCCCTGCGTTGCGGTGAAGATGTGCCGGGTCAGGCGGCCACCGGTGCGGGCGGGCAGGGCGCCGGCCTCGACCGCGGTCTCGCCGTCGCGGGCGAAGGTCATCGGGCTGCCGCAGCGGGTGCAGAAGCTGCGCATCCCGCCGCCAGGGCTGACATGGTGGGCGAGGCTGTCGGTTTTCAGCCAGTCCAGCCGGCCGGTCGCGTCGAAGCTGACGGCGTAATGGCCAGAGACGCGGGCGCATTGGCGGCAGTGGCAGGCCGTGGCCTCGCCCGCGGGGCCGTGCAGGCGGAAGCGGTTTGCCCCGCAGAGGCAGCCGCCCTCGAGCATTGGTGGCGGATCGGGGTCGGGGGGCGGCGGCGGGCCCTCGGGCGCGGCATAGTCGGCGGCGTCCTCGAGGAAGCAGGGATGCGGGGGGCCGAGATCCGGTGCGTCGTCGAGCGATCCGGCCGAGGGGCAGATCCGCGCCTCGCCGATCGGGGCCCAGAACAGGGCCGATCCGCAGAAGCGGCAGAAGCCGCGCCGCGCGTGATCGGACGAGGCATACCAGCGCAGGCCGCGGTCTTCGGTCAGGACGAAGCGCGCGAGGGGGACGGTGCCGGCGGCCGAGGACGGGCCTCCGCCGAAGCGCTGGCATTGCCGGCAATGGCAGACCGAGAGCCGGCCGAAGCTGCCCATCACCCGGTAGCGCACCGCGCCGCAGAGGCAGCCGCCGGTGAGCGTGCCGGCGGTGCGCCTGTCGTCGGGGGCCTCAGGCGGCGTCGGCGAAGACATCGGCGAGGATCGCGGCAAGGGCCGTGGCATCGGCCTCGCTGAAGGCGGCCTCGGTGTCGCTGTCGAGATCGAGCACGCCCAGCAGCGTTCCGGCGCGGTTGCGGACCGGCAGCACCAGTTCCGACCGGGTCGAGGAGGCGCAGGCGATATGGCCGGGGAACAGCTCGACATCCGGGACGATCTGCGCCGCGCCGGTGCGGGCCGCGGCGCCGCAGACCCCGCGCGAGAAGGGGATGACGAGGCAGCCGTGGCCGCCCTGATAGGGGCCGATCTTCAGAAGCTCGGGCGCGACGACGCGGTAGAAGCCGGTCCAGTCCGACAGCGGATGGGCGGCGTGCAGTTCGCAGGCGACCGTGGCCATCAGCGCGACGGTATCGGTCTCGCCATGGGTCAGGGCGGCGAGGTCGCGGGCGAGGGCGGGGTAGTCCATGGGGCGGCTCCGGAGGCTTGCGGTGCCGGCAGTCTAGCGTGGCGCCGGGGGCGGCGGAAGGGAGGGGGGCGCTGCCCCCGTCCCGTGCCGGGACTCCCCCGGGATATTTGCGCCAATGCGAAAGGGCGGGGGCGGGGAGGGGGGCGCTGCCCCCGCGCGTGCCGCGCGCCCCCCGGGATATTTCGGCAAGGTCGAAAGGGCGGGGTCAGTCGCGTTCGAGGGCGATCGCGGTGCCTTCGCCGCCGCCGATGCAGATCGCGGCGATGCCGCGTTTCGCGCCGCGCGTCTCCATCGCGTTCAGCAGCGTCACCATGATCCGCGCGCCCGAGGCCCCGATCGGATGGCCGAGCGCGCAGGCGCCGCCATTCACGTTGACCCGGTCGTGGGAGAGGCCGAGTTCCGACATGAAGGCCATCGGCACCACCGCGAAAGCCTCGTTCACCTCCCAGAGGTCGACGTCGCCGGGGGCCCAGCCGAGGCGCTCCATCAGCTTGCGCGCCGCCGGAACCGGGGCGGTGGGGAAGAGGCCGGGGGACTGCGCATGGCTGGCATGGCCGCGGATCCGGGCGCGGACCGGCAGGCCGTGGCGGCGCGCGGCCTCGGCCCCGGCAAGGACCAGCGCCGCGGCCCCGTCCGAGATCGACGAGCTGTTCGCCGCCGTCACCGTGCCGCCGTCGCGGAAGGCGGGCTTCAGGGTCGGGATCTTCTCGGGCCGGGCCGAGAGCGGCTGTTCGTCGAGCTGCACCAGCGTGTCGCCGCGCCGGGTCGAGACGGTGATCGGCACGATCTCGGCCGCGAAGGCGCCGCTGTCCTGCGCGGCGCGGGCGCGGGTCAGCGAGGCGGTGGCGTAGTCGTCCTGCTGGGCGCGGGTGAACTGGAAGGCCTCGGCACAGTCCTCGGCGAAGGTGCCCATCAGGCGGCCCTTGTCATAGGCATCCTCGAGCCCGTCGAGGAACATGTGGTCGATCACCTGCGCATGGCCGAGCCGCGCGCCGCCGCGCATCTTCGGCAGCAGGTAGGGGGCGCGGGTCATGCTTTCCATGCCGCCCGCGACGATCACCCCCGCCGTGCCCAGCGCGAGCCGGTCCCAGGCCATCATCGCGGCCTTCATCCCCGAGCCGCACATCTTGTTCACCGTGGTGGCGGGCACCGCCTCGCCCAGGCCCCCGGCGAACCCCGCCTGCCGCGCCGGGGCCTGACCCTGGCCTGCGGGCAGCACGCAGCCCATCAGCAGTTCGTCCACCAGCCGGGGATCGGCAGAGGCGGCCTTCAGCGCGGCCTCGATCGCCGCCCCGCCGAGCGCCGCGGGCTCGACCCCCGCGAAGACGCCCTGGAAACCGCCCATCGGCGTGCGGACCGCCCCCGAGATCACCACCTCTTCCATCGCGGTCTCCTTCGTCGCCTGCGTTTGTCACCGTGCCGGGGACAAGGTTACGCTTCGCTAACCCTCCGGGTCTAGGCTGCGCCCCGAGGCAGAGGCAGGCCGGTCCAGCGGGTGACGCGAAGTCATGACGTCCCGGGGCCGCCTTGGGCAGGAGCGGACGGATGAACCTGAGCACGAGGCAGGAGGGCGCGGCGCTGGTCGTGCAGGTCGCCGACCCGCGGATCGACGCGGCGGTGGCGATCCAGTTCAAGGACAGGATGCGGGCGCTGGCGGCCGGGCTGCCGTCGCCGGAACGCGTGGTGCTGGACCTGCGCGCGGTGGATTTCATCGACAGTTCGGGACTGGGGGCGATCGTCGCGGTGAAGCGGGCGCTGGACCCGGTGCCGCTGGAGCTGGCGGCGCTGACCCCGCCGGTCGAGCGGTTGTTCCAGCTGACGCGGATGGTCGAATTCTTCCACCTGCGCCGGGAGGCGGATGCCCCGGACATGGGCGCGCCCGAGGGGCGGGACACAGATGCCGGCGCGCCTGCGGGGCGCGGGCAGGTGGGGGAGGAGCCTGCTGGCCCGGTCTCGGGCGGGGCGGGCGGTAAAGGGACTGCCCGTGCCGAGACCGCTGATCGCGGGGCCGGCGATGGAGCATCCGGTGATCGGATGCCGGATGAGCGGGCATCTGATGGGCGGACGTCCGGCACGACTTGGGATGGCGATCCTGTGCCCCGCGCGGGGGGCCTGTCAGGCACCGCTGCGCCGGCCTCCGGGAGGAGATGACCGGCGCGCCCGGCTCTGCGCCGCCGCAGGCCGCGGCGGCTGGGCAGGCCCGGGCCGGGCCGATCCGGCTTTGCGCCAATGCCGATGCGCGCTCGGTCCGGCAGGTGCTGGGGCTGGTTACGCACCGGGTCTCTGGCCGCCTGTCGCATGGCGCTGCGGAAATCGCGCAGATGGTCATCGCCGAGGTGCTGAACAACATCGTCGAACACGCCTATCACGGACGGGGCGGGCCCGTGGTGCTGCGTATCCGCCAGCACGGCGGCGTGTTGGTCGTGTCGATCGCCGACCGCGGTGCGCCGTTGCCCGACAGCCTGCTGGGCCCGCAGGGCGCGCCCATGGCGCGGCTGGCCGAGGGCGGCTTCGGCTGGCCGATCATCCACCACTTCGCGCGGCGGATGTCCTATCGCCGGATCGGATGCTGGAACCGGCTGCGCTTCTGCCTGCCGCTGGAGGCGGCCGTCAGCTGAGCCAGATCTTGTGGTCGCCGGGCCCGGGCTGCGGAATTCGCCACGAACTTTCCCAAATCCGTGCATAACCGCGCCGGATTGGCGGGCGAAAACGTCCCTGTAGCTGCACAGGCTTCCCTCGGCGTCGCGGTTCAACAGCCCCCACCCAGTTCGCGACGTCGAGGACTTTCCCGTGCATAGGCCGCATCCCGGTCAGAGCAATGCTCGGCTGCCCCCCCCTTCAAACCCCCTGACGGTTCCGCTGGCCGAGGTCGGCCGCGAGAGGCTTGGTCCGCCGCATCCGTGGCGGGGCGCCAGCCGCAGTCGCGTCATGGGCAGCCGCGCGATCGCGCGACGATCGGCGCGGTCCCCCGGCACTTACCGTTCCGCCGACATGTTGCCGCCCGACTTGCGCCCGATTCCGACGCGAAAGTGATCCTGTCTCCGGTGGCCGGCGCATCAACGCCCCCACAGCGCCGGTCGCCGGGGCGGACCTCAGTTCAGCTGGAAGTGCAGGGGGTAGCGGCCGTCCTCGAAATCGCCGAACAGATCCGGCAGGTCGGGATGGTCCACAGGTTCGCCGGTCTCGTCCGGCATCAGGTTCTGCTCGGAGACGTAGGCCACGTAGTAGCTGTCGTCATTCTCGGCCAGAAGATGGTAGAAGGGCTGATCGCGCGAGGGCCGGCTGTCTTCGGGGATCGCGTCATACCATTCCTCGGTGTTCGAGAAATGTGCGTCGACGTCGAAGACCACGCCCCGGAACGGATGTTTCCGGTGCCGCAGAACCTGTCCGATATTGTACTTGGCGCGGGTTGTCTGCATCAGGTGCTCCTGAACGATTACCTAATCCTGCGCGGGCCCCGAGTCCACAGGGCCGGTGCCGCGTCGCCGCATCCCGGGCGAAACAGTGTGTGGCGGAGATCCGACAACCCCAGCGTTTGCAAGCGGAATCGGATTTTCTCGGGAAACGGATTCAGGTAGGCTCCCGGCAAAATAAAACATGCGAGGGGCTATGAGCAGACTTCTTCGCGCATCGGTATTTCTTCTGGTCGCCGCCTGCGGCGGAAACTACTCCGCGCCGTCGCGGCTGGATGATGCCTGCGCCATCGTGAACCAACGTCCGGAATACCTGAGCGCCATGCGCAGCACCGAGGCCCGCTGGGGCGTGCCGGTGGCGATCCAGATGGCGACGATCTATCAGGAATCGAAGTTCGTCGGCAATGCGCGGACCCCGCACACCTATGCGCTGGGCATCATCCCGATGGGGCGCGCGAGTTCGGCCTATGGCTATTCGCAGGCGCTGGACGGGACCTGGGACGATTACGTCGCGCAGACCGGCCGCTGGCGCGCGCGGCGCGACAACATCGCCGACGCCACCGACTTCATGGGCTGGTACATGGACCAGAGCGCGCGGGGCCTCGGGATCCCGAAGACCGATGCGCAGAACCAGTATCTTGCCTATCACGAGGGGCGCACCGGCTATGCCCGCGGCAGTCACCTGCAGAAGGGCTGGCTGATGGGCGTCTCGAACCAGGTGGCGCAGCGCGCGGTGCTTTACGACACCCAGCTGCAGTACTGCCGCGGCTGAGCCACTCGCCGACCGCAAAGGAAAACGCCGGGCCCGAGGGCCCGGCGTTCTTGTGTCGTTCAGCGCCGGGCCGCCTCGTCCGAGATCGAGAAGGTCGAGGGCGGGAAGTCGGCCTCTGTCAGCGGGCCGAGCTTCACCAGCGTGCGCCCGCCGGCCTCGTCGGTGACGATCCACTGCGCAAGACGCAGGGGCGAGGGCTCGAAATACATCGTCATCGTGCCGATCTCGGGCCGGTTCGGGTCCTGCACCGTGACGGTGGTCATACCGTTTTCCTCGCCGTGCCCCACGACCGAGCGCGAGACGCGCCAGTCGACGGTCGAGCGCAGGATCAGGTTCAGCGGTGTCTGCGACAGCGGATACTGCTCGGGCGGCTGGTTCGACTTGGCGTCGAAGATCGCGACCTGGCCCGCGCCGGCCAGCACAAGCGAGTTGTCCGGCTTGGTGTATTCGAAGCGCATCCGCCCCGGCCGCTTGATCTTGATGATCCCCTCGGAACGGGTCCCGTCAGGGTTCAACTGGCTGAAGCTGCCCTGCACCGAGTCGATCCTGTTGATGTAGTTCGACAGGGTCGCGAGCGGCACGGGCGCGGCCAGCGCCGGCAGGGCTGCAGCGAGAAGGGTCGCGAGGGCGAGGGCGGGGCCCCGAAGGGCGCGAAGCGGTGTCATGCGCCCCAAACTAGGCGCTTGGCCCTTCGGTTCCCAGCGCCCTTGCATCACGTCTGAGTGGAGGGGGAGGGGGGCGCGGATCACGGGGCTGCGTCAAAGAAGAAGGTCCGGGGGGATCCGATCCCCCCGGACCCCCCGGTTCCGGTGCCTCTGTCCCGCCGATCACTGCTCGGGGACGAGGATCTCGCGCTTGCCGACATGGTTCGAGGCCGAGACGACGCCCTGTTCTTCCATCTGTTCCACCAGCTTGGCGGCCTTGTTGTAGCCGATGCCGAGCTTGCGCTGGATGTAGGAGGTCGAGACCTTGCGGTCGCGCAGCACCACTTGCACGGCCTGGTCGTAGAGAGAGTCTTCGGCATCGGTGTTGCCGCCGAGGCCCAGCACCGCGTCGATGTCCGAGGCGCTGTCGTCATCGGGACCCTCGACCACGCCGGCGAGGTACTCGGGCGGGCCGAAGCTTTTCAGGTGGTTCACGATCTCTTCGACTTCCTCGTCGCTGACGAAGGGGCCGTGGATCCGGGTGATGCGGCTGCCGCCGGCCATGTAGAGCATGTCGCCCATGCCCAGCAGCTGTTCCGCGCCCATCTCGCCCAGGATCGTGCGGCTGTCGATCTTCGAGGTCACCTGGAACGAGATCCGGGTGGGGAAGTTCGCCTTGATCGTGCCGGTGATGACGTCGACGGAGGGCCGCTGGGTCGCCATGATCAGGTGGATCCCCGAGGCCCGCGCCATCTGCGCCAGACGCTGGATGCAGGCCTCGATCTCTTTCCCCGCGACCATCATCAGGTCGGCCATCTCGTCGACGATGACGACGATGTAGGGGATCGACTTCGGCTGGAATTCCTCGGTCTCGAAGATCGGGTCGCCGGTTTCCTCGTCGAAGCCGGTCTGCACGGTGCGCTTGAACATCTCGCCGCGGTCGAGCGCTTCCTTCACCCGGCCGTTGTAGCCGTCGATGTTGCGCACGCCCATCTTCGACATCTTGCGGTAGCGCTCTTCCATCTCGCCCACGACCCATTTGAGGGCGACGACCGCCTTCTTGGGATCGGTGACGACCGGCGAAAGCAGGTGCGGGATGCCGTCATAGACCGACAGTTCCAGCATCTTCGGGTCGATCATGATCAGCCGGCATTCGTCGGGCGTCAGCTTGTAGAGCAGCGACAGGATCATGGTGTTGATCGCGACCGACTTGCCCGAGCCGGTGGTGCCGGCGATCAGCAGGTGCGGCATCTTCGCGAGGTTCGCCACGATCGGCTCGCCGGCGATGTCCTTGCCAAGAGCCAGCGGCAGCTTGGCGTTGCCGTCACCGAAGTCGCGCGCGGCGAGGATCTCGCGCAGCACGACCTTCTCGCGCTGGGCGTTCGGCAGTTCGATCCCGATGACCGAGCGGCCCGGAACGGTCGAGACGCGCGCCGACAGCGCCGACATCGAGCGGGCGATGTCGTCGGCCAGACCGATCACCCGGCTGGCCTTCAGGCCCGGCGCGGGTTCGAGTTCATACATGGTCACGACCGGGCCCGGGCGGACCGAGACGATCTCGCCCTTCACGCCGTAGTCGTCGAGCACCGATTCCAGCATCCGCGCGTTCTCTTCCAGCGCCTCGTCCGACAGCGTGTGGCGCTGAATCGTGGCAGGGCTGGCCAGAAGCGAGAGGGGAGGGGTCTCGTAGTCATGGCCCGCCTCTTCGAAGCGCAGGCGGGGCTGGGCTTCGGCCTGGGCCTGGCGCGAGGGCGCGGCGGGCTTCTTGGCGACGTGCTGCACGACCTTCTTCGGCTCGGGCACCCGGTTGAAGGCCCGCGGTTCGCGCGCCTCGAGTGCTGCGAAGGCGGCGGCCTCTTCCTCGCTCTCTTCGGCGTCGTAGTCATACTCTTCCTGCGCCAGCGCGACCGAGGCCGGGGGCAGGGCATCCTCGCCGGGGGCGGGGGCCGCGAATTGCGCGGGGTCGAGATCGGCGTCGAAGGCCTGGATCGGATCGGCCTCGTCCCAGTCCTGTTCCGACCACTGGTCGTCCTGCCACATCGGCTCGGCGGTCAGCGGCGCATGCTCGACCGGTGGCATCGCGGCGGCGCGACGCTCGCCCAGTTGGCGGGCGGTCAGCGGCGGTTCGGCGACGCGCGGGGCAGGGGAGGGGGCCCCGCGGGGCATGAACCGCGGCTCGGCCGAGAAGGCGCGCTTGGTCTGGGCGGCAGCGGCGGCCGCCGGGGCGGCCGAGGCGGCAGCTGCAAACAGCGGCCCCGCGGCGGCGGCGGCACGGCCGAGCAGGCCCTTGGCGGGCGCGCTCACCGGCGGCTCGGCCCGGGCGGCGCGGTGCTGGGGCGCGGGCTCGGGGTCGCGGGCATGGCGGGCCTCGGCCACGAGGCGCGAGCGGTTCTGCACGGCATCGGCGATGCGGGCGCGGATCCGGTCCTCGGTCGGCTCTTCCTCGGCGTGAAGCGCGCGGGGGGCGGGGCGTTCGACCAGCTCGGGCTCGGGCTCGTAGGCGGGTTCGGGGCGGCGCATCAGGCCGGGCACGCGGGCCAGCAGGCCGCCACGGGCGGGGGTGGCGGGCGCGGGTTCGGCGTAATCCTCGAAGATGTCGTCTTCCTCGGCCTCGATGAAGCCGGTGGGCTGGGCGGCGCGGTGCACGGCGGCGGTCCGGCGGGCGGCGACCGGGGCGGCAACCTGCGCGCGGGGCGCCGGGATCCGGGCCTCGGCCTCGGCTTCCTGCTGGGCCCAGGCGCGGGCGTCGGCGGCGCGGTCGCGGGCGGCGTCGCGGCGCTCGCGGATCCGGTCGGCGGCGCCATGGGCGGTGCGCATCGACAGCGCGGCGCCGATGCCGGCCAGCTGCAGCAGGCGGCTGTAGAGCAGGATCGAGCCGATCATCAGGAAGCGGCCGATGACCTGCAGCTCAAGCTTGTCGAAGCCGGTGACGAAGGCGCCGACGCCCAGCATGCCCACGCCCACGAACAGCGACAGCACCTTCAGCCCGAAGGTCGCCTTCACCGGGGCCACGTCCAGCATCACCGCCAGCACGGTGTCGCCGAACAGCCCGCCGAGGCCGAAGCTGTGCGTCCAGTCGGGGCCGGGGATCAGGGTCGAGCAATAGACCGACATCGCGGCGATGCCGATCGGGGCGAAGATCACCCGGCCGATGGCGCGCTCTTCGCCGCGGTGCAGGATGAAGCGCGTGCCCCAGGCGAAGAGGCAGATCGCCAGACCCCAGGCGCCGTGGCCCGCGATCACATAGAGCGGCGAGGCGATGGCCGCGCCGATCCGGCCCAGAAGGTTCGAGGCCGGCGCGTCGGTGGCCGAGAGGAACGAGGGATCGTCCGGCGAATAGCTGACCAGCATCAGGGACACGAGAATGCCCAGCGCGACGAGGCCCGCGCCAAGCAGTTCCTTGCCGCGCCGTTCAAGCGCCGCCTGCATGTTCTCGTCCAGAAGCGGATCGCGTTGCCTGATGTGATAGGACGCCATTCTCTTCTCCTTAGCCATAGAGGCAGTCGCGCAGGCGGGTCAGACCGGCCTTCAGCTCTGCCTCGGGGGCGACGAGCGCCACCCTGATATACTGGTCGCCGGGATTGCCGGCCGCGGTGTCGCGGGACAGGTAGGCGCCCGGAAGCACCCTGACCCCGGTTTCGGTCCAAAGTTTGACGGCCGCCGCCTCGCCATCGGCGCAGCCCTCGGGGACCGGCAGCCACAGGAAGAAGCCGCCTTCGGGCAGCTGGAAGCCCTGGATGCCGGCGAAGACCTCTGCCGTCATCCGGAATTTCGAGGCGTAGAGCGCGAGGTTCGCGCGCACATGCTCTTCATCGTCCCAGGCGCGGCGGCTGACCGCCTGCAGGGGCAGCGGCACCGGCGCGCCCTGGTACGAGCGCAGCTGCTTCACCCGCGCCATCGCCTGCGGCCCGCCCGCGACGAAGCCCGAGCGCAGGCCCGGCAGGTTCGACCGCTTGGAAAGCGAGTTGAAGATCATCACGCGTTCGGGGTCGGTGCCGGTCGCCTGCATCACGGCCAGCGCGCCGGGGGGCGGCTCGGCCGAGTAGATCTCGGAATAGCATTCGTCGGCCAGCACGCGGAAATCGTGCTTTTCCGCCAGCGCCATCAGCCGGGCAAGGTAGTCGGCCGGCGCGATCGCGCCCTGCGGGTTCGCGGGGCTGCAGATATAGGCGGCGGTGGCGCGGTCGAGGATCTCGGGCGGCAGCGCCTCGTAATCGGGCAGGAAGCCGGTGGCGGCGGTGGCGGGCACGAAGACCGGCTCGGCCCCCGACGCGATCGCGGCCACGGCATAGACCTGGTAGAAGGGGTTCGGCATCAGCACGACCGGGGTCTTGCCGTGCTTGAGTTCGGGCGCGGTCGCGATGCAGGCGTTGAACAGCGCCTCGCGGGTGCCGTTCACGTTGCAGACCTGCGTCGCCGGGTCGATCGTCACGCCATAGCGGCGCTGCACCCAGCCCGCGATCGCGGCGCGCAGTTCGGGCGTGCCTTCGTTCGGCGGATATTTCCCGAATCCGTCCAAGGTGGCGGCGATGGTCTCGCCGACCCAGTCGGGGAAGGGATGACGCGGCTCGCCGATGGTCATGGCGATGGGATCACCGCCCGCGGGCAGGTGATCGATCAACGCCCGCAGGCGCGGAAACGCGTAATCCGGCAGGTTCGAGAACCGCTCGGGAAATGCCATGACTGCCTCTCGTCGGGGTCTGTTTCGATGCCCCGTTTTGCCGCGAGACTAGACGAGGGGCGGGCGCCGGTCCAGCGAAAGCGCCACACCGCGCGGGCGTGACGCAAGCTGTTGTGGCTTTTCAGCAAAGCGCCGCTTCTGCCGCGACGCCAAGCCGCAGCAGGCGCTCTTCCGACAGGGGGGCGCCCATCAGCGAAATCCCGGTGCCCGGCACCCCGGTCGGCAGGGTCAGCACTGCCAGCCCGAAGAGGTTCCCGATCCGGGTGTTGCGCAGCGCCAGCAGGTTTTCCGTCGCGAAATAGGCGGCGTCGTCCAGCAGCCGCCGGGCATCGGGCGGCGCGATCGGCGAGGTGGGCAGCAGCACCGCGTCATAGCCGGCCGTCGCCGCGGCATAGTCGCGCCGCAGCCGCTCGAGCTTCGCCCAGGCGCCGACGTAATCGGGCGCGCTGACCTGCGCGCCGCCCCGGAAGCGTTCCAGGATCGGGGAATACATCTTTTCGGGCGCGGCCTCGATGACGTCCTTCCACAGGCCATAGGCCTCGGTCGCGAACAGAAGCGGCGACAGCGCCAGCGCCTCGGCGGTGCAGGGCAGGGCGCGCCGCTCGATCACCGCGCCGGCAGCTTCCAATGCCGCGACCGCCCGTTCGAAGCCCTTGGCGGGGGCCTCGCGGATGTCCTCGAAGGGGGCGCCGTCCAGCACCAGCAGACGGGTGCCCGCAAGGCTCGCGCCGGTCAGGTCGGCGGGCTTGCCGCCTTCCAGCGCCGCCAGCATCAGCGCGCAATCCTCGACGGACCGGCAGAGCGGCCCCACGGTGTCGAACTTCGCGGCCAGCGGCACGACGCCGTCCAGCGACAGCCGGCCGGGCGTGGTCTTCAGCCCGGTCAATCCGTTCCAGGCCGAGGGCACCCGGACCGAACCGCCGGTGTCAGAGCCGACGCCCGCCGCGGCCAGCCCCAGCCCGACCGAGACCGCGGCCCCCGAGGACGAGCCTCCCGGCGCCAGCGCGGGGTCGAGCACGTTCGGCGGCGTCGCGGTCGAGGGGTTCAGCCCGAGGCCCGAAAAGGCCAGTTCGGTCATGTGCGTCTTGCCAAGGCAGACGAGCCCCTGCGCGGTGGCATTGCGCAGCACCAGCGCGTCGGTTTCGGGCACCCGGCCTTCAAGCAGTTTCGAGCCGGCCTCGGTCGCGACGCCCGCGGTGTCGAAGAGGTCCTTCCAGCTGACCGGCACCCCGTCCAGCGGGCCGCGGCGCAGCCCCGCCTTGGCCCGCGCCGCCGCGGCCCCGGCCTCGGCCAGCGCGCGCTCTTCGGTCAGGCGGGCATAGACGCGGGCGTGCTCGGGATGCGCCTTGATCGCGGCAAGGAAGGTTTCGGTCAGGGCGACCGGGTCGATCTCTTGCCGTCCGATGCCGCGGCCCAGATCCGCCGCCGTCATGGTGAGCCATTGCTGCATCGCGCCATTCCCTTCCTGCTGTCGCGGCGACGCTAGCGGCCCCGCGACGCATGGACAATCCCGCGCGGACCGCCATATTCCCCTGCCATGGATCGCGACGTTCTCATCGTGGGCGGGGGCCTCAACGGCCCGGCCCTGGCGCTGGCGCTGGCACAGGCGGGGATCACCTCGGCGGTGATCGACGCGCGGCCCGCGCGCGCCCGCGCCGAGGCGGGCTTCGACGGGCGCGCCTATGCGCTGGCGCTGGCCTCGGTCAGGCTTCTGGCCGCGATCGGCATCTGGCCGGCGCTGGCCGACAAGGCGCAGCCGATGCTGGCGGTCGAGGCCGCGGATGCCCGCCCCGGCGAGGCGCCCGCACCCTTCGGCCTGCAGTTCCTGTCGGCCGAGATCGAAGAGGGTCCGCTTGGCCAGATGGTCGAGGACCGGCACCTTTACGCGGCCTTCCTGAACGCGATGGCGGCGGCGCCGGCGATCCTGCACCTGCCCGGCGCCACCGTCACCGCGCAGGCGATCGGCCCCGCCTCAGCCACGGTGACGCTGGCGGACGGGCGCGCGCTGACCGGGCGGATGATCGTCGGCGCCGACGGTCGCGCCTCGGGCACCGCCCAGCGCGCCGGGATCACCCGCACCGGCTGGGGCTACGGGCAGACCGCGCTGGTCGCGGCCATCGCGCACGAGCATCCGCATGGCGGCGTCGCGCGGCAGGTGTTCCTGCCCGGCGGGCCGCTGGCGATCCTGCCCCTGACCGGCAACCGCTCGTCCATCGTCTGGAGCGAGACCGACGCCAATGCCGCCCGCATCGCGGCGCTGGACGACGCGGGCTTCCTCGAGGTGCTGCGCCCGCGCTTCGGCACGGGGCTGGGAGAGATCTCGCTCGCCGGTCCGCGCTTCAACTATCCGCTGGGCCTGACGCTGGCCGACAGCTATGTCGCGGACCGCTTGGCGCTCGTCGGCGACGCGGCGCATGGCGTGCATCCGATCGCGGGGCAGGGGCTGAACCTCGGGCTGCGCGACGTGGCGGCGCTGGCCGAGACGCTGGCCGATGCGCATCGCCGCGGCGAGGACATCGGCGCGGGCAACGTCCTTGACCGCTATCAGGGCTGGCGGCGCTTCGACGCGACGACGCTGGCGCTGGGCATGGACGGGGTCAATCGGCTGTTCGCGACCGACAATCCGCTGGTCCGCGCCACCCGCGATCTCGGAATGGGCCTCGTCCAGTCGATCCCGGCGCTGCGCCGCACCTTCATGCGCCAGGCCGCCGGCCTTGCGCCCTCGCCGGGCACGCGCCTGCCGCGGCTGATGGACGGCCGCCCGCTCTGATCGCGTCGGCTCGGACTCCGGCGCCTCAGTCGAGGTGCCGCGCCTCGTCGACCAGCAGGATCGGGATCCCCTCGCGGATCGGGAAGGCCAGCTGCGCAGGGCGCGAGATCAGCTCCTGCCGCTCGGCGTCATAGTTCAGCGGCGCGTGGGTCAGCGGGCAGACCAGCGCCTCGAGCATCCGTCGGTCGGCCTTGGGCGCCTCGCTCATTGCAGCAACTCCTCTCCGTCCCCGCCCGCCCGCAGCGCGAATTCGATCAGCGTCACCAGCGTCTCGCGCCGCGTCACCAGGTCGGGGGCTTCCAGCAGAGCCTGCTTTTCCTCGGGCTCGAAGGGCAGCAGCATCGACAGCGAGTTCAGCAGCAGCTCGTCCTCGGCGTCCTTCAGCGTCTCCCAGTCGGTCGCCAGCTGTTCGTTGTCGAAGAACCGCCGCAAGAGGCCAAGGAACGCGGCGCGGTCGAAGCCGGGGTCGGCCTCGGTTCGGCCGAGGTCGCGGCCGAAGCCCGACCAGTCGACCGCCGCGCGCAGGTAGGGGGTGAAGCCCTCGACCTCGGACAGCACCCGGAAGCGCGAGATGCCGGTCAGGGTGATCATGTAGCGCCCGTCCTCGGTCTCGGACATGGCGGTGACGCGGCCGGCGCAGCCGATGGCGTTCAGCCGCCGCGGCAGCGGCAGGTCTTCGGGGCGTCCGGTGGGATGGCCGGGGGGCAGGGCGCGGGGCTGGACCATGCCGATCAGCCGCTCTGGCGTCTTGAACGCGTCTTCCAGCATCTGCAGGTAGCGCGGCTCGAAGATGTGCAGCGGCAGGCGGGCGCGGGGCAGAAGCAACGCGCCCGGAAGCGGGAACAGCGGCAGCTTGTCCGGAAGGTCTGCGGGCTTGATCATGCGCATCGACCTAGCCCGCCTGCCAAGGGTGACAACCTCAGAGATAGATCATCGAGCTGAGCCGGCGGCGGCCCTTCGCCGCCAGCGGATCGCCCGGCTTCAGCGCGTCGAAGATGGTGAAGAGCTGGGCCTTGGCGGCACCTTCGTTCCACTCGCGGTCGCGCTTGAACAGTTCGAGCAGCTGGTCGATCGCCTCTTCGACCCGCCCCGCGGCATGCAGCGCCAGCGCCAGATCGAAGCGCGCCTGATGATCGGCCGGATCGGCCTCGACCGCCGCGGTCAGCTCGGCCACGGGGCCGGCCTCGGCGGCCTGCCTCGCCAGCGCAAGCTGGGCGCGCGCGGCCTCGACCGGGGCGGCGGTCGCGATCTTCGCGGGGACGCCCGCCAGCATCGCCTCGGCCTGTTCGAGATTGTCGAGCGCCAGCTGCGCCCGCACCAGCCCGCCGAAGGCCGCGGCATTCTCGGGCTCTTCGCCAAGGATCGCCGCGAAGGTTTCGGCCGCGTCGACCGCGGCCCCTTCGGCCAGCATCGCCTCGGCGGCTTCCAGCGCCTCGGTCAGCCCGCCGTCGCCCGACAGCGCCGCCAGCTTCTCGACGAAGGCCTTCACCTCGGAGCCGGAAACCGCGCCCTGGAAGCCGTCGACCGGCTGGCCCTGCCAGAAGGCATAGACGGTGGGGATCGACTGGATGCGCATCTGCGAGGCGATCATCTGGTTCTGGTCGACATCGACCTTGACCATCACGACCTTGCCCTTGGCGGCCACCACCGCGGCCTCGAGCTGCGGGCCCAGCGTCTTGCACGGCCCGCACCAGGTCGCCCAGAAGTCGACGATCACCGGCACCTCGCGCGAGCGGTCGATGACCTCGGCCATAAAGTCGCGCTCGGTCACGTCCTTGATCAGGTCGGTGGCGGCGGGGGCCTGGGGTTTCTGGCCGAGTTCGAGCATGGCGTCCTCGCGGGGTGTCTGCATTCGCAGCCCTATATGAGCGCCCCCGCCGCCCTTGCCAAGCCTCGCGAGGCGCAAGCGCGCTCAGTCCTCGGCCGCGGGGAAGCGCGCCGTCACGTCGCGCCACTGCGCAAGCCCGCTGACATAGCCGCCCGGGAAGCGCCGGGCGAAGGCCGCGTGCTGCAGCGCGGTGGCCTGCGGCAGGCTCGACCAGGCCGACAGGACCAGCACGTAGACATCGGTGCCGGTCTGGAAGACCGAAAGCTGCGGCGGCTCCGGCGGCGGCTCGGCCGCCGGCCGGCGGTCGCGCTGCCGGTCGCGGGCGGCGCGCGCCTCGCGGCGCCGCTCGTCGTCCAGCGCGCGGGTCGCCGCCTGCAGCATGTCGCGCGCCTCGGCTTCCGTCCTCGCGCTGGCGAGCACGGTGCCGAACAGTGCCGGTCCCTCGGCCCCGGCCGCGTCGAGGTCGCTGCGCAGCGTCGCCAGCGTCTCGAGCCGGCGCAGCGCCAGCGTGCTGCCTTCTTCGGCGGCATCGGCCAGCCGCTGCTCTGCCGCGTCGAACTGGCCGGCCAGCATCAGCGTCGTGCCAAGGTTGTTCAGGACCCGCACCCGCATTTCTGGCGTCAGGGTGTCGGGCCGGTCGAGCTGTTCCTCGAACCGCTGCCCGGCGGCATCCAGCGCCCCCACCTGCATCAGCGCGTAGCCCAGCGCGTTGCGGGCCGCGAGGCGCGCATAATGGCGGTCGGTGCCCTCGAGCCGCACCGCGGTCTGCAGCGCGGCGATCGCCTCGTCCGGCCGGCCGGTGCTGACGTAGAACCGGCCCAGGTCGAAGGCCGCGCAGAAGTCCGAACGTTCGGCCACCAGCGTCTCGACGGCCTGTTCGGCCCGGGTGAGGTTGCCGGCGCTGGTCCGCTCGACATAGGCGCGCACCACGCGGCGCGAGATGTCGGTCCGGGTCGGGCCGGCAAGGGCTGCGGCCGGGTCGCAGGGGTCGGGCTCGGACGCCGTTGCCGGCGGTGCCGCGCAGGCCAGCGCGAGGACGAGCGCGCGGGCGATGGCCGCGGCGGCGCGACGGTCGGCGGAAACGGCGCTCACAGCCCGTCCTCCCCGTGCAGGCGCGGGTCTGCCGCGATCGGCTGGCGACTGCGCGCCAGCAGCAGCATCCGCGCGAATCTCGCCTGCCCCTCGAGCCCGCGCTGCAGATCGGCGACGCTGCGCGCCAGGGGCTCGATGCGCAGCTCCAGCCGGTCGCCGGCGGCGATCGGCACCAGCAGCCCCGGCCGCGCCCGCCAGCTCTGATCGCCCACCGCCAGCTCGACCATGCCCAGCACCGCCCGGTCGCTGACGTCGAAGCCGACCGGGACCGAGATGCGGCTGGCCGCCAGCGCGACATGGATCGCAAGGCTGAGGCTGAGCGCGAGCCCTGCCAGCAGCGCATAGACGGTCCGTTCGCGGGCGCGGATCAGGGCGCGGGGGGCGCTGGGCGCGGACAGCAGCCCGCGCACGATCCGATGGGCGCTGACCACGCAGATCCCCGCGAACAGCAGGAACCCTGCCTGGACGAGGAAGGAGATGATCCGTTCGAGCGATGAGGCGACGGGGTCGCCGGTCAGTGCAACGTCCATTGTCCTGCCAACCGATTGCCAGCGCCGCGCCGGGCCCCGATTGGTAATAGATCGTTAAACGATTAACTCAGGGTAAACGAAACCTTGTCCGGCGGGGCTGCGGCGCCGGTGTCGCCGCGTTGCGGCGCCCCGGTCAGAGATCGAAGGTGGCAAAGACCGGAACGTGGTCCGAGGGCTGCTCCCAGCCGCGGGCGGCGCGCAGGATGCGGCTGGAATGCGCGGCGCCGGCGATGTCGGGCGTCGCCCAGACATGGTCGAGCCGGCGGCCCTTGTCGGCCGCATCCCAGTCGGCCGACCGGTAGGACCACCAGGAATAGAGCTGGCCCTTCGGAATGTCGGCGCGGGTTACATCGACCCAGCGCCCGGCCTCCTGCGTCGCGGCCAGATGCTCGACCTCGATCGGGGTGTGGCTGACGATCTTCAGCAGCTGCTTGTGGTTCCAGACGTCATCCTCGCGCGGGGCGATGTTCAGATCGCCCACGAGGATCGCCTTGTGCGGCCGGTTCGCGCCGAACCACTCCTTCATGTCGGTCAGGAAATCCAGCTTCTGCCCGAACTTGGCATTCTGTTCGCGGTCGGGGATGTCGCCGCCGGCCGGGACGTAGAAGTTGTGGATCGTCACCCCGTTCTCGAGCGTCGCCGCGACGTGGCGGGCATGGCCCAGCGTGGCGAAGTCGCGGTCGCCGGCATCGGCCAGCGGCAGTTTCGACAGGATCGCCACGCCGTTGTAGCCCTTCTGCCCGCGCGCCACGCAATGGGTGTAGCCAAGCGCCCGGAAGGTCTCGAGCGGCAGCTTCTCGACCGGGGCCTTGCATTCCTGCAGGCACAGGACGTCGGGGGCCTCTTCGCCCAGCAGCCGGCCGACAAGGCCCGCGCGCAGGCGGACCGAGTTGATGTTCCAGGTGGCGAGGGTGAAGGGCATGGGCATCTCCGCTGGGGCCCGGTCCGGGCGCGGCGCGACCTTAGCGGCGGGGGCGGACGAGGTCCACCGCGGGCGGCGCGGGCGTCGCGGATGCCGCGCTGCCGCATCGCTCCGGGGCCGGCGCGGCCTTGCCTGCTGGCCCGATCGTGACTTGAGACTTGCGCCGGACCCGTGTCAAAACCCCTCCAAACGGACCGGAAGGAACGACCAGACATGCGCGCCATCGCCCCGCTCGCCCTCAGCCTCACCCTCTCGCTTGCCGCCGTGCTGCCGGCCGCCGCCCGGCCGATGGATGCCGGCGAGGCCCGCAAGATGGAGACCGCGGTGAATGTCTATCTCGGCGCCATCGGCCGCGGCGAGGCGGATCGTGTGGTCGGGGCGCTGCCGCCGCGGATCAAGAACATCTTCGCCGGTTCGGCCGGGATCGAGGCCGGCCAGCTTGAGCGGACGCTGACCGCGCAGACCGCGGCCCTGCTGAAGGCGGCGAAGTTCGCGAACTTCAGCGCGGATTTCGCCGGGGTCGAGGCGACGGATTCGGTGCTGACCGATGGCAGCAAGGTGACCTGGGTGATCGTGCCGACCAGCTTCACCGCCGCGACCGCGAAGGGCAAGACGCTGAACGAGCAGCCGCTGCTGGCGGTGAACGAGAACGGCCAGTGGTACATGATGCGGGTCGAGGGCGCGCAGCAGAAGCAACTGGTCTCGATCGCCTACCCGTTCCTGCAGAACGTGACCTTCCCCGAAAGCCGCGTCTCGCCGGCCAAGTGACCGCGCCACGGCGTGAGACCATGGCGGCGTGACACCCAGACGGCACTGGCGCCTCGCCCCGAGGGGGCGCCGGGTGCGAACGGGTCTCGGGCGCGGACCGGGGTCGAAAGCCCAAGGCGGGTCGTCCGCCCGAGCCCGCCTCCGTGAGCGTCAAGCGCGTCCCATGCCGCGTGACCATAAGCTCGTGGCTGCGCGCGGGCGTTGCGCCGTTCCCGTCTTGACCCTGCAACGGCTGATGCCCGAAGACCGCGCCCGACAGGTCCGTCGTCAGCCGGCGGGGCGGCCCGGGTCGCGCTAGGCTCGTCTGCAGCAGCGGTGTGGACGGTGAAGCTGCAAACGAAGCATATGAGTGCACACCCTGCGTGATTCGGAGAATTTTCCGGATAATTATTCATTTTAAATCAGTGCCTTGCGCGGCGACTATCAGCGACATGACCCATAAGCGCGCACACCCGCAGCATATCCGCGCACACCTGACCTCCTCCTGTGGCAGCGAGGGGCCAGAACGCAGAAAAGCCCGCACGAGGCGGGCCTTCGGTCGTCTGCTAAATTGGCTTGGCGTCAGCCCAGATCGTCGGACAGCTTGAAGAGCCGGTCGGGGTCGAATGTCTCCAGGTAGTCGTCGACGTCGAACGGGGTGAACCCCGCCGGCTGAGAGAACTTCTTCGAGAACGCTCGCGAGAAATCCGCAAGTTCGACCGCCAAACGGTCGGCCAGCTTGCAGTTCGTGAATGCCTCGATCATCAGCTGGATCACGTAGCCCCACCGATACAGCCCTGCGTGGGCGAGACGGTGCAGGAAGTCGACATCGAAGACGGCCTTGAGATTGACACCTGCCTTCGCCGCGAAGGTCTGGGTGAGCATCCCGAGCTCCTGAACGTGCTCATTGTTGCGCGGGTTGATCATGTCGAAATGGACATGCGAAAGCAGGAACCGGAGCTGCTTGCGCTCTTCGGCGGCGACGTCGATCTCCAGATGTGCCTGGAGGACGGGCACGCCGGAAAGAATGAGGATGAAGGGCCACTTCGTGTCCTTCAGCAGGCCCTTGAACGAGTCGAGTGTCGCCCGGTTTGCCGCCTTCCCCGTGTCGGTGAACATGTGCTGCGCCTCGTCGACATGGATGCCGATCACCCCTCGGATTTGCGCCTGCTGGCGGATCCGATCCCAGAGGTGTTTTGCGGTGCGATTGCCGTTCGTGGGATAGTCGAGCTCTGCGCAGACCACCTCGCCGAGCTCGCGAAAGGTCATGGGCGCTGGAAGCTTCACCGAGATGAAACGGGCGGGCAGCCCGCTCGGCATCGCGGTGTTCGATCCGTTGATCTTCCTCACCAGTTGCTCGATCTCGCGGGTCTTGCCGATGCGTGAAGCCCCGGTGACGAAGACGCCCGATGCCTCGAACGGCTTTCCGAGGTTCTGGCCGATATAGTGGTCGGTGATGCAGTCGCTGACCGCTTGCTGAAGGGCGGCCGCGCGCGGGAACGGGTAATAGGCGCCGACCATCGAGGTCGCAGCCTGCACCTTCGCCATGTTGATGATTTCGGTCATTCCAGTCGCCTCATCTGCGTCGGGTCGAGCAGGAGCGCGGGGGCTGCCTTCTGCTTCGCCGGCCTCGGTTTCCTGCTCGTCTTTTTCTTGGGTGTCGGCTCGGGGCGCAGGTCCAGCTCAGGCACCACTGATGCGTCGTCGTCCCAGGCCACATGGCCGCCCTCGATGTGGTCGAAGGCCTCTGTTTCCGGCTTGCCCTCGGCGGCGATGACACCGTCGATAAGCATGTCGTCGTCCCCGATCTGGTAGACATGCTGGCCGGACGACATGTCCATGATGGAGCCCGCCGCGGCGGTGGGGAGCATAGCCTCGCGATGAAGGATGCGCGCGCCGCGAAACAGGTCACGCGCCTTCCGCTGGCACTCGGCGACCGTGCTGTAGCTGCGACCCAGCTTCCGCTCGACGCCGATCGCGTAGAGGCGGTCGTAGCGCTCGCGGCGCACCGTTGCGAGAAGGTCCTCGTGGATCTCAGTGGTCGCCGGGTTCTCGCGCCGCCAGATCTCAAGCAGCTCGAGGACCTCGGGCAGTGACAGGTCCGCGAAAGCCGTGATCTGCAGCGGCACGGCCAGCGGATCTTCGACCCCGGGGATGAGGACCGTCGCGCAGGTCACGTCGTCAGGATCGACAAAAATGCGCAGCTTGCCGCGGTGGCCCTTCGCATCGAGCCTGGCCTGCAGCTCTTCGGAGTTATACCAAAGCCCGCTGAACGCACGGACGCCCTCGCTCGTGGGTGTCGCGGCAACCTCCCAACCGAGGTGGATCCGGCGCTCATCGGGGTCCTGCGGTCGGAAGGCACCGCGGGTTTCCATGAGCTCACGCCACACTTCGATCGGACGTCGGCCGTGCATGCCGATGCCGTAGTGCCGCATCGACGGATACTCGTCGATGTAGAACCGGGTCACCAGCTCCATCAGGTCCTCGATGTTGAGGACGCCATTCGCCTGCGCGTCGTAGCCGGGGACGTCGCCGGGTCGCCGGCCGGTGTAGCCATGCACCAGTCGAAGGACGACGTTCTCGATCGTGCCGAACCCCCGTTCGATGAACGTCCGCTCGGTTGGCACATGCGCCCTCGCGAAGGTGAACATGCCATCAGACCCCACGACCGCAGCGACGCTCGTGGCATTGCGCAGGCCGGGGCCATTGTCGGATTTGATGTGGCCCAGACCGATGCCAGGCACTGGCTCGTTGCGACAGCCGAAGCGGCGTGCCTCCCGCTCCTTGCTCCGGGTAGCCATCCGCAGCAGGGCGAGCGTCGCCTCGGCCCGCGGCTGATCGGAGACCACCCAGGCCAAAGGCATCCGCGTCGCGACGTCGATCATCACGAGAATATGGAGGCGCTGTCGGATCTCCTCGTCGATCTTCTCAAGGATCTTCTTGTCCTTGTTGCCGAGATGCTCCCACCGCCCCCCTGCCTTCGCCGTGACGACGAGCGACAGCTTGCATTCGTCGATCTCCACGTATTCGCCAGGCAAGAGGGCGCGAATGTCGGTGCTTCCTGCACCTTGCCGCTTCTTGCCCTCGCGTTCGCCGACAGTGGCGACGAGGTAGGCGGTATCGCCTATGATCGACTGACGATGGTTGCGCAGCGTCGTTTCCGAGGGCTTGACCAGCTCCGGGAGGCCGTTGCGCACGCGGATGCGGTTCCGCTCGGTGATGAGCATGTCGAGATGCCGCTTCACGTTCGCCGCCGACGGCTTCTTCGTGTCGAGACCGCACTCTTCCCACGCCTGAGTCATCAGCTCACGGACCTCGTAGGTAATCCGCGGGGTGGGGTTGCCCTTCTTGTGATGGAGCGGAACGAGCTCGTCCTTCGCGCTCTCGCCCTCGGCGAGCGCTTCGTAGGCTGTGAGCATTTCCACGATCTTCCGACCCCTGTAGAGCTGCGGTCGCGTTCCTGAAAAGCGGCCCCCACGTTCACAGTTGATCTGGACCTTCTGGCCAATCAGGGCCGAGACTATGCCGGCGATCTCCTTGCGCGCAGCAGTCGCTTTGCGAATCGAGAGTGTGAAGGCCGGATTGCCGGTCGCCGCCCGGAACTGTTCCTGAATCCGCTGTGCCGCGAGGCAGATCGCCACGTGGAAATCTGCTTCCAATCGCTGAGCGTCAGGGAGCAGATCGGCCGATGCGTAGCCGCCCAGTCGCTGCCTCTGCCGGTTGCCGGTCTTCGCCTGCTGGTAGTCGAGCTTCGCACCGGGAAGCTTCAGCTGCTCCGCGAAGGAGCGGAAGCTGACGACACGCGTTTCGCCGGTGGCGAGATCCTGCGCCCAGTAGCCCACATCATCCGTGCGGGACAGCACGATGCGGTTGCCGCCGAGCGTGACCTCAGTGCCGGCGGGAAGGTGGAAACGGGGCGCGCTCATGCTGCAAGCTCAAGGCGCGAATGCTCCCAAAGGACATGGTTCAGGTTAGCCTGCATCCGCTTGCGCGCGACCAGGCGATGGCAGGCTGCGAAAACGCGGCGCTGCTGGATCGGCGCGACCGGAAACAGGTCACGCATGAGGTAGGGACGACGGCGCTGCGCGACTTCCCAGACGATCTCGTCAGCTTCCGGGTCGGGCTCGAGCACGAACCGATGCATGCGAAAAAGGTTGTCGCGGCGCTGGCGCGGGTAGTCGACGGCGTTCGCGACGACGAGATCGTTGGCCTCGGACCTCGGCGTTGCCTTCACGATTGCGGCGATCTCGCGCTCGGTCGAGGGTTTCGAGAGGCTGTGATCATGGCGCACGAACACCATCCGGCGATGACCGGTGTTCGAGGTGATGCGGAGATCGTGCGTGTAAGGCACCTTCCGGCCGTCGTCGCCCGTGTAGAACACCTTCAAGGGCTGGAATTCCAGGTCGTAGGTGGTTTCGGCCATGAGGGCCTCGAGGGCGACCGCCGCCTCGACCGCGCTCTCGGCCATGCCTACCTTGCGCTTGATGCCGCTGGCCCGCGTGCGGTAGCCAAAGATGACCTTCTGCGACATGGACGAGCGGCTGCTCGGATTGCGCACCCCGTCGAACGGCAGGGTTCCGTGGATGTCGCCCAGATCGATCTGCGGCGCGCGCGGCGTCTTGGGCAGCGAATAGTTCCAGGTGTCGTGGTCAATGGTCTCAGGCATGGCTTCTCCATTCCCGACCAGCATGCTGATCGGGCCGTTCTCGGCTACCAAGGGCTGGAGATGCGGCCTTGCCCGGACCCTTCTGGGCCTCTATCAGGGCAGGTGAACACTGGGCATCTCAGCCCCAACTTCTGTCGCGCGCCAGCTCAGTCCGGCGCGCGTTTTTCTTTCTCGGTTCGATCCCTATCTGCGGCTTGAGCGTGGATCGACGCATGCCGGAACACCCGGCCGCGCGACCATTCATGCGCCCGCAGGACTGTCAACTACGTTTGATTTCAGTTACTTGCGCCGGCATGCGAAAAGCCGGCCGCTTCGCCTTCTCTCCGTCCTGCCCGCGCGTCCGCCTCAGCGGTCACAGCACTTGATGTCTCCTTGCACCGGTCCGTTCTTCGCAATCTTCGCGTTTGATGAGGGCAGGATACAGGGCACGTCCGGGGCATGGAATACCGCCGCGGGAGAGCTCTGGGGACACATTATCTGCTTAGCTCAGCAGCTTCGCCCACTTCATTTCGAGCAGCCAGCCGAGATGGTCGAAACTGTTTCTCGCGATGTCCGGGGGCAGTTCGAGAGCGCCCCCGCAGACGCAGGCGCGAAGCAGGCCGGTGCCGCCCCTGCGAATATCGCCGACGATGAGCCCGCGCACGCGGTAGGCCCCGGCGTAGCTCCAGCCCATCTTTTCCCTGAGCTGGTGGGTCGTGATGTCGAAGTCTACGCCGTCACGGGCCCGATGCTGGATGATCAGCTCGGTCGCGCGGAACCAAGCGCGAATCCCGATTCGGCTTTTGTGGAGAACCGTGCTCGATGTCAGAGAGAACTGGTGACGGCATTTTTCGCATTGATGCGTCCCGCGCTCGCCGAGCGGAACACTGCCGCGGTGCTCGCAGCGAGGACAGACCTCACCGCCCGGCCATCGAACCTCCCGGAGACGCGCGAGGCAGGCGGCTTCGTCAGGGTAGGCCGCGTCGATGCCCTCTGCCGGCAGTTTCATCGACAGGGTCAGGTAATGGATCTTGTCCAGCTCGCTCCCGGACGCCTCCATCGGGCTCCTCCACAATCGTTCGCGCCAGACACCTGCGGGCGCGCAAGTTCTCGCGGCATCGATGAGGTCGCGAACGCCTCAGGCTTAGGAAAATCTGACAGGAAGATCGAGCGCTTATAGCTCACCCGAACGGAAGCCTGCCCATCAGCGCATAGGGCGAGCATCGCGGTCATCGTGTGGCCCTACGCGTCTGTCCAGGAGGAACAGTGGCCCACTGGCTGTGATTGCGTGTGAAAAATGAACCTATGGGGACCAAGCACATATTGCGCATCAATGGTCGCAATGCCTGACAAGGCTTCGCTTCAGGCTCCGGTGCGCCATCTGGTCCTCGGATATCGTGATCGGCCAGACATCGCTGACGATCGCCGCGAAGCCCGCCTCAACCTACAGCCGTGCAACGCGACCGTTGCTTCGCTCGTCGATCGGGTCCGACTTATGGCAAGTTATTTCTCGCTCCATAACTTATGGAACGGCAAATAACTCGGCATAACTCTGCCCCCACCCGTTAGGAGGCCCTCCGAAGGGGAAGGTTCTCAAGGGCTCGCGAAGCGTGTGGGTCGGCTATGCGGACGAAGCCGCCGTTCGTGGTCAACCAAGACATCATGCATTCGCGGCACCGCGGCGAAACGGTATGGCCTTCATTCTCCGGCGGCGGCGCCCTCGGGAAGTGCTGCAGCTGCCCTTGCGTTCTTCTCCCGGCGCGCCTTGATCAGATTCACCTGACGGTATTTCTGCACACCGGTGACTTCTCTGCCGAGCCATTCCGGTCGCGAAAAGATCGCGTCTTCGCTGCGCAGCTCGATCTCCGCCAGAACGACCCCGGCAAGCAGGTCGAAATACTCGTCGACGACCCAGTCGAACCCGTCAAACTGGATGTGGTGGCGGGTTTTCACCAAGACGTCGCGCTCGCAATGCTGCTCTAGAAGGATCAGACCATCGCTTCGCGGGATGTCATATTCGAACTCGTCGCGGGCGATGCCTTTGCGCTTGCCCTTCACCGTCAGGGTCGCGTGGTCGTCATAGAACCTCACCCGAACCTTTCGACCGTCAGAAAATGCCAGCAACCCGTCTCGGATGCGGACCTGCTTGTGCGCCTGGTCTCGCCAAGCGGCGGTCTTGACCAGAAATTTACGCTCGATCTCTCTCGCCATCTTCTGACCTCCTCGATAGCGCCTCATTGGCGTGCTCGGACGCCACCTTGCGCAGTCAGATGTGGAAGCTCCATCCCAAAAAGCGCAAAAAGGCGAGCATACGCCTACACTTATCGATGAGGGCGCTGATGGCGAATATGTTCGACACGCCATTGGCGCGCCGACCGGCTCGTGCTGTCGGCAGCGGCCCGCCGGGAAGTCATGCCCTGCGGAGCTCTAAGAAGCAGCCTGGGGCTGCTGTCGCCCAGTCAACGGCTCTGGTCACGCCAAAAGCCGTCGCGCGGTGTCGAGCAGAACATTTGCACCAGCGATCAGGGCAGCAGGATCGGTGAACTCCGCCGGGTTATGGCTGATGCCGCCGCGGGAGGGGACGAAGATCATCGCCGCGGGCGCGATACGCGCGACCATCTGCGCGTCATGTCCGGCACCAGAGGTCATGCGTCGGCAAGAGAGCTGCCGCTCCGTTGCGGCGGTCTCGATGGCTGTGACGATCTCGGATGCGAAGCGCACCGGTTCGAAGCGGGCGAGGCGAGTGGCGGTCACTTCGAACCCATCCCGACGCAGATCCTCCAGAGCGTCTGCCAGTGCCTCCTCCTGCGCTTGGAGCCGCTCCTCGTCGGGATTGCGCATGTCGACGGTGAACCGCGCCGCCCCTGGGATGACGTTGATTGCACCGGGCTCGAAACGCAGCTGGCCGACCGTGGCCACGCCACCCTCGGTGCGCCGTGCGAGTTCATCGAGGAATACCAACAGCCCCGCGGCAGCCACCCCGGCATCGCGACGCATCCGCATCGGCGTCGTGCCTGCATGATTGGCAGTGCCGCGGATCGTGACCTCCTGCCATGAAATACCTTGCAAGGTCTCGACCGCACCAAGTGCCACGCCCTCGGCCTCCAGCACTGGCCCCTGTTCGATGTGCAGTTCCAGATATGCATGCGGGCGGATCGCGCCCGGCTGCAGCGTCCCCGCATAGCCAATCCGCGCCAGCTCGGCTCCGAGTGTGATGCCGTCGGTGCCGCGGATCGCCAGCGCCTCCTCCACCGCCATGCCGCCCGCCATCACCAAACTGCCGAGCATATCGGGCGCATAACGCACACCCTCCTCGTTGGTGAAAGCCACGACAGCGAGGGGTCGCGCAGGGGCGAGACCGACCTGCATCGCCTCGATCACCGACAGTCCCGCAAGCACGCCATAGCAGCCGTCAAACTGACCGGCGTCGATCACCGTGTCGATATGCGAACCGATCATCAGCGGATCGCCCGTGGCCCCCTCAGGGTTCCAGATCCCATAGATATTGCCGATCGCATCGATCTCGACCCTCAGTCCCGCTGCATGCAGCCAGCCGCTGAGCAGATCGCGCCCCGCGCGATCTGCATCAGTTCCCGCAAGGCGGGTCAGCCGCCCCTCGGCATCCCGCCCGGTCGCACCCAGTTCCTCGATCCGCGCGATCAGGCGCGCGCCGTCAATGCCAGCGATCATGCCGAAACCTCACGCACATCTTCAGGGGTCTTCCCGACAAGCCTCCAATAAAGTGCCGGATCCGTCGCGCCTTCGGTATTGATCACCAATACTCGCGCCTGCGGTCCGAGGCCCACTGCGGCCGCCAGCGCCGGATCGCGCGCGACCTTCAGCGCACCAGCCAGCCCCGCGCTACCGCTTTCGCCCCCGACCACCCCCGGATCCCTGCCCACTGGAGTTGCGAGCCTGCGCATTGCTTCGACCGCATCCTCTTCAGCCAGGGTCAGGAAGGCATCGGCGACCCGTTCCAGCACCCGGAAGGCGACCGGTGACGGCTCGTGGCATTCGAGCATTGCCATCACGGTGGAGCGGCTGTCGTCGACCCGCACCGGTGCGCCCGCTTTGGCGCTGGCGAAGAGACAGGCGGCGCGGTCCGGCTCCACGATCGTCACACAGGGCCGCTCATCGCCCAGCACCAGCGCCAGATGCCCGGCAACCGCCGCTGCGAAGCCGCCAACGCCCGCCTGGAGGAAGACATGTGTTGGCGGCTTCGGCACCTCTGCGAGAATTTCGCGCACCATGGCTGTGTAGCCTTGAGAGACGAGGCCAGGTATATGCTCATAACCCGGCCAAGAAGTGTCGGAGAGCACGGTCCAGCCTTCCTCTCCCGCAATCCGCGCGGCCTCCTGCACCGAGAAATCGTAGCCGCCCGCGACCCGTTCGATCCGGGCGCCGAAGCGGGCAATTGCGTCGATGCGCGGCTCGCTGACGCCCGCATGGACGAAGATCACCGCCCGTGCGCCCAGGAGTTCGGCACCTTGTGCAACCGAGCGCCCGTGATTGCCATCCGTTGCGCAGGCGAAGGTCATCGTCGCAGCGACCGCACGAACTTCCGGCCCCAGAAGTTCTGTGATGGCCACTTCACGCCCCAGGCGTCGCGCCGCTTCCTCCTGCACGAGGATCATCAACGCATAGGCCCCGCCGAGTGCCTTGAAGCTACCAAGCCCCAGCCGAAAACCTTCATCTTTCATGTGCAGCGCGCCAACGCCCAGCTCTCGCGCAAGCTCCGCCAGATCATGGAGCGGCGTGGGCGCACTGTTCTCACGCAAGGCCAGAACCTGCGCCGCTCGGTCTGCGGCCGCGGGCCCCAGCGTCTGTGCGTCACGCGGATCGAGCGGCTGGCGATGGCCAGATAGAGTGTTGAGAAGAAAATCTGGGCGGTCCATCGCAAGCATCCTTCAACGCAGTTCGGTGAATTTATATTTCAACCGCGATGAAATTTGCGTTGAATTTGGCAAAGCCTCATGAAAGTTTCGCTCGCATGACCGATCTCGACAGCTTCGATCTCGCCATCCTGCGCATCCTCCAGCGCGACAACGCCACTCCTCAGCGCGAGATCGGCGAACAAGTGCATCTGTCCGCTCCATCTGTGCAGCGCCGGATCCGGCGGATGGAAGCGACGGGTGTGATCGAGGCAAACGTGGCCCGTGTGTCGCCCGAAGCGGTGGGTTTGGCACTTACCGTCATTGTGCAGATCGAACTGCTGAGCGAGACGCCGGCCGACATCGACGCGGCCAAGCGCACATTCCGCGATGCACCTGAGGTTCAGCAGTGCCATTACGTCACCGGCGAGGCCGATTTCGTCCTGGTCTTGCAGGTCGCATCAATGGCGGCTTACGAAGACTTCACGCGCCGCACCCTTTTCGCCTCCGGCAATGTAAAGAAGTTCCGCACAATGGTCTCGATGGACAGTGTGAAGACCGGGACAGCGCTTGGGTTCTGATGCCTGCCATGGGACGCGGTGGTGCGCATAGCCCGTCCCGAATGAGCTTGACACCTTTTAGCGAGACGGTGGGGACCCGTCCCGCGAGCTTCCGTGGCTGCGGCTCAGCACGTCTGGGTTCGTTTCCAAGGGCCGGCCTTTCACCTGCCCAGCAGCCGGGCAAGTTCTGCAGCAGTCCGCGCCGACGCCTCTACTGCTCCTGCCAGATAGCCGGGTTCGCTGGCGCTGCTCTCGCTACCTGCCATGTGAAGTCGCCCCTCCCAGTCCCCAGAAGGCTCACAGCTCGCCCCGGAAGGATGCCCCGGCGCGTCAATGTCCGCAAATGCGGCGGTCATCGTATCGCGCGCCCAATCCTTCACAAGGGTCGAGGAGGGTGTCGAGGCCATGGGCCCGAAGAGGCGCACGAGCTGTGCGACGCAAGCATCGGTCAGGCCCGCTTCTCCAGCGGTCACGCGTTGCGACGGCCCCATTCCGACAAACCCGAAGAGCGCCGCACCGCAAGTCCCGCTCGCATCGTGGATTTCCGCCATCGGACCTACCATGCTCTGCGCTGTTCCGCACAAGCCTGCGTCGCGCCAGAATGGCCGGTCATAGAAGGCGACGAACTTGGCATGGGGAGCCATCCAGGTTGGCGTTGCTTCCCATCGCGCGCGGGTCGGTGCATCGATATCCGGGACGAAACGCGCCGACTGGGCGAATAGACGGGGCGGCAGGGCCGCAATCACATGCTCTGCCTGCACCTCGCAAGGGCGCCCCGCTTTCTCCGTGGAGATCGAAAGGCTCACCCCGCCTTGGCGAAGTTCGATCTGCCGCACCAGAGACATCAGATGGATGCGGTCCGCAGGAACCTGCGCCGCCAAAGCATCGACGATGGCGATGGTGCCGCCGTGCATCCGCATCGACTGGCCTTGGTGATTGACGGGGGCGTAGCGGTGCGGCCGTTCCCGGGACATGCGTTCGAACAGCACGTCGCCCTCGCTGCACTGAGCGAAGCTTTCGATGCCGAGATCGGACACGAGCGCGGATATCGCAGGCTGCGCATCCGGCCAGAACCAAGATGGACCCAGATCCACGCCGCCGGTGCCAGGGCTGCCCTGCTGGTCGACGGTCAGGATCCGTCCCCCAAGGCGGTCGCGCGCCTCGAAGAGCTGGAAGTCCACGCCTGCACGATGCAGGAGGCGTGCGGCGTTGAGGCCGGCGAGACCGCCGCCGATGATGGCAACCTGGGTTTTCATGGGTTTTTCCTGAGCACGGCTTTTCACGCCGGTATCTTGAGGATGTCGGGGTGATGCAGCGGCGCGTCCTTGATCCAGACCACCGCGCCGTCATCCCCGGCCGTGGCGGTCAAGGGCAGGCCCGGAGGCCAGCGGAGCCAGCTTTGCGCAGTGAGAAGCTCTGCCCCGATCCGGGCCGATCCCGACACGACCAGCAGTTCCAGCCCCCGCGGGTTCGCTGTCTCAACCGCAGCGGCTGGCTGCCATGTTTCGAGAACCACACGCTCTGCGCCGTCCTCGAATAGCCGGATCGCCTCGGCCACGCCGGGGCGCGGGGCGAGCGCATCGCCCTCTCCCGGTCGCCGCACGATCTGGGCGCCATCCCCGGCGCGATGCTGCCAGAGACGCACGAAGATCGTGCAACCTTCCGCAGCCGCCGGGCTGTGAGATGTGCCGGGCGGATTGCGGAAGTAGCTGCCCGCCGGATAGTCGCCATGTTCATCCTGGAACGTGCCGTCGAGCACGAGGATCTCTTCGCCACCGGTATGGACATGGGCGGGGAAGGCGCTGCCTTTCGCGTAGCGCACGATCGAGGTCGCGCGGGCGACCTCGGCCCCTTCGCGGTAAAGCATTTTGCGGTCTACCCCGGCGGCGGGGCTGGCGATCCACTCAAGACTGCTGCCGTGAACCGTCACGGGCTGTGTCAGATCGGCGTTAATCAGCATTGCGTATCTCCCATCGTCAGCACCATCCTGAATTTCGCTTCGCCCGACAGCATCCGCTCGTAAGCGGTCTGCGCCTGTGCAAGCGGCATCGTTTCGATCCAGGGGCGCACTTCGGTCAGCACGCTGAAGCCCAGCGTGCGTTCGTTGTCATAGGGAGATCCGGTGATCGAGCCCTGAACTGCGCGTTCGCCACCGACTAGAAAGCCGGAGGCTATGGCCAGCGGATCCTTCCCGACACCGAGAAGAACCAGCCGTCCCCCGGGCGCCAGCCCCTGTGCCAGCGCGGCAACCACGCCCATGTCGCCGATCGTCGACAGAATGGCTGTGGCGCCACCCATCGACCTGAGCGCGGCGGCTGCATCCTCGGCCTCGGTGTCGATGTAGCGATGCGCGCCCAATGCGGCTGCATCCGCCGCGATGTCCGGCCCGCGACCGATCGCCACGACGCGCAGGCCCATCTTCCGGGCATATTGGACCGCCATGTGCCCAAGGCCGCCGATGCCGACGACAGCGACCGTATCGCCCGGCGTGGCGCCGCTGCCCCGCAATCCGTTGAACGTCGCGATGCCCGCGCAAAGGATCGGCGCGGCCTCGATCGAGGACAGTTCGTCGGGGATCGAGACAAGGCCGGTCGCACGGGCGGTCATCATTTCGGCATAGCCCCCATCGCGGGAAGCCCCCATCACCGGCTGTTCCCGGCACAGATGGAACTGGCCACGGCGGCATTCGCGGCAAGATCCGCAATGCCCGCCGAAGCGGCCGATGCCCACGCGCTGGCCGACCTTCCAGATCGACGGAACATCGGCGCCGAGTGCGACAAGGCGACCGACGACCTCGTGGCCGGGGATACGCTTCGCCTCGGGGGTGGCCCCTTCGATATCGCCCCGGTCCGCGCCGCAGATACCGCAGGCTTCGACTTCGATCAGAACCTCACCGGCCTCAGGCACGGGCACCGGGCGGCACACCGCCGTCAGGCGTCCCGGCGCGGTGATTTCCATAGCGCTGAAAGTCCTGCCCATTTTCGTCACCTCATCGTTGTGACGACCGGAATAGCCGCGTAGATACATGAGCGGAAATGGTTTGATCTCATATATGGATGCAGGAGATTCATGATGCTTGATCGCAACCACCTGCAGATCATCCGCGATGTCCATCGCACCGGCAGCGTCACGGCGGCGGCGGAACGCATCGGTCTAAGTCAGTCCGCGGTCAGCCACGCAATCTCGAAGCTGGAAGATTTCCATCAGCTCAAGGTCTGGCGGAAAAAGGGGCGCAGCCTCGAATTCACGCAGGCCGGCGCATACCTGCTGAGCCTTGCAGAGCGGATGGTGCCGGAGCTTGAACATGCGGAGCAGGTGCTGGCAGACATGGCGCGTGGCCGCAGGGGGGCGATGCGCCTTGGGATGGAATGCCATCCCTGTGAAAAGTGGCTGATGCGGGCAACCGGGCCGTATCTGATCGACTGGCCCGACGTCGATCTGGAGATACGGACGGAATTTAGGTTCGATGGTGTCGCCGCACTGCTGGGGCACGAAATCGACGTGCTCATCACCCCCGATCCCGTGCATCTGCCGGATCTGCAGTTCGAACCGGTGTTCGATTACGAGATCCGGCTCGCGGTGCATGCCGAGGACCCGCTGGCCGAAAAGGTCCATCTCGCCCCATCCGACCTGCTCGACCGCGACATCATCACCGTGCCTGTCGAAACCGAGCGCCTTGATATCTACACGCGGTTCCTCGTTCCGGCGGGGTGCCGTCCGCGAAGACGTGTCGAGATCGAAAATGTCGAGCTGATGCTTCAACTTGTCGCCGCGGGTCGCGGGCTGACGGTCCTGCCCGACTGGATCATCCGCGAGGCGGGCGCGGACTTGCCGATCCGCAGCCTGCGCATTGGGGCCGAGGGCTTGCGCAAGGCGATCAATGTGGGAATGCGGAAAGCCGACCTTGAAACCGATTACTTGATCGGCTTTCTGGACAGGGCGCGCGGCACCAGCGCTTGATGCTCAGGCCGCCGCCGCGCCCCGATCGCCACGTGCCATCCGCCAGATCAGCGGCGCAAGCACGAGGGCGATGGCCGGGAAGATCAGCAGATTGATCAGGCTCCAGCCTGAGGCCTGAAGCAGCGCGCCAGAGAAGAACGATCCCAAGGCGACGGTCCCGAAGACGATGAAGTCGTTCAGACCCTGCGCTCGGCTCCGCTCATTTTCTGCATGCGCGGCGGCGACCATGGCGGTCGCACCGATGAAGCCAAAGTTCCAGCCCAATCCCAGCAGGATCAGCGACAGATAGAAATGCGTAATGTCGAGTCCGGCAAGCGCGACGGCACCCGAGCCGCCGATGATCACCAGCCCCGTTGCGGTGACACGTTCCTTGCCGAACCGGGCGATGAGCTTGCCGGTGACAAGGCTCGGGGCGAACATCGCCAGCACATGCCACTGGATGCCATGCGCGGCATGATCGACCGAATGGCCGTGACCGACCATGGCCATCGGCGCTGCGGTCATGACGAAGGCCATGAGCCCATAGGAAACCGTTCCCGCCGCAACCGCCAGCAAGAAGCTGGGCGAGGCGAGCAGTTGCCGGACGCTTCGTCCCCCCTCTGTCTGCGCAGATCCGGCAACGGGTCGCGGGGAGCGCAGCAGTAGCAAGATCGGCAGTGCGAGCAGGGCAAGCGCCGCTTGGCTGATGAAACTGCCCGCGTAGGCGACGCCGGGGATCGCCAGTCGCGTGGCGATCACCAGTTGCGGGCCGATGATCGCGGCGATCAGTCCCCCCACCATGACCCAGGAGATCGCACGCCCGCGCGCACCGTCGGTCAAACCGTCTGCGGCCGCGAACCTGTAGGTCTGAACGTAGGACGCATAGAGCCCCGCCGTGAAGGTTCCGCAGCAAAAGAGGGCGAATACACCCAGTGTGATCGCGCCTGCGGCAAGCAGGCCAGACAGCACACCGATGGTGGCGCCCAGCAGATAGCCCGTGCGCCGGCCGAACCTGCGCATGATTGCCGCTGCCGGAAGCGTTCCCAGCGCAAGCCCCAGATTGTAGACGCTGACCGGCAGGGTCGCGATGGCCGCGTTCGAGGACAACTGCTGGCCGACGAGTCCCCCGAGCGAGATCACGATCGGGCCGCTCGCGGCACCGAGGGATTGCGCCGCAACCAGCACTGCCAGATTGCGCGTCATGCCGAAGGATCTGTCCATTTGCTGCTTCCACTGTCGATTGCCGGGCCGTGCCTGATCAGGCCAGCTTGCCCGGGAAGCACGTCGGTCGATTAACCGCCAAAACCCATGAAGAAAAATGGGAATTTTGCATTAATTCATGCAGGTAGTTCATGGTTTGGGCGCGCGTCACCTGTTGCCCGCTTCCACCCTTGTGCGCTCAACGGCCAAGCGCAACTCTGCCAACGGGAAAGCGCCGGCGAACAGGTCACGACCGATGATGTAGGCGGGTGTGCCCCTTATCCCCAAGGCGCCGACTTGCATATCGTTTCGCGAAAGCAGTCCCATCCAGAGATCCGCATCCGCCTCAAACGAGGCCAGTGCATCCTTCGGATCGATCCCCGCCTTACCGAGGGCCGCGTCGAAGTCGCGGTCGCTCAGCCGCCGTCCTTTTAGGGCCATCATAGCCTCATGCGCCTCGGGATAGGTGCCGAGCCTGACCGACCCCAAGGCCATCTTTGTCGCGCGTTGCGAAGGTGGCCCGAAGACCGGCCAATCCTTCATCAGAAGCCGGATCCCGCCATCGGCTTCGACCAGCTTGAGAAGTGCCGGATGATCGCGGCGGCAGTAGGGGCATTGATAATCGAAATACTCGACGATCGTAACATCGCCATTCGGGTTTCCGAGCACCGGCTGGTCGGGATCATGCAGGATCTGGTCAGGGCCCGGCCCCATGATCTGACCGATCCCACGCGTGGGAAAGACCGCCGCCGTCAGGCCCGCGGCAAGGAACGCTCGCTTCGTGATGCGGCTCATGCATTCGTCTCCTGCCGGGGGGCGACTTGTGACGCGATTGCGGGTGCCTGCACCGGATCCGGGAAGCCGCCGTTGTCGAGGATCGACTGGCGCGACTGTTCGGGCGTCAGAACGACAACGCGCGTCATCGACTTCACGCGATCGCCGAGGTCAATCACGTCCTGATGGAACATGCGGATGCAGCCGGCAGAGGTTGCGCTGCCGATGGACCCCATGTCGCTGGTGCCGTGGATGCGGTAATAGGTGTCGCGGTTGCCCTGATGCAGATAGAGCGCCCGCGCACCGAGCGGATTCCAGACCCCGCCATCCATCCCGTCGGCAAGACGCGCGTAGGTTTCGGGAAATTCACGGATCATGTTCTGGGTCGGCCGCCAGCTTGGCCAGTGGCGCATATAGGGGATATGCGCCTCGCCTGCGAAAGCCCGCCCCTCGTCCCCTACAGCGACCCCGTAGCGGACCGCCTGTCCCTCCGGCAGGATGAAGTAGAGATAGCGCTGCCAGGGATCGACGACGACGGTTCCGGGCTTTTCTGCGGTCACGAAGCCGATGGTCTGTCTCACGTTGTGGTCGGTCAGGAAGTTGTCCGGCACGGCCGGGACCGCGAAACCACCGTCTTCGCGGGCTCCATACATCGACTTCACCTCTGGACTGACCTGCGGTCCCGGATCCGGCGTTTCAGTTGGCAATGGCGCGGCACATGCGCCGAGCAGGGCAAGTGCCAAAAGGCCCGCGAGAGGGCGGATCGGGATCATTGAAGTGTCCTTTCGGGAACGTGGCCGTCGCGTAGTGCGGAAACGGAAGAGAGGATGTCCTCGGCGCCGATGGCGCCGATCAGGCGGCTGCCTTCGGGTTCGCGCTGCGCAGGGTCGAGGAAGATCAGTGTCGGCGGTCCGACCGTATCGAGATCGGCGAGCAGGGCGCGTGATGCGGCATCGGTCCGGGTCACGTCGATCTTTAGCAATGTCAGGTCGGACAGCGCGGCCGTGACGGCGGGTTCGGCGAGCGGACCGCGTTCGAGGCTGCGGCAGGTCACGCACCAGTCCGCCGATACATAGAGAAGCGCGGGCTTGCGCGGCGCTTCGGCCAATGCGGTTTTCAGCTGCGCCGGAGCATCGATGGGGCGGAAAGATAGCCTGGCCTGTTCCGGCACAGCCGAAAGCCGCTGCAGGGGGCGAAGCGGATCGCCCGCGCCCGAGGCCGCGCCCAGAGCCATAATCGCGCCGAGGATGATCGCGAGGATGCCGACGGCGGGCCCGACGCGGCGCGCGGGGGATGTGTCGCGGTCAAGCCGGTCCAAGGCGCCGAGCATCACCCCGGCAAGGACCAGATAGGCGGACCAGACCCCCAGCACCGCAGGGCCGGGCAGGATCCTGGTCGACACCCAGACCGCCATGCCAAGGAAGGTCAGCCCGAACAGCCGGTTCACCCCCTCCATCCAGGCCCCGGTGCGCGGCAGTAGGCCCGCACCGAACGTGCCTGCGACGAACAGCGGCACCCCTTGCCCGAGGCCGAGGCAAAAGAGCGCGGCGGCCCCAAGGGCGATGTCGCCGCTCCGTGCGACATAAAGGAGCGCGGCGGCAAGCGGCGGCGTCACGCAAGGGCCGACGATGAGGGCGGAGCCGAAGCCGAGCGTCGCGGCCCCCGCCATGGTGCCGCGCCGGGTCTGGGACGGGCCGGTGCCGCGCATCGGCAAGCGCAGCGAGATAGCGCCGAAGCTCGACAGCGCGAGCGCGACGAAGATCAACGCGGCACCGATCAGCGCGGCCGGGTGCTGCAGGACCATCTGCAGGTTCTGCCCGGACCAGCCCGCGACCGCCCCGATGACGCCGAAGGCCGCGGCCATCGACATGACATAGGCCCCGGAGAGCAGCGCACCGCGCCGCGCCGTCAGCCGCTCGCCCTGTCGCAAAAGCAGCCCGGTCAGGATCGGCACCATCGGCAACACGCAGGGCGTCAACGACAGCAGCACGCCAAAGCCGAGGAAGGTTACGAGAACCAGCGCCACACCGCCCCGAGCCGCGAGTCGCTCCAGCAAGCCATCCTGCTGTGCGATGTCGGGGTGGGCCGTTGCCGGGCCAGCCAAGGATGCGGCGTCGGACACCGCCGCAGCGTGCGATGTGCCCAGCTCTTGCGTCACCGGCGGGTAGCACAGGCCTGCCTCTTGGCAGCCCTGCCATGTGACCGTGAGCGCACGCGGGTCAGCCACGGTAAAGCTCACGGCATCATGATAGACCTCGGTCACGCCGAAGGTCGGGTCGTCCTTGGTCACGCCCTTCGGCATGTCGAGTTGAAGCGGCTGCCCGTCGGCTCGCACCTCGAACCCGTCGCGATAGAGGTAATACCCTGGTGCGATGCGCCAGCTGAGCCGCACAGCACCGGGTTCAGCAGCCGCCGAGAAACGGAAGGCCTGGTCCGCCGGCAAGGGCTGGCGCCCGCTGCTCGTTAGCCGAAGTTCCTGAGCCAGCGTCGGAAATGCCAGCAGCGTGATTGCCAGCAAGGTCAGGGCAAGCTTTCGCAAATTATCCGTCCGAAGTAGTTTCCGGACGCCTCTCGCCCAACAGCCTTAAGCCAATCTTAAGCTTCGGTTGCGACCGGGCGGGCAAAGGAGATCTGTATGCGCCTGCTGATCGTCGAGGACGACCCCCTGCTTCGTGACGGCCTCGTCGTCGGCCTGCGGCTCGCCGGATTTTCGCCGGAGGCGGTCGAAACCTGCGCCGACGCGACCGCTGCATTGCGTGACGGGAAGTTCGAGGGGATGGTGCTAGACCTGATGCTGCCCGATGGATCGGGTCTGGATCTGCTTGCAAGCCTCAGGCGGCTGGGAAGTCCGCTGCCGGTTCTGGTGCTCACAGCGAACGATGGCACCGATCAGAAGGTGGCCGGACTGGACGCCGGCGCGGATGACTACCTCGGCAAGCCCTTCGATCTGTCCGAACTTTCCGCTCGCCTGCGCGCCATTCTACGCCGGGCGGAAGGGCGTGCCACGCCGTTGATCGGATGGAACGGGTTGGTGCTGGATCCTGCCAGAATGGACGGAAGACTAGGCGACCGCGCCCTCCGGTTCTCGCGACACGAATTCACCATCCTGCGCGCTTTGATCGAGCGACCGGGGACGATACTCAGCAAGTCTGATCTCGAAGAGCGTCTCTACGGGTGGCAGGAGGATGTCGAGAGCAACACAGTGGAGGTCCATGTCCACAAGCTGCGTAACAAGCTCGGCGCTGGGTTCATAGAAACCGTGCGCGGCGTCGGCTATCGGCTGGCGGAGGGCATCGCATGACGTCGATGCGTGTCCGGCTGTTTGCCATCCTTCTGCTCGCCACCGGCGTCGTCTGGGCATCGGCCGTGATCTGGATCCACAATTCGACCCGCGCCAAGGTTGAGCGTGTTCTGGACGCCAGGCTCGCTGAATCCGCGCGGATGGTTTCCTCGCTGCTGTCGGACCAGAAAATCGAGGTCGTAACTGCGGTCCGTGCCGTTGCCGCACAGACTGCCGAGTTTCCCGAAGAGGGCGGCACCTATGTCCATCAGCTTTCCTGTCAGATCTGGGGGCTGGACGGGCGACGCGTGGCCGGCTCCGGTAACGCACCTGACCTGCCCCTTACCGGCACGCGCACCGGGTTCAGCATCAGCGAGGTCGGCGGCGTGTCCTGGCGGGTGTTCTCGGTCGTTAACGAAGAGCGCGGCGTGCGAGTCATGGTTGGTGACAGCATCGCAATCCGTGACCGGTTGGTGCGCGATGTGACCACTGGCCTGATCCTTCCCGCCGCGCTGATCCTTCCCGCACTGGCGCTTCTGATTTGGGTGAGCCTCGGGAAGGGTATGGCCCCTCTTGCGCATATGGCCGACGCGCTCCGCTTGCGGTCCGCAACAGACCTCGGGCCGATCACGCAGCTCTCGCCGCGAGAGATCGAGCCGATCCGCGATGCCTTGAATTCGCTGTTTGATCGGGTCTCGCAGGCGCGGGATCGGGAGCAGGCGTTCACTGCCTATGCCGCGCATGAGCTGAAGACACCGCTTGCCGGTCTGAAACTGCAGGCCCAGATCGCGGTAGCCGCGCCAGAGGCATCGATCCGGGACCGCGCTTTGGCCCAGATCTTGGCCGGCGTCGACCGGACGGATCGGCTGGCGCGCCAGTTGCTCGACATGGCGGCGGTCGATGCCGAAACCTTGCCGACGCATCTTCCGCCCACCAGGCTCAGTGCCATCATCGATGACACGATCGCGGACACCGCCGCGCTTTGGCGGGGCCGCGAGATCCGTATCGAGGTTGATGTTTCGACGGACACTGTCGTTTCCGGGGCTCACCGTTTCCTGCTGTTTTCGGCGATCCGCAACCTGCTAGAAAATGCCGTGAATGCTTCACCAAAGGGTGAGGTCGTCACGATTCATGCGGACATGCGGGTCAGCGAGGCCGTGCTTGCCGTCAGCGATCGCGGCCCCGGCATACCAGCCGCAGATCGGGCGACGGTCGTCGAGCGATTTTTCAGGTCGGGACCAGGCTCGGGCAGCGGCCTTGGCCTCTCCATAGTCAGCTGCGCAATACAACGGATCGGCGGGTCACTAATTTTGAGCGAACGGCCGGGGGGAGGTGAAGTTGTGCTGTTGCTATGGCCAGAGTGCGTCACTTAGACCTTGCTGCAGAAGCAGCGCATTCGCTGCGATACGCATGAATGACCGCAAAGGGCTCGAAATGGTCATGCAGTGCCGTGACGTGCTCGCGCCTGTCGGGTCGCATGACGCGACAGGCCCTCAACCGACAGACGATAGTCTGGCTCTCACGGCATCTCAGCTTCCCCGAGCCGGCTCTACGCGCAAAGTCCAGCAAAGTTCACGACCCGAGGTCGACCAGCGCAGACGGCGCTACCATAGCCAGCCGCGATCATCTCTCCGACTGATGCAAGACAGCAGGCTTCCATTCAGCCGAGCTTGCGAAGCCGGGCCTTCAGCGCCTCCACGACCACCCGGAACGCCGGTGAGCTGTGCCGCCGGTTCGGGTAGTAGAGGTGATAGCCCGGCAGCGGTGGCGTCCAGTCCGCCAGCACTTGGCTCAGCGCGCCCTGCGTGAGGTCGTCCTCGACCTCGTCCCGCGGGAGGTAGGCCAGACCCTGCCCGAGAAGCGCGCTTTTGCGGATCAGTTCGACCGTGTTGAAGCTGAGCGCGCCCTCGACCCGCACCCGCTTTTCCGCACCGTCCTTTGCCAGCCGCCAGGCGTTGATCGTGTCCGACGAGGGCAGGCGCAGATTGATCGCCCGGTGCTCGACGAGGTCTTCGGGCGACCTCGGCACGGATTGCTGCGCGAGGTAGGCGGGAGCGCCGACGATCGCCATCGGCACGTCCGGGCTGATCCGCACCGAGATCATGTCCTTTGCCACATGCTCACCCAGCCGGACCCCGGCGTCGAAGCGGTCGGCCACGACATCGACGAGCCCGTAGTCGACGATGACCTCGACCTTCACGTCAGGATAGCCCGGCAGCACCTCGGCCAGCGCGGGAACGAGAATGGTCTTCGCCGCATGCTCGACGGATGTGATGCGGATATGGCCGGCCGGTGTGTCCCGGAACTCGCTCAGCTCGGCGAGATCGCTGTCGATCTCCCGCAGCAGCGGCCCGAGCCTACGGACCAGCCGGTCGCCTGCGGGCGTGGGGGCGACGCTGCGCGTCGTGCGGGCCAGAAGGCGCAGCCCGAGGCGATCCTCGAGACGGCGGACAATCTGGCTCAGCGCGGACTGCGAGATGCCCAGACGGGTCGCGGCCCTGGTGAAGCTGCCCTCTTCGGCGACCGTCACGAAGGCCGTCAGATCGGCGATGTCCTCGCGCCGCATTCATCATCTCACTTATAGGTTCGAGAAGAACTTACCGCCTAATCACTGAGCGGCTCAAGCGTCATATTGGCTCCATCGGCAGCGGATCGGTTCGATCCCAACCCAAGGAGACGACCATGACCAAGATCACCTTCGCCAACAGCAACAACTCCACCATCGAGATATCGGCCGTCATCAACCTGCCCGAGGGCTACCAAGAGGGCACCAGATACCCGGCCATCGTGGTCTCGCACCCCGGCGGCGGGGTGAAGGAACAGACCGCCGGCACATATGCCGCGGAACTGGCCCGGCAGGGGTTCGTGACCATCGCCTATGACGCCTCCTACCAGGGCGAGTCCGGCGGCAGCCTGCGCCAGCTGGAAAACCCCTACATCCGCACCGAGGATGTCAGCGCGGTGATCGACCACCTGACCACGCTGGACTGTGTCGACGCCGACCGGATCGGCGCGATGGGGATCTGCGCGGGCGCAGGCTATACCGCCAATGCCGCGATCAACGACCACCGGATCAAGGCCGTCGGCACGGTCAGCGCGGTCAACATCGGCGCGATGTTCCGCAACGGCTGGAACAATGACGTGGCCGATGCCGACGCGCTGCCCTTCCTCGAAGCCGGTGCCGCCGCCCGGACCGCTGATGCGCGGTCGCTCGCCGCGGGCGGTGATCTGGCGCAGATCCCGATGGCCCCGCTGAAGGAGGAGGACGCGCCCAACGAGGAGCTTCGTCAGGCCTGGGAATACTACCACACCCAGCGTGCGCAATGCGCCACCGCCCCAGGCTACGGGCTGGCCCGCAGCCTGACCCAGCTGATCAGCTACGACGCCTACAACTTCGCCGAGGCCTTCCTGACCCAGCCGCTGCAGATCGTGGCCGGCAGCGCCGCGGGCAGCAAGTGGATGAGCGACGACCTCTACGCCCGGGCCGCAAGCGGCGACAAAGCGTTCCACATCGTCGACGGTGCCAATCACATGGACCTCTACGACGTCGCGAAATTCGTCGATGAGGCGGTCAGCGTGCTGGCGCCCTTCTTCCGGGAAAAGCTCGGCGCCTGATCCGGCGCGGACGACGCGTGCCCGCCCGGATCCCGGGCGGTGCAGTCTCTGCCAATTCAACTCTCAGGGAGATCACACCATGGAAAGCGTGACATTCCAGAACACCGACATGGCCTGGCACATTGCTGCGGACATTCACCTGCCGCCGGCCTTCGATGCGGGCCGTCGCTACCCGACGATCGTCAGCATTCACCCCTTCGGAAGCTGCAAGGAGCAGACCTCGGGCAGCGTCTACGGCAAGGCGCTCGCCGCGCAGGGCTATGTCGTCATCGCCTTCGACGCGAGCTATCAGGGCACGTCCGGTGGCAGCCCCCGCTGGACCGAGAGCCCGAGCCAGCGGGTCGAGGACGTCAGCCACGTGATCGACCATGCGGTGACGCTGCCTTTCGTCGATGCGGAGCGGATCGGAGTCATCGGCGTCTGCGGCGGCGGTGGCTACGCCCTGAATGCCGCGCTGACCGAGAAGCGGATCAAGGCGGTGGTCGGGATCACCCCGGTGAACCTCGGTCGCCTCTTCCGGGAAGGGTTCAGCGGCTTCGATCCGGTCGGCGCGCTGACTGCCATGGCCGCGCAGCGCAGCGCCGAGGCGCGCGGCGCAGAGCTGCAGGTCAGTGAGCTGCTGCCTGCAAGCCCCGAGGTGGCGCGCGAGGCGGGGATGACCGAGCGCGACGTCTTCGAGGCGACGGACTACTACAAGACGCCGCGCGGCCAGGCGCGTGGCGGCGCGACACGCATGGTCTTCAGCCATGCCCAGCAGACCCTGTCCTGGGATGCCTTTGCCTTCGCCGAGACGCTGATGACCCAGCCGATGATGGTGGTCATCGGCCAGAAGGTCGGCGCCTTCGGGGCCTATCGGGACGGCATGGAAATCTACGGCCGCGCGATGGCATCAAAGGACCGGCAACTGGTCGAGCTTCAGGATTGGTCCCATTACGATCTCTACGATCGGGAAGAGCCGGTCGGCCTGGCGCTGGAGAAGATCATTCCGTTCTTCAGAAAGCATCTCGCTGTAAAAGGCGCCGCCGCTGCCGAAGCTGCCTGACGACAATACGGCTCGGTCCTGCGCTGCGGGATCGAGCCGCAGAATGCGGAACGTCTCGGCTCCGGTCTTTTGGTCCGCCGCTGATCTGAATGTCCCGGGGCTGTGTGGCACCGTTTCGTGCTCCTTGCTGCCCGACACCTTGAGGCGGCATCCCTCTAGTTCGCACCTGCTCCGAATGCATCCGCCCCGATGACTGGAAGAATGAAGGACAAGGCCGGCCTGCTGGGCGCGACGGGGCCATGCGCCGGCTTGAAGAGGCTTCGGATCGAACGACGGGCACACGGCACCTTGGTTTCGGGGGCTTTCGCACGGGAGATGGGCCGATGCACTTCGCCGGCTCTGACGTCTCGATGCACTGACGGCATGTCGGCATCCCGATCTTCGCACTGGTGACGCTGGGCCGAAGATGCGAGGAAATGGGCAACGCCGACGCAGGTCGTCGATGACTTTCCAGAGGTTCCTCCTCCTCCCTGAGCCTCGGAAATCTGCGGGGATCCCCTCCTCCTCCCCCAGCCCCTCAGGTAAATGTTGATCAGCACAAGACGCCGTCCCGCCGGGGCGGCGTTTCGCGTTGCTGGCTTAGCAAAATGTCCACCTCGCCCGTCGCGTGGCCTCGAAGAAATCCTCGGGAGGTCAGCTATGCGGACGAAGCAGACGGTCGCTAGTGGCTCTCACTCGGTCAATCGGCGCGACAGAGTTGGGGAAAAAGTTGCCAGTCGCGGAGGCAAACCACCGGTGGAGATCCTTAGAAATCGCCGCTCGCGGTTCGGGAGATAAGAATGGGCACCGCTGAAAAATCGGGGCGCCCCCTTCGGCTCTGACAAAAAGCGTCCATGCCAATGGCTGCTGCGAACCCGGCGATACACCGGGCTCGCATTAACGTCAGGCCGCTTCGATCTGCAGCAGCTTTTCCTGTTCCAACAGACCGCGGATCTTGGCGGCTTGTGCAGAGGTCAGCGGCCAGGCTGCGGGCGGTCGCGCCGCACCGCAATCCTGCCCGATCATCGCCAGCGCGGTCTTCACACCGCTGACATTGGTGCCGTTCATCTCTTCCGCGCGGACCTCCTCAAAGGCGCTCATCCGCTCGATCAGTTTGCCAGCCGCGACATAGTCGCCCCGGTCGAGCGCGGCATGGATCGCCACCGAGTGCTCCGGCCAGACGTTGATCAGGCCCGAGGTGAAGCCGCGTGCTCCGACGGCATAGAGCGGCGGCGCCCAGGTTTCGGCAAGGCCGCCGACCCAGACGATCGACGGATCGGTTTCCCGGATCGCCTCGGCCAACTTCATCGGATTCGGGGTCGCCCATTTGACACCGATGACGCCGTCGAGCGCGCAGATCTCCTCGATCGCCTTCAACCCGATCGCGTCGTTACGCAGGTAAAGCACCAGCGGCAGGCCGCCTGAGGCGTCATGGACGCGGCGGATGTATTCGACGATCCCGCGCGGGGCGACGAAGGGATCCGGCGGCTGATGAATCATCAGCGCGTCGGCTCCCGCCTTGGCCGAGACCTTGGCCAGACGGCAGGCATCACCGATGCCGCGGCCGATCCCGGCCAGAAGCGGCACACGACCGCCGATGATCTGCGCGCCCTCGATAACCGCGCGCTCTGCTTCATCGACGGTCAGCGCGTAGAATTCGCCGGTATTGCCGTTCGAGACGAGGATATGCACCCCGGCAGTGACGGCCCGATCCACGATCGGCTTCAGTCGCGCCATGTCCAGATCGCCGGCGTCGTCATAGGGCGTGACGAGGATGCCAGAGATGCCGGTCAGGGCCTTGCGCAGGCGGTCGAGTGTCATTGTCTGTCCTCCTTGGGATTGTCTTAGCTGCCCTGGCGCGCGGCGATCTCGGGGTAGTAGAGATCTTCCATCGCTTCGGGGCGCATCGGGATCAGGCCGCTGTCAGCCATGTATTGGATGACCTTGAGCGTGCCTTGGGGCTTCGTGGAAAAGATCGTGCCCGGATCGGCGAGCAGCGCCACGACATCGGCTTTCTCGATCTTGTCGCCGCTGATCTGGAGATAAAGGTCGGCCGCCTTTTCGGGATCAGCCGCAATCATCTCATTGGCCTCGTCCAGCGCGGCGATGATCGCCTTCACTGCAACCGGATGGCCGTCATGGGTCGCGGGCATCGCGAACATGATGTTGCTGTTCAGCGGTTCACCGAACAATTCGTTCGTGTCCATCACCTTGTGAACGCTCGAGTTCTTCAGTGCGAGGATCGAATAAGGCGGGGTAGAGAAATGGCTGTTGACCTCATGCTGCGGGTTCAGGAGCGCCTGCAGTGCGTCACTGTGGCCCAGCTGCACGGTCTGCTGGTCGAGCTTCGTGCGCCCTTCGGGACCGTAAAGCTTGTCCAAGGCCATCGACAGCATCACCGCCTGGTTGGACACCTTTACGGTCGGCACCGCGATCCGGTCGTTCGGGCCGAAATCGGCCAGCGTCTTTACATGCGGATTACGGGTCAGCAGCGGCAGGGCGACACCGCCGACGCCGGTCACGCCTTTGACTTGCCCCTTGGTCCGCGACCAGAGCACACCAAAATTGGTCAGCCCCGCGCTGACGAATTCGACATTGCCCGAGATCAGCGCATCGACCGCCGCCCCGCCATTGGCAAAAGTCAGCCAGACCGCAGTCAGGTCGGGTTCACCGAGTTCTGCCGCATGCTTTTCGAAGAGCTTGTCGTGCTCGACGATCATCGAGGGCAGGTTGTTGATCTGAAGCTGCTTGGCGAAGCGCACTTCCTCGGCCGCGGCGGGCAAAGCAATCAGCCCAGCCAAGACTGCAGCCATCATATATTTAACAGATTTCATCATGTTTTCCTCCCCATGAACCGGATCGCCCGCCGCCTCCCGCGTCGGGTCGCCCGGCGGTCAATCCTTAGTTCTGGACGCCCCATTTCTGGATCGTGTGGCGCTCGATCGTCTTGAAGATCACGTTCTCGACCAAAAGCCCGATCAGGATCACGGTCAGCAGCCCCGCGAAGACCGCTGGAATGTCGAGCACGTTGCGGTTCTCGAAGATATACCAGCCAAGTCCGCCCTGACCGGATGATACGCCAAAGACCAGCTCCGCCGCGATCAAGGTCCGCCACGCGAAGGCCCAGCCGATCTTCAGACCCGTAAGGATCGTCGGGAAGGCCGCGGGGACGAGGATGCGCGAGACATAGCGCAAGCCGGTCAGCCCGTAGTTCTGCCCGACCATCCGCAGCGTCTGCGAGACCGAGCGGAAGCCCGAATGCGTGTTGAGCGCCACGGCCCAGAGGACGGAATGCACCAGCACGAAGACAAGGCTGCCAATGCCGAGACCAAACCAGATCAGCGCCAGCGGGAGAAGCGCGATGGCGGGCAGCGGGTTGAAGGTCGCGGTCAGCGTTTCCAGCAGGTCGGTGCCGAGGCGGGTGTTGATCGCGACGATTGTCAGGACGGCGGCTAGAGATACACCAAGCCCGTAGCCGATCAGCAGGACTTTGAGCGAGGCGGCCGTGCGGGCGAAAAGCGTCCCGTCCATCAGCGCACTCCAGAGCGAAGTCAGCGTATCGACCAACGTCGGGAACAGCAGCGGGTTGTTCAGGTGGCGGGCATAAACCTCCCACACCACCAGAAGCACGACGAGGATCGCGCCCTTGCGCACCGCGCCGTTGTTCCAGACCTTCTGGACGGCACTCAGGCGGATCGACAGGTCCTCGGGCCGATCGTCGAAGCGGTCGTCCCGCATCAGGATGGTCGCAGGCATGTCAGTGATCCTCCCCGGCTTCCGCGAAGAGCAAATCGTGGATCTGCTTTTCGAGCTGTGCGGCGGACCCATCCGCGAATTTCACCTCGTCCACGCCTTGAACCTCGGCCTTCACGCGGCCGGGATGGGGCGACAGCAGCAGGATGCGATTTCCTATCTTGATGGCCTCGGCAATCGAATGGGTGACGAAGAGCACCGTGAACCGGGTCTCTTCCCAAAGCCGCAGCAATTCATCCTGACAGGTGCGCCGGGTCAGTGCATCAAGCGCTGCGAAGGGCTCGTCCATCAGCAGCACATCAGGCTCCATCGCCATACCGCGGGCGATAGAGACGCGCTGTTTCATGCCGCCCGACAGCATGTGCGGATAACTGTCGATGGCCCGGGTCAGACCCACCTTGTCGATGTAGTGGCGCGCCTTGGCTTCGGCCTCGCGCGCCGAAAGTTTCCCGGTGACGAGCATCGGGAACATGACGTTCCCGAGCACCGTCTTCCAGGGCAGCAACTGGTCGAACTCTTGAAACACCATCATCCGGTCCGACCCGGGTTTCGTGACCTTGCGCCCGCCGACGGTGATCGACCCCTCCTCCGGGGTCAGATAGCCGCCGACGGCCTTGAGCAGCGTGGACTTGCCGCAGCCCGAGGGGCCGAGCAGGACGAAACGGTCGCCCTTGTTGACCTGAAAGCTGACATCCCGCGTTGCCGTGACCAGCGCCTGGTCGGTGCGGTAGCGTAGCGTGACGTTGTCGACCGTCACCAGCGCCTCTCCCAGCGCTGGTGCTTGTGCCCGCATGGGCATCGTAACCGCGTTCATCCTGTCTCCTCCCCTCTGCCGCGCTCAGTCGTCGAGCGTGATCGTCTGGGTTGCCACCGTGTTCCGGCGGATCAGATCCCAGTCGTAGCTGACACCGATCCCCGGCCCCTGCGGAACAGGCAGCATGCCGTCCTGACCGATGGCATTGACGTTGTCGGAGTAGCCGCAGGTGTAGATCTCGGGCGACGGGTCATCCATGGCTGGGGAGACGTTGGCGACCTCATACATTGCCGTCTGCTGCATGGCCGCGATCAGATGGCGGTGGACCGGCGATGGCCCGTGCATCTCAACCGTGGTGCCGACGCTTTCGGCGAAACCGATGGTCTTCAGCGCGCCGGTGATCCCCAGATCGTAGTGGATGTCGAAGCGCAGCAGATCGGTGCCGCCGTTCAGGAAGAAGTCGGCTTTCGCTTCGGGCGCGGTGACATGCTCGGTCTGCAGGATCGGGATGTTCAGCGCCTCGCGCAGAGCCTTGTGCTGGGCGATGCCGACGCCCAGCGGGCGCAGAGGATCCTCGAACCAGCGGAAACCGGCTTCCTCGCAGGCGCGGCCGACGAAGATCGCGTCAGAGATGCTGTCGAAGACGCAGGCGGGGTCGAGCATCAGTTCGGTCCGCTCGCCCAGGGTGGCACGCATATGGGCGACGTTCTCCGCCTCTTCCCATTTGTCGCCCTCGTGCCAGGAGTGCATCTTGAACCCCTTGAAGCCCTTTTCCTTCAGGCCCAAGAAGAAGTCCGACACCGCTTCCTTGGTCGGCAGATTGTCGAGCCGGTCGCCGTTGTGGCAGGAGGCATAGGCTTTGACGCGCTTGCGGTCGCCGCCGAGCATCGTGGTCAGGCTGGCGCCGTAAGCTTTGCCCGCCAGATCCCAAAGGGCCGTGTCGATGAACGACAGGCCATAGGCATTGCCCGGACGGCAGGCACGACGGGCAGAACGCCAGATCAGTTCCCGCTCATGCCATTGGTTGCCAACGGCGATCTTTGCGGCAGCAGCGGCGATGTCGAAGCTTCCGGTGGTGCCGTAGTTCGCATATTCGCCGGTCTGGCCGTCCTTGGCGGTGATCTTCACCATCAGGATCGGGCGTTTGTAGACCGCACCCGGCGTGTAGACCATCGAGCCCGCGATGATGTTCGACTTGTAGTTCCGCTGGAAGTTCGGGACGTCGACGGTGAAAGAGGTGATCTCCACCTTCTCGATCGCCGCGCCGGGGGCCGGATCGGCCCGCATCTCGCTGCCCTTGTGCTGGATGACCATGTGTTCCTCCTCATCCGTGAATTGTCTTTGGGGTTCGTGCGCTCAGATCACCGGACCGATGACCCAAGGCGCGAATTCGGGGGCGCCGAAGTCCAGCGCCTCGCTCTTCGACGCTGCGCCACCCGCCAGCGCCAGAAGCTGCTGGAAGATCCGCTCGCCGCATTGGTCGATGGATTCCTCGCCATCGAGGATCGTGCCGCAGTTGATGTCCATGTCCTCGGCCATGTGCCGATACATTGCGCTGTTGCTGGCAAGCTTCAGGGTTGGCACGGGTTTCGAGCCGAAGACGCTGCCACGGCCGGTGGTGAAGGCCACGAGGTTCGCACCCGAGGCGATCTGCCCGGTCACCTGCACCGGATCGTAGCCGGGGCCGTCCATGAAGACGAGTCCGCGGGATGTGACCGGTTCGGCATATTCGACAACCTGCTCCAGATTGGTGCGCCCCGCCTTGGCGATGGCGCCGAGCGACTTTTCAACGATGGTGGTCAAGCCCCCAGCCTTGTTGCCCGGCGTTGGATTGGCGTTCAGCGAAACGCCCTGCGAGGCTCCATAGGCCTCCCACCATTTGATCCGCTCGATCAGCCGCTCACCCACGGCCTGCGTCGCTGCGCGGCGCGTCAGCAGATGTTCGGCGCCGAATGTCTCGGGCGTTTCCGACAGGATCACCGTGCCGCCGTGCCGCACGATCAGATCGCTTGCCGCCCCAAGCGCGGGGTTCGAGGTGATCCCCGAATACCCATCCGAGCCGCCGCAGATCAGCGCAACTTTCAGCTCGCTCGCGGGCACCCATTCGCGTTCGATCCGGTTGGCTTCTGCCAGCACCGCCTCGACATCCGCGATGGCGCGTTCGATGGTTTTCCGCGTGCCACCCTCGCCCTGCACGGTGATCCGCCGCAGCGCTGGATTGCCGCCGTCGAACAGCCCACCGACCTGATTGACCTCGCAGCCGAGGCCCACGACCAGCACATGAGAGAAATTCGGATGCCGCGCGTAGCCTTCGATGGTGCGGCGCAGCAGTTGCAGCGGCTCCCCGGCGCTCATCCCGCAGCCGGTCTTGTGGGTCAGCGCGACGACTCCATCTACATTCGGATAGGCCGCCAAGGGGTCATACCCGGCGCGTTCGTTCCGTTCGAAGGCACGGGCGACCGACAGGGCCACATGGGCAGAGCAGTTCACGGTGGTGAGGATGCCGATGTAATTGCGCGTCCCTACCCGCCCGTCGGCACGGCGGTAGCCCAGAAATCCCTTGCCGGTCACATGCGGCGCACGCGGCGCCCGGTCGGCGCCGATGGCATGGTCGCGGTCGAAGGTTCCCAGAGCGAGGTTGTGCTCATGGACATGTTCGCCGGGGGCGATGGCGGCAGAGGCGAAACCGATGATCTGCCCGTAGCGAAGCACCTTGTCGCCGGGTGCATGGGCGCGTCGCGCAATCTTATGGCCCGGAGCGATGACTGAGGTGGTGACAATCCCGCCCGGCAACACGGTGCCCGCAGGCACGGCGCGGCGGGCAATCGCGACGCTGTCTTCCGGATGCAGGACGATCACCGGCGGGGTCTGGGTCTCCATCAGCGTGTCGGGCATGGCAGGCATCGCTTCTTGCTTCGGTGAAGCCAGAGCTATCCCGCCGGATCAATTCACGTCCAATTCTTGATGACTATTGTCCGATACCTAAAATATATCAGTCCGCCGCGACCGTCGCGCCGAAGAGCTTTAGAAGCTCATCTCGCACCCGCAACACGGCCGCATCCGGCGACAGGCTCCGGCTCCAGGCCAGATAGTATTCCGAGAAGGCATAGGCTGGCAGATCGATCGGCCGCAGCACGACATTCGGGAACAGGATGTGGCGCGAGGATTCCGGGACCAGCGCGATCCCTTCGCCTGCATCGACCAGCGACAAGAGCGTGATGCTCTGCCCGAGGAACTGCACGTAGTTCGGTTGCACGCCTTCCGACAAGAACAGGCTGTTCAGCATCTCGTAGGAATACCAGCCGTTCGAGGGCGCATACATGATGAAGTCCTGCCCATGCAGGTCCGAGAGCGCGAAGCGCGGCCGCTCTGCCAGCGGATGGTCGCGGTGTAGCGCCAGCATATAGGGTTCGCGCACGATCCGCGCGACATGTAGACGACTGCGGTCGCGGGGCAGCCGCATGACCCCAAGGTCGATCTGACCGGCAGGCAGCGCCTCTGCCTGGTCGATGGTCAGCATCTCCTTCAGCACCAGATCGATCTCGGGAAGCGCCCGGCGCACCGTGTCGATAATCACCGGTAACAGCCCAAGTGCCGCCACCGGCACGAAGGCAAGCGAGACATTCCCCTCCAACCCCGACTGCGCCCGCCGCGCAGACAGGGCTGCGGCTTCAGCCCGGCGCAAGAGATCCTGCGCTTCGGGCAGGAACCGCCGCCCGGCCTCGGTTAGCCGGATCGACCGGCCGCTGCGGTCAAAGAGATCGACACCGATGTCGCGTTCGAGCAGCTGGATTTGCCGGGTCAACGGTGGCTGGGTCATGTTCAGCGTCTCGGCTGCCCTGCGAAAGCTCATCTCGGTAGCGATCGCCACGAAGCTGCGAAGCTGGTTCAGTTCAAACATCGGCCTCTCCCGGACTGATACCGCAAGTGTATCAGTTGCATCAGTCAAAGCAATGGACCGGCAATCAGTCGCGGGTCTAGCTTCCCCTCAGCGGCTTCGGCTGCGGCGTCTGGAGGAGGCGCAACCAAAGCGGCGGCAAGGCCCGCCCGAGGGAGGGAACATGACTTTTCAGCATCTGCGGGGCGCCACGGCGCTCGGCCTGATCCTGTTCGCGCTGACCGGCGTGCCGGTCGCGGCGCAGAGCACCGGTGCCGTCACCATCGTCTTGCCGGAAGAGCCGCCATCGCTGGAACCCTGCGACGCGAAGCATTCGAGCATCGGCCGCGTGGTGATCCGCAACATCACCGAACCGCTGACCCGGCTCGACCCGTCGAACGGCGAGGTGATCCCGGTTCTGGCCACCGAATGGAATCAGATCGACACCGACACCTGGCGCTTCAAGCTGCGCGAGGGCGTGACGTTTTCGGACGGGACACCCTTCGATGCGAAGGCCGTCATCGCAGCCTTCACCCGGCTCGACCGCACCGACATGGTCTGCAACACCAAGCAGCAGACACTGGGCGGTATCGATCTGACCGTGACCGAGATCTCCCCGACCGAGGTCGAGATCACTAGTTCCAAACCCTCACCGATCCTGCCCACGATGCTGACCGTGGTGCAGATGTCCTCGCCCTCGATGGAGGTGAAGGGCGCAAGCCGCGCGCCGATCGGCACCGGCCCCTATGCGCTCGGCACCTGGCGCGCGGGGCAGGACATAACGCTGGATCGCCTCGATGGTTATTGGGGCGACGCGCCGCAGGTGGCGAAGGCGACCTTCGTCTGGCGCTCCGAATCCGCCGTCCGCGCCGCAATGGTCGATCAGGGCGAGGCCGACGTGGCGCTGATCATCGCCGCGACCGATGCGACCAACCCCGACATCGACTTCGCCTATCCGAACGGCGAGACGACGCGCCTGCGGATCAATACCAGCACCGCGCCACTGAACGACGTGCGCGTGCGCAAGGCGCTGAACATGGCGCTGGATCTCGACGCGCTGAAGCCGATCGTGGGTGATGAGGTGACGCGGGCCGAACAGCTCGTTCCCCCGAACACGCTCGGCTACGACGCGGATCTGAGACCCTTCGCCTATGACCCGGCAGGCGCGAAGGCGCTTCTGGAGGAGGCGAAGGCCGATGGTGTCCCGGTCGATACCCAGATCGACCTGATCGGCCGCGACGGGATTTATGTCGGCGCGGCAGAGATGCTGCAGGCCATGCAGGCGATGTGGGCCGAGGTCGGCCTGAACGTGAACATCCGCATGTTCGACACCGGCAACTGGCTGCGCTACCAGAACCGCCCTTTCCCGGAGCCGAATGTGCCGATGCTCGGTCAAGACCAGCACGACAACCTGCTGGGCGATGCGAGCTTCACACTCTTCAACAAATACGACAGCGATGGGGTGAATTCGGGCCTCTGGGACGAAGAGGTCGACAAGCTGATCGCCACCGGCGAGAACACGACCGGGGCCGAGCGTGAAACTGCTTTCAAGCAGGCTTTCGCCCGGATCCATGACGATCTCGTTGCCGATGTCTTCATGTATCACATGGTCGGCTACACTCGCGTCGGCCCCCGGGTCGACTGGAAGCCGACGATCGCCGCCAACAGCGAAATCGCCATCGCCGACATGAAGCTCGCCGAGTGATCCTGCACGCCGCGCGGGTCTCATCCGCGCGGCACCCTCGTCCCCGAGACGGAGGCCGAAATGGCTATCTTTAAAAGATCTCTTCTGACCCTTTTATCACTCGTGATCCTGCTGGTGCTGGTGTTCTTCCTGTCGCGCCTGACCGGGGACCCGTCCTATTTGTTCCTGCCCGTCAACGCGACGCCCGAGGCCCGCGCCGCCTTTGCCGCGCAGAACGGCTTCGACCAACCGCTGATGGTGCAGTTCCTGCGCTACGTGGGCGACGTATTCACCGGCGAATTCGGCACCTCGCTGCGCCAGCAGCGCCCGGCCATCGACGTGGCGCTCGAGGCCTTCCCGGTTACGCTGAAGCTCGCCGCGGTGACGCTTGCCATCGCCATCGCCGCCGCAGTGGTCGCAGGCTCGCTCGCGGCCTATCGCCCGCGGGGGCTGGTCGACCGCACCATCGGCGTCACCTCGCTCGCCGGGGCCTCGGCTCCCGATTTCTGGGTGGCGATTACGCTGGTGCTCGTGTTCTCGGTCGGGCTGGAAATCCTGCCCACCTCGGGCATGGGCGGGCCGCTCACCTGGATCCTGCCGGTGATCGTGCTGGGCCTGCGCCCCTTCGGCCTGCTCGTGCAGGTCGTGCGCGGCTCGATGATTGCGGCGCTCTCCGCGCCCTACACCAAGACCGCCCGGTCCAAGGGCGCGTCCGAAGGCCGGGTGATCTTCGTCCATGCGCTCCGCAACTCCACCCTGCCAGTCATCACCGTCGCCGGAGACATCGCGGCGAGCCTGATCAACGGCGCGGTGATCGTCGAGACGATCTTCGGCTGGCCCGGTATCGGCGGGGTGATGATCAACGCCATCTTGCAGCGCGATTTCGCAGTGATCCAGGCGACCATTCTGGTGACTGCCATCGCGATCCTGATCCTGAACATCGGGATCGACCTGCTCTACCGCTTCCTCGATCCAAGGGTCCGTTTCGCATGAGCCAGATCGACCATCCCATGACCATGGCAAAGCCCGCCCGCGCCTCGACATCGCGCATCCTCGGCTCTCTGATCCAGGACCGCCCGGCGCTTGCCGCCTGCGCCTTCCTGATCCTGCTCGCCTTCTCCGCCACGCTTGGTGCCGCACTGATGGCACCCCAGGCCACCGGCGTGAACATGGCGATGCGCAATGCCGCCCCGCAGCTGGGCGAAGGCTTCGCCTATCTTCTGGGCGGCGACAACCTCGGGCGCAGCGTGCTCGCCCGGCTCGTCACCGGCGCGCGCACCACGCTCGGCATCGCTACCGCCGCCGTGCTCTGCTCGCTCACCATCGGCGCGACGCTCGGTCTCTTCGTGGGCCTGCGTCAGGGCCTGATGAGCGACATCATCATGCGCCTGACGGATGTGATCATGTCCTTCCCGGCACTGCTGACCGCCCTGATCGTTCTCTATCTGCTGGGTCCGAGTCCGGTGAACCTGGTCATCGTCCTCGCCATCACCCGCATCCCGGTCTATCTGCGCACCGTCCGGGCCGAGGTGCTGGAACTGCGCCGCCGCCCCTTCGTCAACGCAGCCCGCGCGATGGGCGCCTCCGAAGGCTGGATCACCCGCCACCACCTGCTGCCGCTGGTCGCGCCGACGCTGCTGACCATCGCCTCGGTCGATTTCGCCGCCGTGATCATCGCGGAATCGGGCCTGTCGTTCCTCGGCCTCGGCATCCAACCCCCGAACTTCACCTGGGGCGCGATGGTCGCCGCGGGCCGCCCCTACATCGCGCAGGCCTGGTGGGTCACCTTCTTCCCCGGCCTCGCGATCATGCTGACCACCCTGTCGCTGACGCTGCTGTCGAACTGGCTGCGGCTGGTGACCGACCCCAACCAGCGCTGGCGCTTCACGAGGAGCGAGGGATGAACGCCCATCTGAAAGACAACACCCTGCTGTCCGTCGACGGTCTGCGTGTCAGCTTCACTTCCGAAGGCGGCCGCGTCACGGCAGTTGAGGATGTGAGTTTCGAGGTCGCCAAGGGAGAGACACTGGTAATTCTTGGGGAATCCGGTTCGGGCAAAAGCGTCAGCGCCTCGGTCATCATGGATATTCTCGACCGCCCCGCAGGGCAGATCGAAAAGGGCCGCGTGACGCTCAACGGTGCCGATCTCCTGACCCTTCCAATCCGCCAGCGCCGGACAGTCAACGGCGCGAAGCTTGCGATCATCTTCCAGGATCCACTGTCCTATCTGAACCCCGCCTACACAATCGGCTGGCAGATCACCGAGACCCTCCGCATCCACGGCCTGCCTGCCGGCAATCGCGCGGTGGAGCTGCTGACCCGCGTCGGCATTCCCGATCCCGAGCAGCGCCAGCACTGGTATCCGCACCAGCTGTCGGGCGGTCAGCGCCAGAGGGTGATGATCGCCATGGCACTGGCTTTGTCGCCGGACCTGCTGATCGCGGACGAACCCACCACCGCGCTCGACGTGACCGTGCAGCGTCAGATCCTCGATCTGCTGAAGGAACTGCAGGCGGAAACCGGCATGGCGATCCTGATGATCACCCATGACCTATCGGTCGCCGCCCGCATGGCGGATCGAGTGATCGTTATGCGGCAAGGCCGGGTGATCGAGACCGGGCGGTTGCAGGACGTGGCCGCCGCGCCGAAACACCCCTACACCCGCGAGCTTCTCTCCGCGATCCCGCGGCTGGAGACGGTGCGGCGGGCCGCAAAGACCGATACCGCCGCAAAGCCGTTCCTCGAGGTGCAGGGGCTGTGCAAGGATTACGAGCTTTCCGGTGCGGTCTTCGGCAAGGGCAACGCCCTGCGCGCGCTGGACAATGTGAGCCTGACCCTCGCACCCGGCCGCACCCTTGGGGTCGTTGGCGAATCCGGCTCCGGCAAATCGACCCTCGCCCGCGTCCTGATGCGGCTTGAATCCGCCACCGCGGGCCGGGTGCTCTACAAGGGCGCGGACGCGCTGACGTTCAAGGGGGAGCCACTTCAGGCCTTCCGCCGCGACGTGCAGATGGTGTTTCAAGACCCGTTCGGCTCGCTCAATCCCACGATGAGCGTCGAGCGGCTGATCTGCGAACCGCTGGCCCTGCATCCGGCGCTGATGCCGAAGAAGGACTGGCGCAACCGCACCGTCGAGCTGCTGGAACTTGTCGGTCTGGAGGCCGCCCATCTGACACGCCTGCCGCACCAATTCTCCGGCGGCCAGCGCCAGCGCATCGCCATCGCCCGTGCTCTCGCCACCAACCCGAAGCTGCTGATCTGCGACGAGGCGGTGTCTGCCCTCGACGTCTCGATCCAGGCACAGGTGATCGAGCTGCTGGCGGATCTGCGCAACCGTCTCGGCCTCGCGCTGATCTTCATCACCCATGACCTGCCCGTGGTCCGCAGCCTCGCCGACGAGATCCTGGTGATGAAGCAGGGCAAGGTCGTCGAAGCCGGGGAGACGGAACAGCTCTTCACCGCCCCCGCCCATCCCTACACGCGCGATCTGCTCACCGCCTCGGCCATCCCGGACTGGATGTCGCAGGCGGTCCGGGCCAGCGCCAGCCTCTGAGGTCCCCCGATGCCGAAGATCCCCGCCCCCGAGCTTGAAACCCTCGCTCGCGATCTACTGACCGCTGCCGGGCTGCCGAAGCCCCGCGCGGGCGCGATGGCCGAGGTCATGGTCACCACCGATCTCATGGGCCATCACACCCATGGCGTGGCCTTCCTGCCCCAGTATCTCGACCGCATCGCGTCGGGCGTGATCGCCCGCGAAGGCGAGATCGCGGTGCTCTCCGAAGGCCCCGCCCATCTTGCCTGGCGCACCCCGCGCCTGCCCGGCGCTTGGGTGATGCAGCAGGCCATCGCGCGGCTACTGGAGATGGTGAAGACCCAGCCCGTCGTCACCGCAACCATCGCCAATTGCTCGCATATCGGCAGCTTGCAGACCTACCTTAAGGGTATTGGCGAACGTGGCCTGTTGGCGCAGCTCATGGTCACCGACCCAGGCGTCGCCTCTGTCGCGCCCTTCGGCGGGGCCGATCCGGTGCTGACCTCGAACCCGATCGCGGTGGCGATCCCGACCCATGGCGACCCGGTGCTGATGGATCAAAGCACGTCCTTGGTTTCGAACGCGATGATCGCCGGGTTCGGGCGCCGGGGCGAGACTCTGCCCGGCGACTGGATTTTGGACGGCGTGGGGAACCCCTCCCGCGATCCGAAGGTGATGGAGGCCGATCCGCCCGGCACGATCCTGCCGTTGGGCGGATTAGACTTCGGCTACAAGGGCTTCGGCTTCGGCCTGATGGTGGAGGCCTTCTCGTTGGCCCTGTCCGGCCACGGTCGCCGCGACCCGCAGCAGCGCGGTGGCCAAGGTGTCTACCTCCAGATCGTAGATCCCGCGATGTTCTCGGGCCGCGAAGCCTTCCTGGATGAAACAACCGAACTTGTCCGCCGCTGCCGCGCCGCCCGCCCCTCGGGCGACCGCCCCGTGCGCCTGCCCGGCGAGCGCGCTTATGCGGAAGCCGCGCGTCAGAGCCGCGAGGGGATCGAGGTCACGCCCGCACTTCTCGACACGATCACCGCGCGTTGCGCGACGCTTGGCGTATCGCTCCCGGCCGGAATGACAGAACTGGAGGCCAAATGAACATCGAAAACAACAGCTTCATCTTCACTCCCCATGGGAAGCATCTGATCGCGGGCAATTGGGTCGCGACCGATGGCAAATTCTCGTCGGACCCGGCGCATGGGCCGGTGCATGAGTTTTCAACCGGGACAGTCGAGCTGGTGAACGAGGCCTGCGCGGCGGCGGAAGAGGGGTTCTGGTCCTTTGGCTATTCGACCCGGGACGAGCGCGCGGCCTTCCTTGATGCCATCGCGGATGAGATCGAGGCGCGAGCGGAGGCAATCACGCTGATCGGTTCGCAGGAGACCGGACTGCCGGAGGCGCGTCTGCAGGGTGAGCGCGGGCGCACGACTGGGCAGTTGAGGCTCTTCGCGCAGCATATCCGCGATGGCGGCTATCTGGATCGGCGCACCGATGCAGCGCAGCCCGACCGCAAGCCCGCGGCGCGCCCCGAAATCCGCATGGTGCAGCGCCCGATCGGGCCGGTGGCGGTGTTCGGCGCCTCGAACTTCCCGCTGGCGTTTTCGACCGCGGGTGGCGACACGGCGGCGGCTCTGGCGGCGGGCTGTCCGGTCGTCGTGAAGGGCCATTCGGCCCATCCCGGCACTGGCGAGATCGTCGCGGAAGCCGTTGCGGCGGCTGTGAAATCCTGCGGCCTCCATCCGGGCGTGTTCAGCCTGATCCAGGGCGGCAACCGCAAGGTCGGCGAGGCGCTGGTGACGAACCCGTTCATCAAGGCCGTGGGCTTCACCGGATCTCTCGGCGGGGGCCGCGCGCTCTTCGATCTGTGCGCCAGCCGCCCGGAGCCGATCCCGTTCTTCGGCGAGCTGGGGTCCGTCAACCCGATGTTCGTCCTGCCCGAGGCACTGGCCGCGCGCGGGGCCGAGATGGGCAAGGGCTGGGCCGGGTCGCTCACCATGGGCGCGGGCCAGTTCTGCACCAACCCCGGGATTGCCGTGGTTCCTCAAGGGCCTGAGGGCGACGCCTTCGTCGCCGCGACCGCCGAGGCGCTGGCGGGCGTGGCCGGGCAGCAGATGCTCACCGGCGGCATCGCCAAGGCCTATCGCGATGGCAAGGAGCGGTTCGACACCCGCAATTCGGTGACGCCGGTCTTCACCACCGAGAGCGCCGGGCGCGAGGCCAATCCGAACCTTTATGAAGTGTCCTCGGAGGCTTTCCTCGAGGATCACGCGCTGGGGGAAGAGGTCTTCGGGCCGCTGGGACTGGTCGTGCGCACCACGTCCGTGGAAGAAATGGTGCATCTTGCCAAGGGCTTCGAGGGTCAGCTGACCGCGACGATCCATATGGACAAGGGCGACACCCCCGCCGCCAAGGCGCTGTTGCCGGTGCTGGAGCGCAAGGCGGGCCGGGTGATGGTCAACAACTTCCCGACCGGGGTGGAAGTGGTCGATTCGATGGTCCATGGCGGGCCCTATCCGGCCTCCACGAACTTCGGCGCGACGAGCGTCGGCACCCTGTCGATCCGCCGCTTCCTGCGCCCCGTGGCCTTCCAGAACCTGCCGCCCGAACTGCTGGAAGGCGATCTGCTCTGAGAAGCACGAGATGGGGAGTGCTCGCTGGGCACTCACCTTTACAACGATCGGTGACGAAAATGCTGACTGCTATCCCCAATCGAGTTGCTTTGGTCACGGGCGCCGGATCGGGGATCGGTCGCGCAGTGGCGATCGGGTTGCTGGCTGCCGGTTACTCGGTCGTTCTGGCCGGGCGGCACCAACACACCCTCGATGAAACTGTAAGCCTCGCCGCAGCGGATGAGCGCCAGGTATTGGCTTTGTCCACGGACGTGACCGTGCCTTCTGACGTGGTGCGCCTGTTCGAAGCGATTAAGCAGCGCTTTGGCGATGATGTCCCAGCTGGTGGTGTAGCTGGTGGCGGGCCTCGCGCTCTGATGCGGGCCGAGCAGGTCAGTCGCGCTGCGCCGCAGGCAGGCTGACGATGGCATCATCGCAGACGGGCGCGAGCGTTTCCAGCGTCAGGTAGCGACCACGCTGAACGGTCCATTCCTCGGTCTGCTCCATCAGGATCGCCCCGACCAGGCGGCGGATCGAGGCCTCGGTCGGGAAGATGCCGACGACATCGGTGCGGCGCTTGATCTCGCCGTTGAGCCGCTCGATCGGATTGGTCGAATGCAACTTGGCGCGATGCTGGGCGGGGAAGGTCATGTAGGCCAGCACATCCTCCTCGGCCGTATCCATGAGCGTGGCGAGCTTCGGCAGCTTCGGGCGCATCTGGTCTGCCACCAGCCGCCATTGGGCCTTGGCCGCGGCGTGGTCCGGCTGAGCGAAGGCCGTTGCGATGAAGGCCGACACCACTCTTCGGCTGCTCTTGCCGGCATGGGCCAGAGCGTTGCGCTGGAAGTGGACGCGGCAGCGCTGCCAGGTGGTGGACAGCACCCGCGCGGTCGCGGCCTTGATGCCCTCGTGCGCATCGCTGACCACCAGCTTCACACCGCCCAGGCCGCGGCGCACGAGGTCACGCAGGAACGCAGTCCAGAAAGGCTCGGCTTCGGAGGCACCGATCGCCATGCCCAGAACCTCGCGCCGACCGTCGGTGTTCACCCCCACGGCGATGGTGACGGCTACCGACACGATCCTGCCGCCTTGGCGCACCTTCAGGTAGGTCGCATCGATCCAGAGATAGGGCCATTCGCCCTCGATCGGTCGGGTGAGGAAGGCGTCGACGCGCTCGTCGATATCTTCGCAGAGCCGGCTGACCTGACTCTTGGAGATGCCGGTCCCGCCCATCGCCTGCACCAGGTCGTCCATCGACCGCGTCGACACTCCGTGAACGTAAGCCTCCTGGATCACGGCCGTCAGCGCCTTCTCCACCGAGCGCCGCGGCTCGAGAAACGAGGGGAAGTAGGAGCCGGTCCTCAGGCGCGGGATGCGCAGCTCGACGCTGCCGGCCCGGGTCTGCCAATCCCGGTCGCGGTAGCCATTGCGCTGAGCCAGCCGCTCGCCGCTCTTCTCGCCATACTCGGCACCAGTCTTGGCACCGACCTCCAGCTCCATCAGCCGCTCGGCGGCGAAGCCGATCATCTCGCGCAGCAGATCCGCATCGCCGCTCTTCTCGACAAGCGCACGGAGATCCATCATCGGTTTGGTCATCGGGGGCATCCCTCGGTTCAGGTCTCGCCGGTTCTCTCGAACCGGTGGCGTTCACCGGCTCGATGTCAGCAACCCGACCCTACCGAGAAACCCGATGGCCACCGCCAGCTACACCACGCCCAGGGACGTCACCGCTTTGGCCGTATCGATCTGGTCTTCAATAACGCTGGCATTAACGCCCCCGACGTCGCCTTCGAAGACTTGGAACCAGAAACTTGGCGGAATGTGGTGGATGTCAATCTGACCGGCAGTTTCCTGATCGCCCAAGCCGCGTTCCGCATGATGAAGGATCAGATCCCTCAAGGCGGACGGATCATCAACAATGGCTCCGTGTCCGCGCATGCGCCCCGTCCTGACAGCGCACCGTATACCGCGACCAAACATGCAATCACCGGTCTTACGAAGTCGATCAGCCTTGATGGGCGCAAGTTCGGTATCGCCTGTGGCCAGATAGACATCGGAAATGCTGCGACGTCGCGCGCGGAGAGGATGCAGCGAGGCATCCTCCAGCCGAACGGTGAAACGCTCATAGAACCGACGATGGAGGTCCGAAACGTCACCGAGACGGTCCTGTTCATGGACCGGCTCACCCGAGACGCGAACGTCCAATCTGTCATGGTCCTGGCGACGCATATGCCGCTGGTGGGACGCGGATAGCTTGGGTTTGGGTGGCTGACAGTTGCAGGTTCAGCCCGCAGGTTGGGGCTATCAATCCCGGTTCGGAAATCCCGGATCGCGACGTCACCAGCTCGACGTCAGAGACTCAGATGTCGTTGCCCACGAGCCGCGGCGCGGTCTATCGCAGCGTTTGTCATGGCGAAAGTATCATGGAACCAGTGCCGTGGCAGTCGCCTAACATTCATCCATCAGGGCCGCTTCCGACGATCACGAGGCGGTGGCCGACACAAAGCACTCCCACCGAATATGTCGAAATGACAGGTTCTGATGTATGCCGTTGTGCGCCATCTTGCCGCGCCCGGATACGGCACCGTAAGAGCGGTGTGTCAGTGCAGATGACCTTTCGGCCCTCCCTGCAGCTGTAGAACCACTCATCTCCCCGGCTCCTTCGGAGTTCGCACGGCCTCCCCCGGCTGAGCGCGCGATTACGGTCGCGCGTCCGTCGATCCGTGCCGCCGGAGCATATCGGAAAGGGACAGGCATGAACCGCAGGGAAGCCCTGTTTTCGTTTGGCGCAGCGGCTGCGGCCACAGCGGCGGTCACCCACCCCGCAGGCGCGTTGACGCTCGAGAAATATCCGACGCAGATGGCGCTCGACCCGGCGTTTGCGCCGCGTCCCGCGCCGCGCGTCGGCGGGCAGATGCGCGTCCTGGTCAATGACATCGACCGCCGCACGCTGGCCGCGGCCTTCGACCGGCTGATGCCCGAAGACGAATACGGCCCCTCGGCCACGCAGGCGGGCTGCATCGAGTTTCTCGACGACCAACTGGCCGGTCCCTATGGCGCGGGCGACGTGCTCTACCGCGAAGGCCCGAAGATGGCGGGAGAGGATGCGCTGATGCAGGCCCCGCAGTTCATCGCCACCCCGCGTGAACGCTACGCCACCGGCCTTGCCGCGCTGGAAGCCTATGCCAAGGAGCATGACGGTGCAAGCTTCGCCGATCTGCAGCCGAACCGTCAGGACGAGATCCTGCGCGGGCTGGAGGAGGGCGCGATCAGCCTCTCGCCAGAAGTCCATTCCAAGGCCTTCTTCGAGCTGATGCTGAACAACGTCCGCGAAGGCTACTTCTCGGACCCGATCTACGGCGGCAACAAGGACATGGCGGGCTGGAAGCTGATCGGCTTCCCCGGCGCGCGCTATGACTACCGGCTTTATGCGGATCGGGTGGGCGAAAAGCTCGACCTCGAACCCGTCAGCCTGATCCCGCGCGACTGATCGCGCCCTCCCCGGACTTCACGAGACAAGGCAGCTACAATGGCAACCAATGGCAAGGCCGACGTGGTGATCGTCGGACTGGGCTGGGCCGGTTCCCTCATGGCCGAGGAACTGACCCGCGCAGGTCTGAATGTGATCGCGATCGACCGCGGTCCCTGGATGGACACCTCGACCCACACGCCGCCCGCGGTGGATCCCGACGAATTGCGCTGGGGCATCCGCAAGGAGCTTCTGGCGAAGCCCAAGGACAACACGCTCACCTTCCGCAACCGCACCGATCAGGTCGCGGCCCCGCAGCGCGAGCATGGTATTTTCGAGCTGGGCGGCGGCGTCGGCGGCGCGGGCTTCCACTGGGCGGGCATGGCCTGGCGCTTCTCCCCCTGGGATTTCGAGATCCGCTCGAAGACTATCGAACGTTACGGCATCGCCCGCGCCGATGACGGCGAGATGCAGCTCCAGGACTGGGGCGTCACCTATGACGAGATGGAACCCTTCTACGACCGCTTCGAGCGGATTGCGGGCATCTCGGGGAAGGCGGGCAATATCGACGGGGTGATCGACCCCGAGGGCAACCCGTTCGAGGGTCGCCGGACCCGCGACTATCCGACCCCGCGACTGAAGACTCTGCGCTCGATGGAGGTCTTCAACGAAGCCACGGCGCGGATGGGCTATCACCCGTTCACGATCCCAGCCGCGAACCTGTCGCAACCTTACGTCAACCCGCTCGGCGTCAGCATGGGCGCCTGCACCTATTGCGGCTTCTGCCTGGCCTATGGCTGCGGGAACTTCTCCAAATCCTCGCCGCAGGCCTGCGTGTTCCCTGTGCTGATGCGCCGCCCGAACTTCAAGGTCATCACCGAAAGCTGTGTCATCAAGGTCAACAAGGCCGCCGACGGCAAGACCGTGACCGGCGTCACCTATGTCGACAACCAGGGCCGCGAGCAAATCCAGGACGCCGACATCGTCTGCGTCACCGCCTTCCAGGTGGACAACGTGCGCCTGATGCTGACCTCCGGCATCGGCCAGCCCTATGACCCCGCGACCCAGACCGGCACGGTGGGCCGGAACTTCAGCTTCCAGACCATCTCGGGCGTCGACATGTGGATCGAAGGCGAGGTGATGAACCCGTTCATCGGCGCAGGCGCCCACGGCAGCCAGATCGACGACTTCAACAGCGACAACTTCGACCACTCGGAGCTGGATTTCATCGGCGGCGCGGGCATCCTGACGCTGGCGCGCGACGGTGCCCCGATCTCGAAAGCCGGAAAGCTGCCCGCAGGCTCGCCGCGCTGGGGGTCGGGCTTCAAGAAGGCCTATCAGGACAACTACCAGACCTACACGACGATCTTCAATCAGGGCTGCTCGATGCCCGTGAAGGGCGGCTATCTGGATCTTGATCCGAACTACAAGGACAAGTTCGGCGTGCCCCTGCTGCGCCTGACCTACGACTATGCGCAAAGCGACCGGAACATGGCGAAGTTCACCATGGACCGCTCGATCGAGATCGCGCAGGAGATGGGCGCCAAGCACATCACTCCGTTCAACTTTGCCGACAAGCCTTTCACCACGGCGATCATCGCGTCGGACCATGTGATCGGCGGCGCGGTGATGGGCGCGGATCCCGCGACCTCGGTCGTGAACCCGTTCCTGCAAAGCTGGGACTGCCACAACCTCTTCGTCGTCGGTGCCTCCGCCTTCCCGATGAACGCGGGCTACAACCCGACCGCCACGGTCGGCGCGCTGGCGATCCGCGCGGCGCAGGCGATTCACCAGACCTATGTCCACAATCCCGGTTCGCTGGTGGAGGGCTAAGCCATGACCACGATGCGCAAGATCCTCACCGGCGTCGTCGGGCTGACCGCGCTTGCCGCCATCGGCGGCGGCGCCTGGGCTTGGAATACCCTGTCCACCACGCGCAATGCCGTGGCCGATTACAGCACCCGGTTGGCCGATTTCCGGTCCACAGACGAGGCCGCGATCAAGCGCGGCGAGTATGTGATGCATGCCGCCGACTGCTCGGCCTGCCACACCAAGGGCAATGGCGACTTCGCGGGCGGCTACGAGATGCCGACCCCGTTCGGCACCCTCGTATCTTCGAACATCACCCCCGATGTCGACACCGGCATTGGCGCGATGACCGAAAAGGACTTCTTCGACGCCGTCCGTCATGGTCAGGGGTCGAAGGGCCTGCTCTATCCGGCGATGCCCTACACGGCCTATGTCAAGCTGACCGATGCCGACATGCATGACCTCTGGGCCTACATGTCCACCGTGCAGCCGGTCGCGCAGAAGATCGACGAGAATGCGGGGATGCCCTTCCCGTTCAACATCCGTCTGGCGATGCTGGGCTGGGACATGCTGTTCTTCAAAAACGCCCCCCTGCCCGTAGTCGCGGGCGAAACGGCAGAGATCGAACGCGGCCGCTATCTGGTCGAAGGCCCGGGCCATTGTTCCGCCTGCCACACCCCCCGCAACGCGCTGGGGGCAGAGATCGCGGCGCAGAACCTCGAAGGCGCGCGCGTCGGCGCCTGGTTCGCGCCCGAGATCACCGGAAATCCGCATGTCGGTCTGGGTGAAAGCACGGTTCAGGAGGTCGCGGCCTATCTGGGCACCGGCACCGATGGCAAGGCCATGGCCTCGGGCCCGATGGCCGAAGCGGTGGAGCATTCGCTGCAATACATGACCGAGGACGACCGCCTCGCCATGGCCGCCTATCTGAAGTCGCTCCCCGGCTCGGGCAAGACGGCCCCTGCGCCGCTGGCCGCCAGCACCCCGGCGATGGCCCGCGGCGCGCTGGCCTATGAGGTCAACTGCTCCGCCTGTCACGGCGTCGCGGGCGAAGGCATGGGCCTGCTGGCCCCGGCCTTTGCGGGCAACCACGGCATCCTCGCCGATGACGTGACAAACCTTGCGCATGTGCTGCTGGTCGGCGCGCGGGCGGCGGCCACGAATGTGACACCGACGAGTGCGGGCATGCCGTCCTTTGCCTGGAAGATGGACGACCGCCAGATCGCCGATGTGCTCGACTACATCCGCAACAGCTGGGGCAATGCCGCGGCCCCGGTGCGGCCCGAAGACATCGGCGCGCTGCGCAGTGAACTTGACGCGGCGACGAAGCTAGCGACGCCGTTGCAGTAACGGTGCTGCTTGCCCGGTCCACCCCGGATCGGGCAAGCCTTTTTGCAATGCCTCCGACACCACGGACCAGATGATGACGAAACGCGCGACCATGCAGGATGTGGCGGATGCCGCGGGCGTCAGCTTGTCGACGGTCGATCGCATCCTCAACCGAAGGGCACCGGTCAAGCGCGCGACGATGGATCATGTGCTCTCCGCTGCGGAGCGCGTGGGGTATCACGGCGTCCCGTCGATCCAAGGGTCGCTGTCGGACAACGCGCCGCCCGCGACCTTCGGCTTTCTGCTGAACGGGCAGGAGCGTGCGCTTTACCGCGATCTGGCCGGGATGCTTGCAGCCCGCACGCGCGCATCGACGGTGATCCATGGGCGGCCGATCTTTCATCACCTGTCGCACCTCGACCCGACGGAGACGGCCGACGCGATCTATCAGCTTGGCAAGACCTGCGACGCCATCGGGATCGTGGCAGTCGATACGCCCGAAACCAACGCGGCGGTCGAGGCGCTGACCGCGCGCGGCATCGCGGTGTTCACGCTGCTGTCGGACCTGTCGACGCCGAAGCGCACCGCCTTCATCGGCGCGGACGGCAGGAAAATGGGGCGCGGCGCGGGTTGGATGATCGACCGGCTGACGCCGAGGCAGGGCACGGCGGCGGTTCTTGTCGGATCGGATGCCTATCGTGCGCATCTGGCGTATCGCCACGGGTTCCGCAGCTATCTGGCAGACGCAGGCAGCCCGCTGCGCATTATCGAGGCCGGCGCGACGCTGGAGAGCGACGCCCTCGCTGCCGAGCTGACACGCAAGCTGTTGCGAACGACACCGGATCTGGTGTCGATCCTCGTGGCGGGCGGCGGCATCTCCGGCGTGATGCAGGAACTGCGGGCCGCGGGCCGGGCGGATCTGGTGCTTGTCGGAACCGAACTCAGCAGCGAGGTCGACCGCGCGCTCTCGGAGCATCTGGTCGACGCCGTCCTGAGCCATCCAGCCGCCGAGGTCGCCGATCATGTGATCGACTTGATGGAACGCGCCGTTCTGGCGGGGTCGAGAGCGAAGCTGGAGGATCAAATCGTCCCGATTGCGATCCGTATCAGCGAAACTGTCTAGCCGACGCGGCTACATCGCGCGCCCGAGTTCAGCGTCGAGCGGCAGGTTTCATCGGCGGATCTCTCGGGCCCCCGGCTCACCGACTGCGCTGGATCAGCCCCTGGATCATCTCGTCGGCTTCCGCCGCTAAGCCGGCCACGTCCATTCCCACCACCTGCCCGGCACGCTTGCGCAACACTCCTGCACAGAAGACCGTGTCGACATTCCCTGGATGCGCGGCATGGGTGAGCATGAATTCCGGCGTGCCGGCCGGGCGCGTGTTCTCGCGGTCGATCCGCACCGCGACCAGATCGGCGGCCATGCCCGGCGCGATCAGGCCGACATCGCTAAGCCCAAGCGTCGCCGCCCCACCGGCCGTCGCCCAGTCGAGCACCTGCGCATCCTTCACGATGCCCTGTGTCTCGGTCTGGCCCGCGGCCAAATCCGCCGTCACCTTCATGATCGCGAACATGTCGGCATTGCCCGCGAGCACCATGTTGTCGACCGACAAGCCCATAGGAACGCCGGAGGCCGCCATCCGCGCGACCGGTGGGATGCCATAGCCCACCTCCATCTCGGTCCAGGGGCTGATAGAAATCGGCGTTCCGGTTTCGGCCAAGATCTTCAGATCAGCGTCCGTCGCATGAGTGGCATGGACGATCTGCACATCGGGGCCGAGATAGCCGCCGTCTGCCATCTTGCGGATATTGCCGAGCGCACCCCCCTTGCGGTCGGATGCGATGTGCGAGGTGATCGGCAGGGACAGGGCGCGGGCGCGTTGCCATTCCTCGGTCCAGATCGCCTCGTCGCTGCGGTCCGGTCCACGCGTGCAAAGACCGAGGTGCAGCAGAGGATCCTCTCCGAATGCAGCGGCGAAGCTTTCGAGCGCGGCGAAATCCATCCGCTCGCCCGGCCGCAGCGCCTGGGGATAGCCGTAGGAGAAGCGGCCGCGGATGCCGCCCTCGCGCATCGCCTGCAACTCGGCCTGCGCGAACTCGACGCTCTTGGTGTTATGCGCCCAGTTGTTGACGGTGGTGATGCCCGCCGCCCAGGCCTCGGCCAGCGCGAGGCGCACCGACAGCGCGGCGGCCTCGGGCGTCCAGGCCGCGGACAGCGGCTTCATTGAAGCCGCGAAGCCACCGAATTCGGTCTGGCCCATACCGCGGGCAATGGTGTTCCACATGTGCCAGTGGGTGTCGACGAAGCCCGGGATCAGCAGGCAGCCCGACAGGTCGATCACCTCGGCCCCCTGCGGATCGAGCGCGATGCCCACATCGGTGATGGTTCTGCCCGTCAGCCGCACATCCGCCGCGCGGGCCGGGGTGCCGTCCATGGCCAGAACCGTCGCCCCGGTCAGCAGATAGCTGGCGTCAGTGGATTGCCCTGCGGCGAGACCGGGCAGGAGCGTGGCGGCGGCGCCGGTGGCGAGGAAGCTGCGTCTGGTCAAGATCATTCGTCGTCCTTCTGATGGTGAAGTGCTTTTGATGCGAGGCAACACCAAAGCCCTGTCGTCTTGTGGTGATCGGACAGGTTGCCGATGCCGCCAAGGCTCTTCGGCGTAATGCGGCCCCGCGGGGCCGCATCGTGTTGGGGTTCGCCATGTCGCAGGAGCCGATCCTGTTGCTGCGAAAGCAGTCTCTGCAAACGACCAAGGACAGGCTGGAGAGACTGCCGTCGTGTCCCACTCGCCCCTTAGGTCGCTGGCATCAGCACGCGGTCGATGACATGGATCACGCCGTTCGACGTCTCGATGTCGGCCTGAGCGACATTCGCGTCGTTGACCTTGACCCCACCTTCGAGGTCGAAGGCGACCGTCCCGCCCTCAACCGTCGCAGCCGTCATCCCATCCGTTAGGTCGCCCGACTGAACCGCCCCCGGCACGACATGGTAGGAGACCAGCTCGACCAGCTGGGCCTTGTTTTCCGGCAGCAACAGACTGTCGAGCGTGCCCGCGGGGAGGGCGGCGAAAGCTTCGTCCGTGGGCGCGAAGACCGTATAGGGGCCTTCGCCCGCCAGCGTCTCCGACAGCCCCGCGGCCTCCACCGCCTGAAGGAGCGTGCCGAAGGTCCCGGCCGCAGCCGCGGTCTCGGGGATGTTCTTTGCAGCGGCGCTCATATGATGGTCGGCCAAGACGGGGAAGGCCATCAGGGACAGCGCAGCGGCGGTGAGCATGGTTTTCATCGTCGTTCTCCTATCAGCGCCCCAATGGCACCATGCGGTTCGAGGTAGCCGCGCTGCCACGGCCGACTACATCCAGAAGTGAAATGCGGAATTTCATGGATGGATGAATGAACACCTCCGAACTCGATGTCTTCGTGCATGTCGCGCGGCAGGAAACATTTGCGGCCGCCGCGAAAGCTACGGGTCTTTCACCGGCCACAGTCATGAGGACGATCAATGCGCTGGAGGCACGGCTGAACGTGCGCCTGTTCACCCGGACCACCCGACAATGCCGCATGACAGAAGAAGGAAGACGCTATCTGGCCAGATGCGAGCCGCTGCTGGCGGATCTACGTGATGCAGAGGATGAACTGACGTCGGGCCGCATGAGCGCCAGCGGCACGTTGCGCATCGCGGCGCCGATCTCCTTCGGACGCCGCCATATCGCACCGCTGTTGCAGGAATTGCGCGCCGCCCATCCCCAAATCGCCGCCTCGCTGACGCTTTCGGACGAGAGCGACGATCTGTCGGCCGCAGAATACGACTGTGCGATCCGGGTCGGCCTGCCGCGATCCGGCAGCTACATCACCCGCAGGCTTCTGAAGGCGCGCCGGATCGTCTGCGCCTCTCCGGCCTATCTGGCGGCACATGAACGACCCGAGCATCCCGCTGATCTGCTCCAGCACACGATCATCGCACTTCAGCGCGATGGCCAGGTTCAGGATCGCTGGATGTTCGAGGTCGACGGTGTGATGGAGACGCGGCGCATCCCGGCGAGCCTGTCGAGCAACAGCGGCGAGGTCACGCAGCGATGGGCGCTCGACGGGGCCGGGATCGCGCTGAAGTCGCTCTGGGATGTCGAGGACGAACTGGCATCCGGCGCGCTGGTCGAATTGCTGCCCGGTTATGCTGCCGACCGGGCCGACATCTTCCTCGTCTATCCAGCCCGCGAATACGTGCCGGCAAGGTTGCGCCTGTTCATCGACCTGATCAGCCTACGGCTCGCGGGCTACGGAGATCGTCTGTCCTCGCCATCCACGGAGTAGCTTTTCCGTGCCTCGCGTCGAAGCATGGGGAGCCGTTCAACCCGGCTCGCAGTGTTTCGGCATTGGGACGGTGTGCAGGCGCTGTTGCGCTCAATGAAGATGGCCGGGTTGCCATCCGCCGCGTCGACGAAGATGAGGTCGTCGGACGCGCGGCGGGAGCTGTCGATCCGCAGGAACCCAAAGGTTCTTTCAAAATCTGCGGCAGCGCATGGATCACGGCCTGCTCGAAGGATAGCAGATCCCCGGGGCCGAACTCGGCTTCCGTCACCGGATCCTCCATCCAGGAGGTCCCGCGGCTGGACAGCACATAGAGACCTGCGTGCCATCCGCCTTCCGCAGGATCGGCACTACGCGGTAACGCTTTTGATGGTAGCGGGACACGAGACTGAGCCATCTGGACTGCTGCGCCGCGGCGAGTAATGCTGCGAGCTGTCTGACTGTCTGCGATGGGCTCGAAGCGGCCAGAGAGCCGAACGAGAAGCCCCCGGCGCGCACTTGGCTCCGGGGGCTTCCACATCAACATTTTTCTTAGGGGCTGGTCCTCCTCCCTGGGATCCCCGCAACTCCTCCTTCTCGTTGCAGGCGTCGGCAGACCCCTGGATGAACCTCCGGTCTCCCATCGTAGCGCGGGGAGCAGCTGTTCATTCCCACCCTGATCGTGCGTGCGCCCCATTGCCGACACTGGCGCATGGAAGGTTCCAGCATGTCCGTGGGTGCCGGTTCTCGCGCCGAGCCATCGGTTGCGGGTGGCGTTCTAGCCAGACGAAAACCCGCCAAAGGGATCGCCGCCAAGTAGGCCCGCCGCTCGGCGGGTTTCACCTCTAGCCAGCCGGGCAGCGGCCAGAGTGAGCAATCCCCGTTGAAGCTGCCGCGAACGCAGGTGCGACGCTCGCATGCGAGAAGCCGCTTCGCGGTTCACGCGAGGTCGGCTGCGTGCCGCTTCGCGCCCCTCGCGAAAATCGGAAAATTCATCTAAGCATATGTAATTGCATCATAAAATATGACCGAGCATCTTGCGGGCAGGCCCGAATCATGCATCATTAGGGGCACATCGAACGCCCAACCCGAACCACGCCTCACCCGCCTCGCTCAGGCGGGCCTGACCTTCTGCGCCCTGATGGATGCCATGACCGCACGCTACCCGTTTGTCCTCGCCCGTTATCCCGACCCAACTGTCTCGGAGTTCTCCATCCGCAACCGCCTGCGCGAGGCATGGTGCAAGGTGCATATCCGGCACGAAGGGCTCGAGCCGCCGTTGCGGCCCGACGGCACGCGGGATCAACAGGCCTACCTGAGCCTGCTCGACGAGGTGTCGGTCACCGGGGCGGCACTGAGCCGGGTCAATCGCCGGGCCAAGCGCTACATGGCTTGCTACGAGCGCCGGCACGAGGTGTCGCAGTTGCCCTCGAAGATCGCGGAGGTGATCGAGCCCGCCCGGCACGGTGTCCGGCTGATCCAGCTGCCCTCCGAGGCGCGCGCCGACGAGATCGCGGCCGAACTTCACGCCGACTACCCCGGTCTCGGTCCCTGCAACGAGCTCGTCTGGCATGCGATGCGCCAGTCCTGGCGCAGCGGAGAACCCGGCCTGCGCCTGCCGCCGGTCCTTCTGGTCGGCGCGCCGGGCATCGGCAAGTCGCACTGGGCGCGACGGCTGGCGACGTTGATCGGTGTGCCGAGCACGGAGATCGATGCCGCGGGCGAGAACGCCTCGTTCTCGGTGGCCGGCTGTCAGCGAGGCTGGGGCAATGCCGGACCCGGTCGGCCCGTGGAGCTGATCCTTCGCGAACAGGTGGGCAACGTCCTTCTGGTCGTCGACGAAATCGAGAAGGCCGTGCCCGCCCGGGGCACCTCCGGGGGCACATTCAATCTGACCGACGGGATGCTGCCGCTCCTCGAACCCGCGACCTCGGCGCGGTGGAGCTGCCCCTATGTCCGACTGCCGATGGACATGAGTTGGATCAACTGGGTGATGACCGCCAACGGCCTGCAGGGGCTGAGCGCGCCGTTCCTGTCGCGCTGCCGGATCATCGAGCTGCCGCCACCGTCCATCGATCAGATCGCGGCCTTCACGCGCCGTGTGGGGCGCAAGCGCGGACTTACGAACGACATGATTGAACTGAGCATCGAAGCCATGACCCGTTGCTTCGGGAAGGAGAGACAACCCAACCTGCGGACCGCGCTGCGCCTCCTGGACAATGCGGTCATGATGGCCGCGCGGCCGCTTCTGCACTGAGGGGGTGAAGCGTGAACCCTCTCGAAATTGCCCTCTCGACCGGTGCCCTGGTCTTCGGGGTTGCGGTCAGCGCCGGCTGCTTCCTCTCGATCCGTCGGATGCGGGACCCGGAACCGGATATCGAGGCTGCCGATCGCTTCATTGCCCGGGCACCGCAGCCAGGTCTCCTGCCGCTGTCTCGGGAGGTGCTTGCGGACGTCCGCGTCGTGGCCTTCGACGCCTTCGGCACTCTGGTGAGGATCGACGAGCCTCGGGGGCCGTGGATGAAGATCATCCGTCAGGCGGCACGCAGGCGCGACCCGCGCCTCGCCGCGGGAACCATCCGCGCGTTCGCCGAGGAGTGCGGCGCTCATTGGGACCCGGAATGGGAAGAAGACCTTCAGGCCGAACTCGGCTCGATCCGCATCTTCGACGACACCCTCCGAGTGATCGATCAGCTCCGGGAAGCGGGCTACCGCCTTGCCCTGATCAGCAATCTCGCAAGGCCCTACGTCGAGCCGCTTCGCGAGGTCTTCGGCCAGCGCTTCGACGCCGAGATCTTCTCTTGCGACCTTCAGGCCGTGAAGCCGCAGCCGGTCATGTTCGCGAGCGTCTGCGCCAAACTCGACGTGGCGCCCAGCGAAGTGCTGATGGTGGGCGACAGCCTCCGCTCCGATGTCGATGGCGCGCGCCGCTTCGGAATGGCGGCGCTCCACCTCCGGCGTGCCCGGAGGGAAGTGGCCGGGACAATCTCGACCCTCGATCGGCTCGCTGACCAGCTCAAAGCGGCTCGCCTGTAGTCGACGCCCCCTTACCGTGAAGCGAGAGAGGCCATGTCCACCCCTGATCATCAGTTCGTCCAACGCGCCCTGAGCGCCCTGTCCGCGGCCGAGGCCGGGCCAAGCCCGTCAGATCTCGCAGACGCACCCATGATGCACTTGTGGGTGCCACTCGTAACGCCGAAAGGGGGACCGACCCTGCACGGCTACGCGACGGGCCACCCGGACTTCTGGGTAGCCTGCGTCCGCACCTCGTGGCTGATCGCGCTCGATCGCGACGCGGGTTGGGCAAGGACCCTCGGCCGGTTCTACTTGCTGGACCCTCCGCTCGCGAGCGCAGGAACCCATGTCTTCGATCGCGAGCCAACGCCGGCCGAGGCTGGGGCCGGTATCCGCCGCTTCGACTGTCCCGGATACAGGCCGGTCACGGATCCCGAAGTTCTGGAGGCAATCCTGGCGGAGCATGCGGCGCGATTCCGTCAGCTCGCCGCAGAGGGGAAGACATCTTGATCATCCCGCTGGTGCCGCCATCCGCAAGGCCAACGTGTCTCCCTGCGTTCATGGCGTTCGTCACCACGAGACCTGCCAAACGTATCTTCATAGAGATACTCAATCGAGCCGGTTCGGCATGTCATGTATCCTTGAGGCGATACATTTCGCATATCGCTGCCGTGGGGAGAGAGCGGTGCGCGCTCTCGTGTTCGACGCCCTCAGCCCGGGATCCGGGATCCGCACAACGGACGAGAAAAGATGCCGAGAAAGCGACAGTTGAGCCGCGAAGAGAAGCTAGCGCTTCGCCTGGAGGTCGCCGACCTCGCCCGCCGCGCGCAGCTGAGGTTGCCGCAGGCCATTCGGCAGATGCGTAATTGCCTGGGCCTGACCCAAGCGGAGTTCGCCGACCGCTTCGGCCTGACGAGGATCCAGCTGATCGCGCTCGAGCGGGGCAGGGCCAATCCGACGCTCGAGACCCTCGAGAAGATCTGCAAACCCTTCGGCTTCGTGGTCGGCTTCGTGCCGCGGGAGAAGCATTCGGCGCCTGACCAGGCCGAGGGGCGGTGACGCCGACGCGATTGCCCTGAAGGCAGGGGCAGGCGCTGCGGCTAGTTTGCGAGATCCGTCTCCCGCATCCAGTCCAGTAGCCGGCAGGTCGGCTCCGTCATTCGGCGATCCTTCGGCACGGTCAGCCAGTAGCTTCCCAGCGTGACCACCGGCTCGAACGGACGTCTCAACCTCCCCGCGCGGATCTGGCGGTCGAACATCGGCAGCGGCAGCAGCGCGATGCCGAACCCCTCTGCTGCCAGTTCCGCGAGACCGTTCGAGCTGTCCAGCACCGGACCGGCGAGCGGCGGACAGCTCTCGCCCGCGGCGCGGAACCAGGCCGGCCATTCCTCGGCCCGGTAGCTGCGCAGCAGCCGGTGCCGGCGCAGGTCGCCCGGGCGGCGCAGCTCGAGCCCCGGCGCGCAGAGCGGCGCCATCGGCGCGTCCATGATGTGATGGGCTTCGAGACCCGGCCAGTGTCCGGAGCCGAAGCGGATGGCGGCATCGAGCCCTTCGCGTGCGATCTCCACCCGGTTGTTGTTGGTCGAAAGCCGGACCGTGACGCCCGGATGCGCCCGCTCGAAGGTCTCGAGCCGCGGGATGAGCCAGCCGGTGGCGAAGGTCGTCACGGTGCCGAGGTTCACCACCTCGGTCGGCTGCCCGCCCGAGATGCGCTCGATCATCCGTGCGATGTCGTCCAGCCCGCGCTCCAGCACCGGGAACAGCGACTGCCCGGCATCGGTGAGCACGAGACCGGCCGGAGTGCGGTGGAAGAGCGCGAGGCCCAGGAGGCCCTCGAGCCGCGCGATCTGGTGACTGACCGCGGCCTGGGTCACGCGCAGCTCGATCGCGGCGCGGGTGAAGCTGCCCTGACGGGCCGCGACCTCGAACGTGCGGAGCGCATTCAGCGGGATGTCGGGGCGATCAGGCATGAGCTGAGCTTATGCGAAGTCCAATCCTTTGTCGTCTGCCCTGTGCCGGCACCACCGGATAGGTCACAGCCAAACGCCACGAAGGACCAGACATGACCCGCGCACTTCCTTTCTTGATCCCATTGCTCGCAGCCCCAGTCTCGCCTGCGTTCGCCGAGGACGCCCAGGATCGGTTCGAAGCCGATGCGGCGGCAGCCTTCGGCCAGGCCATCGCGGACCACGACATCCCCGGGCTGGTCGTCGGCGTTACTCAAGGTGGCGAGCACCGCTTCTACGCGACAGGCCTCGCGTCGCGCGAAGACGCCCGTCCGGTCACGCCGGACACGATCTTCGAGCTCGGATCGATCAGCAAGATCTTCAACGTGACGCTCGCGGCACTGGCGGAGGACCGCGGAGAACTCTCGCTCGGCGCCCCCGTCTCGACCTGGCTGCCCCGTCTGCAGGGTGTGCCTGCAGGCGAGATGAGCCTGCTGGATCTGGCGACGCATCATTCGGGCGGTCTGCCGCTTCAGGTGCCGGACGATGCGAAGACTGTCGATCAGCTCGTCGACTGGCTGCAGACATGGACGCCGCCCGAGCCCGGGGCGCGCAGCTACTCCAATATCAGCATCGGTCTTCTGGGCCATGTCACCGCCGGGGCCATGGGCATGAGCTACGCTGATGCGGCAGAACGGGTTCTTTTTCCGGCGCTCGGCCTGAAGGACAGCTGGGTCGAGGTTCCGCCCGCAGCGATCGAGCGCTACGCCTACGGCTATGATCGCAAGACCGATGCGCCGATCCGGGTCACGCCGGGCGTGCTCGACGACGAGGCCTATGGCGTGAAGTCGACGGCGCGTGACATGCTGACGCTGCTCGATGTCGAGCACGGGGAAGCCCCGGTCGCCCCCGATGTCGCAAAGGCCGTGTCGCGGACGCAAGAGCCGCAGTTCCAGACGCGGCTTTTCACCCAAGGCATGATCTGGGAAGCCTATCCTTGGCCTGCCGATCCCGAGCGCCTGGTTGCGGGGAACGGCTATGATTTCATCCTGAAGCCGCAGCCGATGGAGGCTTCCGATCAGCCCGCGGGTGGAGAGGTGTTCCTGAACAAGACCGGATCCACGAACGGCTTCGGGGCCTATGTCGCCATGGTGCCGAGCGAGGACTTGGGCGTGGTCGTGCTGGCCAATCGCAACTTTCCGAACGAAGCCCGCGTGCGCGCCACCCTCGAACTGATTTCGCGACTGACGGCCGACTAGGTCGACGCGAGAGCGATGGCGACGCGGGTGATGCGCCCGCGCCGATGTCATCGGAGCCGGAGCGGGCCTCATCGACCAGCGCGCACCCGCGGGAGAGTGCTCTTCACAGAATGCTTGCCTCAGATGGCATAAGGGCTTGAGCCCGCCGCGGCGTGGCTGCCGCGGCCATGAAGCGAGTGGCACCAAGATCGGCGCGGAGGACGATGCCAGCGCTGAGTTGGCGGTTGCGTTTTTCCGCAGCGACGCGCCGGGCGCAGCCGACAAGGGCAGCAAGCCGTCATTCGCTGCGGCTGACGCCAATGGCGGCTCCGCCCAGAACTGACCTGGTGGGTTTAGTTGGAGGGGGCTGAGCCGTCTACCCTAACCAAGCATCCCAAAACACGGTGCTTAACGACCATACGGGAGCGATCTGAAGCTTTCAGTTGCACCATGGCAAAGGCGGCTGCATATTTAGCCTGACAGCCGCTCATCGCCACAAGTCCTTTCGAGTAGAGCATATCGACTTGATCATTAACAGAGTTGCCGAACTGAAGAACGCAGGAGTGTGGAAAGATTTTTCCGCCCCTGAAGATATTAAAATCATGCCTCGCACCTTAATTTATGGGTTCAATGGGTCGGGAAAAACAACTCTTTCGCGAGTGTTTTCTTCGATTGAGCGAGGAAGCCTTGAGGAGCGATTGCCCGCAGAAACTAATTTCAAAATAGAATCTTCAAACGGCACTACTGTCACGCAGGATCTGACATCTAAACCCTTCGGGAATAACTTGCTGGTTTTCAATACAGACTTCGTGTCCAGAAACTTTGAGTGGGATGCCAGCAGCACAAAGGGGATTGCGTATCTGAGTGAAAAGAAGGTCGATGCTCGAAAAGAATTTGACGAGATAGCTCCTAAATTATCTTCAGCAAAGCAACAGACCGACACCAAAGAGAAAGCAAAGGCCAAGGCTGATAAGGACTTGTCGGACTTCAAAACGCGAGTGGCTCGCAGCGTCCGAGAAGTCGCTTCATCGAGCACCTACACGCAGTCCTACGACGCTCGAAAGATTCAAGGACATTACTCGAAAGCATCCTTCGGCGCAGAGAAGAAGCTGTCCGAAGCAGACCTCAAGAAGAACCAAGGAATACTTGCTCAGCGGGAACCCCTGCCGACACTTTCGTTCTCCGCAAGCCTTCCGGCCGGTCTGATTGGTTGGTTCAAGGTTGGTCAAGCCCTGCTGACTCAGAGCGTGTCCGGCATCGCTTCAAAGGAGTTCGAAGGCCACTCGGATGCTCTTCGCTGGATCGAGGACGGGCTCCATTATCACGACGAACATAGTGTGGCCGACTGCTTGCTTTGCGGAAACTCATTCTCTGAAGAGCGCCGAGCACAGCTTCGGGTCATGTTCGACAGATCGTGGACTGAGGCGCTCCGCGCTCTGGAAGACGCCGTGAAGCACGGGCATGAACACCAGCAAGCTCTTAGGGAGCTCTACCGGTCTGTCCCCAAGGAATCTGAGGTTACCGCCGAAGAACGGGAAGCATTCGCCCAGAACCGAATGCTTTTCGAAACCGCTATCAAGCAGCTTGGCGTGTGTGTCGGGGAGCTTCTCAAGGGTCTCGAGGTAAAGGCAGCAAACCCGATAAAAGAAGTCGAGGCCACCGCGGAGCTGGCCGATTTCGGCCTTGAAAGGTGGCTCGCAGAGTATGGGAAAATAGAGACCGCCCTGACTTCTGCTGTGAATAAACACAACGAAGCCTTCACGAGTTTTGCCGCAATGCAAAAGGAGGCCTTCACGAAAATCGAAGCACATGTTTTGGCGACCAACCAAGGTGATTGGGGCAGCCTTCAAAAGGCTGTGCAGGATGCAGAAACGGAGCTTGTGACAGCGCAAACGGACGAGAAGGGTCTGGTCGACCGACAGTTAGAACTTCGAAGCGACCTACAAGACCACGGTGTTGGCGCGGACAAGATGAATGAACTTATTTGGGCCTACCTGGGGCACAAAGAGCTTCGTCTTGTTGCCGAAGCCGGTGGCTACAGCATCCTTCGGCCGAGCGGGAAACCTGCAACGGAGCTCAGTGAAGGAGAACGGACAGCGGTTTCTTTTTGCTACTTCCTGACGCAACTGGCCGCTGAGGGGCGCAAGGTCGAAGACCTTGTGCTGGTCATTGACGACCCGATTTCGAGCCTCGATACCGCCGCTCGAACCTATGCCTACAGCCTAATGACGCGCATGACCAAGAAGTGCGCTCAGGTCATTGTCCTCACGCACAACACGAGCTTCATGAATATGGTGAAGCGAGAGTTCCAAAACCTTCAAAAGCGGGATGATACGAGGACAGTGACCGCGCTCTTGTCTCTCGATTGTCGAAACTCTGGGGATGGAGATGAACGGGTGACTTGTCTCACCAACATGCATCCGCTGTTGGTGTCCTATGATAGCGAGTATCACTACCTTTTCCGTATGGTTCAGGACGCGGCTCAAAACAAGACAACAGACTATGTATTCTTACTTCCTAACGCGACGCGTAAGCTGTTGGAGATGTTCGCAACCTTCTGTTCGCCTGGGCAGCCGAATTTTGCGGGCGCGCTCGGGGACCACCACAATACCGTGAAGGACAAGCTCGATGTTCGTGCCCTTGAGCGGCTGGTGCAAATTGAATCACACGGTAAAATCGACGGCCTTGGCACCCTTCCAGACCTCACGCTGGAAGAAGCAATCCGTGCGGCCGAAGCAGGCATTAACTTCATCAAGGAAGTTGGCAAAGACCACTACAAGAAGATGTGCGCAACTTGTAAATAAGTAAACCGCCAGAATAACACAACATGCCACCCTGGATCGGAAGCGGTTGTCTGCTGCATATGGCATGAACGTTCGCGAAGGGCTGCTCTCGACACCAGGCGTCTTGCCGCGTTCCGGTCAGCAACGCGAAGTTTGCCAACATGGCCCGGTGAATGGGGCGCAAGGTCTAAGTAAGGCAGCCCGCCCTTCCTGCATGGCACATCCAATTCTGGGCTTGTTTTCTCAGTATCATTCTCATCGGAACGCACATACGCGTATGCTTTTCCCTGAGCCACACGGGCAAAAGTCATCCCTCGAGAAGCAAACTTTTTGTCTTTTCACCACCTTGTGTGCGCATTTTTGGTTAACGCGTTCTATCTTGTTCAATAGAATCCCATATTGCAGCGTTACCCTTTCAGCCTCTCGTGCCAGCATTGTTCCGAAGGCGTAAGCCTTTGAGAACAGAATGAAGAAGTCGCTGTCGTCGCTTGATGCTACCAATGGGTTTGCATTGTATTCCGTCATGTAGGCAAGTTGACCGCCCTGCGTTCTTACTATGCGTTTTTTCCTGGTGGTCGCCAAGTTGTCACCGATATTTGGGTGAACAAACTCGCAGCAGAAATTGTAGAATGGACGTATCCCCTTGTAACTTTCCTCTTTCTGAAGTCTATCGATCTGATTGAGGATATTTCTCGCTGAAAGATCCACCCGAGTTTCGGCGGCATCATGAAGGTAATCTGTCTTAGAGGGCATTTCCGGAAAGTCGACGACCTGAAGATCCGACCAGCTGAACCTTGTTCCAATTAACGGCCATATAGACTCTCGCACCTCAAGCAAGTCACCAAATGATTTTATTTCCGGTAGGCTGGTCTTGTGCGCAATCTTTCTAAGAGATGCTTCCAGGACTGCAAGTCTCTCAACGATAGAGCGAAAGCAGTTGAGCTCTTCATGAAGCGAAAGCGTGCCATAAGAAAGGCTCTCAATGCTTGAGGAGAGAGCCAGGACTTTTGGTGTGATTGCCATGCACGCTTGGCTGTATATCTTGCCATTCTCTCGGGCAATCCGCCTAACTTGATCGGTGGTTAAATTTGCATTGTGAGCCTGGTCAACCGGAGTGCCGAATACGCTGCTTTCTAACCCCTTGTCCATTTGCCAAATAAATGTGTTGCGGTGTGCGTCTACTTGCTTCCGAACAACAGGAAAAACTCTCAAACATTCCGCCTGAAGAGCCGCGCGAGCCTCCATTAAACCTACTTTTTCATCGCCACTCACAGAACATCCTTTGGGTAGCTTCCAGGAGCCCAGTTCTTCTGGAATCCGAAGGTGTAGTCAACGCATGCTTCCAACTGCTGGTCATACAGTCGCGTTCCTGTCAAGTTCTTCAAGTCGAGGGAGATCAAGTTGGCCCTAAAACCTATGATGTAGCGCCGATCCCTACAGATATCTCCGACGCAGCGCATGGCCGCTGTTTGACCTCCTACGGGCGCCTCACCAAGGGCAGGTAGCAGAAATCGAGCGCGTGCAGCGAAGGTCCGGAAGGACCGCGCAATAGCCATCCAATCGTGCAAATGCTGCGCGTCTCCTAAATGACCGGTTCGGCTGCGCCGCAGCGCGGCGACAGTCTCAGCTTCGAACGTCAGGTTTGGGCCGAAACTACTAAGTGCAGAGGGCGGGCTTGCCAGAGGGCATGCGTCCGCTCCATGCGCACAATCGACGTTGCAGGCTAGATGCCGCACCCTAGGACTTGATGGGAGGTCAAGCGGGGTGGAAACGTCCTGTAAAGTCCTAACCCCATCGCCCATAAGGGGGAAAAGGACCTCGCCTGCCATGATGCCCGCCGACCGTGAAACTCTGCCATCCTTCCTGTCTCGCCTCGCAGCGGAGAAGAATGTCGAAACGCAGGCCTTCGCGCAGGATCTTGCAGGTTCCTACAAGCGGCTCCTCAATGGCGAGCCGCGGGCGATCGAGGAACTCAAGAGTTGGGCGCGGCTTTCGGACACTTCCTGCAATGAAGTTCTGTCATGGACAGGGGTCTTCGACGCCGGCGTAAGGACGATGTTTCGAGGTGAAAGCGTCATCTCGAGGTCGCTGCGCAGCCCCGTGGTCCGCGGCTGTCCAGCCTGCTTGCGCGAGGATGCGAACGCGCGACCGTTCGCGCCGCTGACCGCGATGGCAATGCGTGGGCACTGGCAACTTCTCGAAGTGTCTGCCTGCAATCGCCACGCGCGGCTGCTCGTGCCGCTCTGGGAGGAACAGGAGCGGAGTCGGCGCCTGGACATGCAGGCCCGCCTTGCCGAACGCCTCCCGGAAATACTGACGGGTGGGCTCGATGGTGAAGAGGTCGAACTTTCAGCCTTCGACCTCTGGATCGACGCACGGCTCGAAGGGAGAGCAGACGAAGGCTGGCTCGCACCGATCGGGACCTCTTGGGTCGCCCGTTTCTGCGACGCGTTGGGTGACGGTCTCGTAGCGCCGACCACCGCATGGGAAGATCCCATCAAGCGCAGGCATCTCACATGCGCCGCAGGCTACGACGTTGCTGCGAAGGGGCGCGAGGCGGTCAGGCGGCTGTTTCTGGAGACAGCGACCGCGTGGAAAGAGGTCGGCGACCCGATCAAGAGGAGATTCGTCCGGCTGTTCTCGTATCTCGATGTCCACTGGCGCGACCATGCGGAAGTCGACGTCTTCCGCGACCTCGTGCGCGAGGCGATGTTTGAAATCTCCCCGATCGGCGCCGGTGAGCTGGTGCTTGGGCGGCCGCTCGCCGAACGCCGGTTGCATTCCGTCGTGACTGCAGCAGCGGCGTCAGGTGTTAGCGAGAACAGGCTTCGCCCGCTTCTCGTCGAGGGCGGGGCACTGAGCGCGGAAGACCCGCGGCCGGACGCGCGGGCCACCTTCGATGCGCCGCGCTACGCGAGGTTGCTCGCCGACATCGCGCAACTCGTCGACGACAAGGCGATGAGAAACGCGCTCGGAGCTACCGCGGTCGAGATGAGGGCACTGGAATGCGACGGCGTCCTCGTTCCCCGGACCTTTGTCGAGAACTCTCGCATCCGCTGGCATCCAGCGGATGCGGAGCGGTTCCTTGCGAAGCTGAGCGGGCGCCTGGTGTCGCCGGCGTCTGCGGCAGGGGAGACTTGGGTGCCTATCCATCGTGCGCAAACGCGAGCGGGCATTTCCGTGGGGCGCGTCATCGCGGCCGTGCTCGACGGACACGTTCGTGTCACCTGGGCCGACGGTGAGGGCAGATACTCGAGCTTCCGCGTCGAACTGGCAGAGCTTCGCAGGCACGTCGAAGCCGAAGACAGGAAGGCCTCGGACAGACCAGCGCATCTTGAGGGTGCGTCGCTTTCCGCGTTCGGACGAGAGATTGGCTGGCGTGATGCCGCACGCGTGATGCGCCTCGTCGAGACGGGTGTGCTCGAGGTGAGCATGGTTCTGAACCCCCGAACTCAGCGGAGCCAGTGGCAGGTCGCTCCCGAGAGCCTTGCCGCGTTCCGACAGCGATTCCTGACGTTCGGCATGGTGGCAACGGAGTTCGGCATCGAGACACTCTCTTCACGGGCATGGGTGGCGGCAGCCAATGTAGAGCCGGCCAGCATCGGCGGCGTGGTGCTGGACGGCGTCTACCCGCGTCCCGTCTTTGAAAAGATCTTGGCTGAGCGCGGTGCGGTTCGTCGCGTCGAGTAACGCCAGATAGCGACTGCAGACGCAGGCCGTCGCGATTGAAGTGATTTGTTGTCCTCGAAAACAGTCCTTTACGGGCGAGCGCCGGTGCTTGCGTGAAATTATTCTTGACAGGGGTGTGCATAAAAAGTGCCGAAACGTGCACTCATATGCCTTCTCTGCAGAAGCGGTGTGGATGGTGACCCCGACAGGACTTGAACCTGTAACCTGCCCCTTAGGAGGGGGCTGCTCTATCCAGTTGAGCCACGGGGCCGCAGCGACTGTTGACCAGAAATCCCGCCCTCGCGCAAGCGCGGGGCGGCGCGGTGCCGCGGGCACCGGCGGCTGCTTCCCTCGCGCGCGGGAATGCGCTACGCATCGCCCCATGAAGTGGAACATCCCGAACCTCCTGACCGTGTTGCGACTTATCGCGGCGCCTGGCGTCCCGGTGATGTTCCTCTATTTCCACCGGCCCTGGGCCGACTGGGCGGCGCTGTCGCTGTTCATCGGCGCCTCGATCACCGACTGGTTCGACGGCTATCTCGCCCGGCTCTGGAACCAGCAGAGCCGCTTCGGCGCCATGCTCGACCCGATCGCCGACAAGGCGATGGTCACCATCGCGCTTGTGGTCATCACCGGCTATTCCGGCATGAACCCCTGGCTGATCCTGCCCGCGACGGTGATCCTGTTCCGCGAGGTCTTCGTCTCGGGCCTGCGCGAGTTCCTCGGACCCGATTCGAACCGCCTGCAGGTCACCAAGCTCGCCAAGTGGAAGACCACCGCGCAGATGGTGGCGATCGGGGTGCTGTTCCTCGGCACCGGGCTCGACTTCGTCGAACATGGCCGCGGGCCCGAGGCCGGCGGCGTCGTGCGCCTTGCGGGCGGGGCGGCGGCGGTGGCGACCGTTCTCGGGCTGGCGTTGATCTGGGTCGCCGCGGCCCTTACGTTCGTCACCGGCTGGGACTACTTCCGCAAGGCCCTGCCGTTCCTGAAGGACCCCAAGTAAGGAGGCCGCATGGCCCTCGACATCCTCTACTTCGCCTGGGTGCGCGAACGCATCGGGCTGCCGCGCGAGCGGGTGGAGAGCGGGGCCGGCACCGTCGCCGAGCTGGTCGAGGAACTGCGCGGCCGCGAGGAGCGCTACGCCCTGGCCTTCTCGGACCTCACCACCCTGCGGGTGGCGCTCGACCAGGAGCTGTCCGACTTCTCGGCCCCGCTGGCCGGCGTGCGAGAGGTCGCCTTCTTCCCGCCGATGACCGGGGGCTGATCTCATGGCCGCGAAGCCGCCCACCGCAGATCTGCCGACCGCGGCCCCTCGCGACCCGGACGCTCGCGTTCGCGTCCAGGCAGAGCCCTTCGACCATGGGGCAGAGGTGACGGGCTTCGGCATCGGGCGGCGCGACGTGGGCGCGGTGGTCAGCTTCCTGGGCGTGGTGCGCGACGACAGCGGCACCCTGACCCGGATGGAGATCGAGCACTATCCCGGCATGACCGAAAAGGCGATCGCGGCGATCGTCGCGCAGGCGACGGACCGCTGGCAGCTTGCCGATGCGCTGGTCATCCACCGTCACGGCACCCTGCTGCCCGGCGAGGCGATCATGATGGTCGCCACCGCCGCGCGTCACCGCGTCGCGGCCTTCGAGGCGGCCGAGTTCCTGATGGACTACCTGAAATCCCGCGCGCCGTTCTGGAAGAAGGAACATGGCGCAGAGGGCGCGGGCTGGGTCGCGGCCAAGGACGATGACGAGGCGGCGCTGGACCGCTGGTGAGCCGCGCCCCGGGTCGCGCTCGCTGGAGCCCGCCACCCGATCCGCCGCAACCTGTCCGGGCCGCATCCGCTTCGACACCCGTTCGATGCGCCCCTGCCCGTGGCGCGCGTCGGGTCTCTCGCGCCTGAGGGGCCGGGTGCGCACGGCCCTGTCTTTCTGTGGGGGAACGGCAGGGGGCCCTCGCCGCGATCAGGCCCGAAGGCCCGATCCGCCCGCGCGGCCCCAGGCGCCGCATCACTCAGTCGCGGCGCAGCTTCTCGATATGGGCGCGCATTTCCTCGGCCTCCTGCCGGGCGTCGCGCAGGCCTTCCATCGCGGCGCGCAGCTCGGCCTCGGTCTGGCTCAGCTGGCTCATCAGCTCGCGCTCGCGCGTCTCCGACCAGCTCAGCGCCTGATCGCGGCCCTGCTCGGCCTCGTGCAGGGCCTGCGCCATCTTGTCCAGCTCGCCCATGTCCGCCTGCGTGACGCGGGTCAGCCGGTGCAGGATCCAGGACGCGAACCAGCCGAGCGCGAAGGCGACAAAGAGGATGATCGCCGTGGCGACGATGAATTCGGTTCTGTTCATGTCCTGTCCCGTGCCTGCCTTGCGCCCTGAATAGCCCCCCCAGCGCGCGCGGGACCAGAGCCGCCCGCGCTTGCCATGCCCGCCCGCCATGCCCGCCCGTCGCCGTGCCCGACGCCGCGCCCGTCGCTCCCGCCGCCTAGCGGCGCGCGGCGCGGGCCTCGATCGCCGCGGGACGGACCGGCGGTTTCACCGTGTCGCGCCCGGGGGTCTGCACCTCGATCACCACCTCGGGCTCGTCGGTGGCGGCGGTGTCCTGCGCGTCGGGGGCGGTGACCAGCGCGGGCGGGCTGCCGGCCGGGGCCACGCCCTCGGGCTGTGCCGCTGCGGTCTCAAGCGGCGTGCTGCCGGCGGCGGCGGGTTGCGCCTCTGCCGGCTGGCCAGCGTCATTCTGAGCGGTGGCGTCCTGAGCGGTGGCCGCGGGATCCTGCGCGGTGCTGTCCGGCATGCCGTCCGCTGCGCCCTCCGCGGCCTCACCGGTCGTGGCCGGCTCCGTCGCGTCGCCGTCGGCCCCTCCTTCAGGGCCCATCTCGTCGCCGGACCCTGGTTCGTCGCCCGATCCGAAGTCGCCGGACCCGTCCTCGGGGTCCATCTCGTCCCCTGATCCGAAATCGCCGGACGTTTCGTCCCCCGACCCCTGATCCTCGGGGCTCATCTCGTCGCCGGACCCTTCATCCGTCGCGCCGGTGGCGTCGTCGACCGCATCCGCCACCTCGGCCTCTGCCGAGGGTGCGACCTCTTCGGCGCTGGCCCCGGCGCGCTCGCCGGGGCGCATCCGCGGGCGGCGGGTGTCGTTGCCCGGCGCCTGCGCGGTGACGCCGGCATCGGCATCCGCGGCCCCCGCGGCATCACCGTCGGCCGCCGCCGCCGCGTCACCGTCCGTGGTCGCCGCGGCGGGCGCCTCGGTCAGCAGGGTGAACTCGATCCGGCGGTTCTGCTCGCGCCCGTCCTCGCTGCCGTTGTCGGCGATCGGCTTCGTCTCGCCATAGCCGGTTGGATGCAGGTTCGCGGTCAGCACGCGGCGGGTCATCAGCCCCTCGACCACCGCCTCGGCGCGGTCCTCGCTGAGCGCGAGGTTCATCGCGTCGCCGCCCTGGCTGTCGGTATGGCCCGCGACCTCGAACTGGTAGTCGCCGCACTGGCGCAGGATGTCGCCGAGCCGGTCCATCACCTCGCGCGAGCCCGAGGCAAGCCGTGCCGAGCCCGGCTCGAAGCTGATCTTCTCGGCCTCCTGCGCCTGCGCCAGCCGCTCGACGCATTGCTGGGCCGAGGGCAGCGCCAGCGAGGCATCCAGCTTGCGGTCATAGGTCACGCGGATCTCGAATTCCTGACCCTCGCCCAGCCGCTGCGACAGAAGCTGCGCGATCTGCGACGAGGTCTCGCGGCTGCCGGTGCGCCCCTCGATCCGCACGAGGTCGGGCTGCACCAGCATCCGCCCGTCATGCACCTTGTCCAGCGCCTCGAGCCCGGCCAGAACCCGCACCGGCCAGCCCGCCGGCACCCCGGCATCGAGCCGGGTCGCGACATAGACGTTGCCGCTGCCGAAATGCGCATGGGCATAGCTTTCGACGGCATTGCGCGTCAGCTCGTCGGGCAGGCGGCCGCGGATCTGCAGCTTGCCATCCTCGGACAGCGCGGCGCTGACCTGCGGCGGGCCCTGCTCGCCGCTTTGTGCCGCGGGTTTCGGCGTCAGCACCGCGGTCAGCGAGAAGACCTCGGGCAGGGCAGTGTCCAGCTCTCCGGCCACCCGGTCGAAATCGGCCTGTGCCACGCTGTCGGCCGCGATCAGCGAGACATCGGCATCCGACAGCGTGACCGATCCCGCGCCAAGCTCGGCCAGCGCCTTGATCGACTTGCCGGCGGCCTCGGACCAGGCGGGCGAGGGCGTGCCCATGCCGATGGTGCAGTCGCTGTCCTCGGGCGCGCCGGCCCCGCGGCCGGCGGCGAGGATGCGGTCGCGGGCGCGGGTCGTGTCGGCCGAGCAGGCATCGAAATGCGGGCCCGAGCCGTCGATGATGAAGCGCAGCGTGAAGGGCGTGATCACCGGGCGCGGCGCCGAGATGTCGAGCGTCAGCGCGACCCCTTTCGGCGCGGCCGATTGCAGGCGCCGTTCCAGCGTCTGCTTCTCGTCGATCGAGTCGGTGATCGCCGTCACCTGCACATGGCCGGGCGAGATCGACAGTTTCGAGCGCGGCAGCATTCCCAGCGCCTGCACCCCGAAATCGACCGCCGCCTGCCAGTCCTTCGGCGCGGGGTGGTCGCTGGCTTCCAGCATGTCGGTGACCGAGGCGCCGTCGGCGCGCTTGCGCACCTGTTCCAGGATCGCGTCGCGTCCCGATTCCACTGGCACCAGGCCGATCAGCGAGACGCCCTCGTCATTGCGCAGGATCTCGACCGAGAAATCGGGCGCGGCGACCGCGGCCGGGTCGGGGACCGACATCGAATCGACCACCCGGCTCGCGTCCACCACGCTGCCCGCGGCGCCCAGCGCGCGGAAGCGCATCGCCTCGCTCGGGGCCTCGCCGGTCAGGATCACGCTCAGGCCGTCGGCCTGAACCTGCGCCCAGGTGTAGCCCTCGTCCGCCAGCGCGGAACGCACGGCCGCGGCGGACAAATCCTCGATCGCGCCGGCGGCCCAGCTTGCGGTGACGACGGACAGACCCGCAGCGGCGACGAAGGCGGCGCCGCCCACCCAGTGGATGCCAAGGGTCTTCGGGTCGAAACGCATGTTCTGGCCTTCTTGTCCGGATCGGCCCCTGTCGTGGCGAGCGGGGCGCGGCGAGTCAATCAGACCAGCGCGGCAGCGGCAAGAAACAGCGCAGCGATCAGGCCCGTGTCGCGGTTCACACGGAAGAGAGCGAGGCAGCGCTCGGGATCGTCGATGTCGAGCCGCGTCAGCTGCCAGACCATGTGCCAGCCCATCGCCCAGGGCGCGATCAGCGCCAGCACCAGCGTCACCGGCCCGGCCGTCGGCAACAGCGCCACCAGGATCGCCGCGGTCATCAAGAGCACCGTCAGCACCATGAACAGCGACAGCCAGCGGTGGGTCTTCTCGGCGAAGAGCCGCGCGGTGGACTTCACGCCGATCAGCGCGTCGTCCTCCTTGTCCTGATGGGCGTAGATCGTGTCGTAGAACAGCGTCCAGCTGATCCCCGCCAGCCACAGCAGCACCGCGGGCCAGCCAAGCCCGCCCATATGCGCGCTCCAGCCCACCAGCGCGCCCCAGTTGAAGGCGACGCCCAGGAAGACCTGCGGCCACCAGGTGAAGCGCTTGGCGAAGGGATAGACCGCGACCGGCAGCAGCGAGGCCACGCCCAGCGCGATCGTCGGCCCGTTGAAGGTCAGGAGGATCCCGAAGGCCACCAGCGCCTGGATCGCCATCCAGACCGCCGCGCCCTTCGCGGTGACCTGCCCCGAGGGGATCGGCCGCGACCGCGTCCGCGCGACCGAGCCGTCGATATGGCGGTCGGTGATGTCGTTCCAGGTGCAGCCCGCGCCGCGCATCAGGAAGGCGCCGATCGCCATCGCCACATAGAACCACAGGTCCGCCAGCCGCGGCTCGGTCGCGGCCATCGCCAGCGGCAGGCCCCACCAGCAGGGGATCAGCAGCAGCCATGTGCCGGCCGGACGGTCGGCGCGGCTCAGCCGCAGCCAGGGGCGGCTCCAGGCCGGGGCGGTGTGGTCGACCCAGTTGCCGCGGACGGCATCCGCAACGGCGCCCGCGATCCGGGCCATGCCGCGGCGGGCGGTCTCTGGCGTTTCGGCGGGCGGGGTCATAGGGTCCCTCACATGAAAGAAGCGAAGATCAGGCTCCATGTAGACCACCCGCTCGGGCAGGGGCAATCGCTTCCCCTGACCGAGGCGCAGGCGCATTACCTCTTCGGCGTCATGCGCCAGTCCGAGGGCGCGGCGGTGCTGCTGTTCAACGGTCGCGACGGCGAATGGCGGGCGCGCGTCACCAGCGCGCGCAAGAAGGCGGGCGATCTGACCTGCGAGGAACAGACCGCGCCGCAGCGGATGCCGCCGGACCTGTGGCTGATGTTCGCGCCGATCAAGAAGGCGCGCACCGACTTCATCGTCGAGAAGGCGGCAGAGCTGGGCGCCGCGCGCATCCTGCCCGTGCAGACCGACTTCACCAATGCCGAGCGGATCCGGCAGGACCGGCTGCAGGCCCATGCCGTCGAGGCCGCGGAACAATGCGGCGGAACCTTCGTGCCCGAGGTCACCGACCTGCATCACCTCTCGAAGCTGCTGACCGGCTGGGATCCGGCCCGGCGCATCCTCTGGGCCGACGAATCGCTCGCCGGTGCCGTCGAGACGCTGGCCGCCGAAACGCCCGGCCCCTGGGCGATCCTGATCGGCCCCGAGGGCGGCTTTTCCGACGCCGAGCGCGAGAAGCTGCGCGGCCTGCCCTTCGTTCGTCCGGTGGCGCTGGGCCCGCGGATCCTGCGCGCCGACACGGCGGCGGTGGCGGCGCTGTCACTGTGGCAGGCGGCGCTCGGGGACTGGCGCTGATGCGACCGGCGCGGCCGGACGAGGCGGCGGCGCTGGAGGCCTTCCTGTCGCGCCACCCGGAAACCTCGATGTTCCTGCGCCAGTCGCTGGCCGCCCATGGAACCACCGGCGGGCCTGAACGGCATGCCGCGCGCTTCTGGCTGGCCGAAGCCGCGGGGGGCATCCGCGGCTGCGTCGCGCTGAACACCGCGGGTCTCGCGATGATCCAGTGGCCGGACCTCGCGCCGGGCGACTTCCCGCAAGTCGCCGCGGCGCTGGCGGGTGAGAAGCTGCAGGGCATGAACGGCGAGGTCGTCCAGATCGCGTTGCTGCGCCGGGCGCTGGGCCTCGACGCCGCGCCCGCCAGTCTCGACCGGACCGAGCCGCTCTATCGCCTGCCGCTCGACGCGCTGATCCTGCCCGAGGGTCCCGGTACCCTGCGCGCGCCCCGGCCTGCCGACCGCCCGCTGCTCGACGCCTGGCGTGCCGCCTACATGATCGAGGCGGTGGGCGCCGCCCCCGGCCGTCCGACCGAGGCCGAGGCGGCGGCCCAGCTCGACGCCTTGATCATCGCCGACCGGCTGCGGGTGCTGGACGAGGGCGCGGGGCCGGTCGCGATGACCAGTTTCAACGCCTGCCTGCCCGACATGGTGCAGGTCGGCGGTGTCTGGACGCCGCCGCAGGGCCGCGGTCGCGGCCTTGCCCGCCGCGCCGTCGCCGCGCATCTGGCCGAGGCGCGCGGCATCGGCGCCCGCACCGCGATCCTCTTCGCCGCGAACCCGCCCGCCGCCCGCGCCTACGAGGCGATCGGCTTCACCCGCATCGGCGGCTACCACCTGCTGATGCTGGAAAGCCCGGTCAGGATCGCCGCATGATCCGCCCCGAACTCCGCGAAGCCCTCAGCCGCCACCGCGAACCGATCGCCGCAGGGGCCGTGGTGCTGGCGGGGCTCTGGATCGCCAGCCTCGGCGGGCCGGTCTTCCTCGGCCTCGGGGGGCTCACCGCGCTGGCCGGGGCCGCGCTGATGATGCCCGCCCTGCGCCGGCTGCGCTTCACCGGCGGGGCGGCACCGGGGCTGATCGAGCTCGACGAGGGCCGCGTCGGCTATTTCGGCCCCGAGGGCGGCGGCTTCGTCGATCTGGCCGATCTGGTCGAGATCCGCGTCGTGGATATTGGCCCGCGCCGCTTCTGGCGGCTGCGGCAATCCGACGGTCAGGCGCTGCTGGTGCCGATGCTGGCCGAGGGGGCGGAACGGCTTTACGACGCGCTGGCCAGCCTGCCCGGCGCCGACCCGGCCGCGCTGGCCGCGGCGCTTCATGCCGCACCGCAGGGAGCGACGCTGTCGCCGCCACTGTGGCGCCGGCCCTCCACCATCCGAACGAGACCGTTCACCGAGCCTTGACTTGCCCGCGCCGGCACTCCACCTCTGGCGACGCAAAAGACGAACGAGGGCCACCGATGTCCATTCCACAAAGCGGCGGCGGCCCGATCGAGCATTTCGGCCAGCTGGCCGAATACATGGCCAAGGGCGAGAAGCCGGCGGCCGACTGGCGCATCGGCACCGAGCACGAGAAGTTCGGCTTCCTGACCGCCGACCACAGCCCGCTGCCCTATGACGGCCCGGCCTCGGTCCGTGCCGTGCTCGAGGGGATCCAGCACCGTTTCGGCTGGGAGCCGATCTACGAGCAGGACGCGATCATCGGCCTGACCAAGGACGGCGCGAATGTCAGCCTCGAACCCGGCGGGCAGCTTGAGCTGTCGGGCGCGCCGCTCGTCGACTTGAACGGCACCCGGGCCGAGCTGGAAAGCCATTTCGCCGAAGTCCACGCCGTGACCGAAGGCATGGGCGTGGCCTTCATGGGCCTTGGCGCCGCGCCGGAATGGACCCATGCGCAGATGCCGATGATGCCCAAGGGGCGCTACCGGCTGATGACCGACTACATGGGCCGCGTCGGCACGCTGGGCACCCAGATGATGTATCGCACCTGTACGGTGCAGGTGAACCTCGACTTCGGCTCGGAAGCCGACATGGTGAAGAAGCTGCGCGTCTCGCTGGCGCTGCAGCCGGTGGCGACGGCGCTCTGCGCGAACTCGCCCTTCCTCGAGGGCAAGCCCAACGACCACAAGAGCTGGCGCAGCCGGATCTGGCGCGACCTCGACGCCGCCCGCACCGGCATGCTGCCCTTCGCCTTCGAAGAGGGCATGGGGTATGAGCGCTATGTGGACTGGGTGCTCGATGTGCCGATGTATTTCGTCTACCGCGACGGCAAGTACATCAATGCGCTGGGCCAGTCGTTCCGCGACTTCCTGAAGGGCGAGCTGCCGGCGCTGCCGGGCGAGAAGCCGACGCTCTCGGACTGGGCCGACCACATGACCACGGTCTTCCCCGAGGCGCGGGTGAAGAAGTTCATCGAGATGCGCGGCGCCGATGTCGGCTCGCTCGAACAGAACGTCGCGCTGCCGGCGCTGTGGGTGGGACTTCTCTACGATCAGGGCGCGCTCGACGCCGCCTGGGATCTGGTGAAGGGCTGGGACCACGAGACCCGGCAGGGCCTGCGCGTCGCGGCCTCGGTCGAGGGCATTCAGGGCGGGGCCTCCGGCGTGCAGCTGCAGCCGCTGGCCGCACGGGTGCTCGACATCGCCGAAGCGGGGCTGAAGGCCCGGGGCCTTGGCGAAGAGCGCCATCTCGACATCTTCCGCGAGGTCGCGGCCTCGGGCCAGACCCCGGCCGACCGCTGGCTTGCACGGTATCGCGGCGACTGGAACGGGTCGCTCGCGCCGATCTACGCGGCCACGACGCTCTGATCGCGCCGGGCAGGGGCGGGCCGCGCCCCTGCGTTCGGGCGGTGTGCGCGGCCCGCAGGGACGCCCCGTCCGCGAGGGCGTGCTCTCCCCCGCGTTCCGCGCTTGCGCGGGTCCGGACGGAACCCGCGTCCCCACCGGCCAGCGCTACCGACCGACGCTGACGTGGGCGCGGTCACATCGCCTCAACCGCAGATCCCCACCGACCCGGGACCGGGGCGTTCGCGACCCTGCCTGCGGGCTCGGCTGGCGGGGCGAGGCCGTTGTCGACAGGTCCGGCGACCGCCGTCCTGTCTCGTGAGGGGGGCTGCGCGAGGCCGAGGTTCGCGGAAGGCGGGCTGCGAAAGAGGCGGCCAAAGCGCCTGTCAGGTCCCGCCCGCACCGACCGCCCGGCGATAGGTGAACGAGGTCGGCCGGTCGTGGCCCGGATGGTTGGTCGCACCGCTGCGCTCGAACCCCATCGCCGCGAAGGTGCGGTGGTTCTCGACCAGTTCGACCCGGGTCTGCAGCTCCAGCGCCGGCAGACACAGCTCCCGCGCCCGCGCCTCGGCCAGCGTGACCAGCGCCCGGCCGAGCCCGCGGCCCCGCGCCGCCTCGGCCACGGCGAGCTTGCCGATGTAGAGCCGCCCGGGCTTCGGCGTGAGGATCACGCAGGCCAGCGGCGCGTCGCCGATCACCCAGAGCTCGGCCCGCGCGGCCTCTGCGGCGAGCGTGGCCTCGGTCAGCAGATGCAACGATGATGGCGGGTCTATCCGCCCGTCCATATAGGAGAAGGCCGCGCGGATCAGCGCCAACACCGGGGCCATGTCATCGCCGGCGGTCAGGCGGCGCGGGGGCTCCATGCTCAGTTGCCGTGCGTCATGTGGTCCATGTGATCCATGCCGCCGCCCTCGGCGGGATCGACCATGAATTCGATCGCGACCCGGCCGGCCTTTTCGAAGACCAGCGTGGCGGGGATCATGTCGCCCTCGGCCAGCGGCCCGGTCAGGCCCATCAGCATCACATGCATCTCGCCGGTTTGCAGCAGCACCGTCTCGCCCGCCGGGACCTCCAGCCGCGGCACGGCCTCCATCTTCGCGATGGTGCCGTCCATCTGCGTCGCGTGGACCTCGGCCTTCTTCGCGATCGGCGTCTCGATCCCGACCAGCACGTCGGCCTCGGCGCCCTCGTTGGCGATGGCCATGTAGCCCGCGGCGGACTTCGCGCCCTTCGGCGGCAGCGGGATCATCGGGTGGATGATCTCGAACGACCCCACGGTGATCTCGTGCGCGGCGAGGGGGGCGGGAAGCAGCAGCAGGGCAAGAAGGGCGAGGGTCTTCATGGGGGACTCCGGGGCAGGCAAAATCAGAACAGCTTGCCGCGCGCGGTGACGGGCCAGAGCGCCTCGACCTTGCCGCGGCGGATGCAGACGTACCAGTCGTGCAGGTTGCAGGTGGGGTCGCAATGCCCCGGGATCAGACGGACCTGATCGCCAAGCGCAAGCACGCCGTCGGGATCGTCGAGCGTGCCATGTTCGTCCGAGGCGCCGCGGTAGGTGACGCCGGCGGGTGCGGCGACCAGCGGCAGGCCCGAGTCGACCGCCAGCGCCTTCAGCCCGGCATCGCAGACCGCCCGGCCGGGGACCGGCGTGCTCATCACCGTCGCCAGCACGAAAAGCGCCTGTTCGAAGCCGCCGGTGACGCCGCCCTCGGGATCGGCGACGCGGGCGTAATCGGCATCCATGAACACGTAGCTGCCGGCCTGGATCTCGGTATAGACGCCCGAGGCGGCCTCGATCGCGAAGCTGCCGGTGCCGGCGCCGGTCACCCGCGGGCAGGGCAGGCCCGCGGCCAGAAGCGCGTCGCGCGTCGCCGCCGCCGCCCGGATCGAGGCGTCGAGCACCCGCGCCCGCTCGGCCGGGTCGTAGATGTGCTGGGCGTTGCCGTGATAGGCCTGTATCCCGCCAAGCCGCAGCCCCGGCGCGTCGTGGATCGCCTGCGCGAGGGTCACCGCCTCGGCACCCGGCGCCACGCCGCAGCGCCCGGCGCCGGTGTCGACCTCGACCAAGACCTCGAGCGTCAGTGCCTCGGCCCCCTCGGCCCGCGCCGCCATCACCGCCGCAGACAGCGCCGCGACATTGGCCGGGTGATCGGCGCAGACCGCGACCCGGGCGCGGCTCGCGGCGCGCATCAAGAGCGCGATGGCGCGGGGGGCCACGACCTCGTTCGCGATCAGCACGTCGCGGACGCCGCCGCGGATCAGGGCCAGCGCCTCGGACACCTTCTGGCAGCAGATGCCTGTCGCACCGCTTTGCACCTGCGCCTGGGCGATGTCGGCGGATTTGTGGGTCTTGGCATGGGCGCGCAGCCGCACGCCCAGCCGCGCGGCGTGGTCTGCCATCCGCGCGAGGTTCGCCTCGAAGGCGTCGAGGTCGATCACCAGCGCCGGTGTGGCGACGGCCGAGACCGGATCGCCGGGGCGGGCGGGGATGTCGAAGCCGGGTTCGGGAGCGGTCATGGTCATCTGGGGCCTTCCGGGGAGCGCGCGACAGTTGTGGTCCGGTCGGGCCCGGGAGGCAAGGGTGGCTGCCCGGCGGGGTGAGGGGGCGCTGCCCGGCGGGGGAGGGGGCGCTGCCCCCTCGGGCCTTGCGGCCCTCACCCCCGGGATATTTGGACCAATGCGAAAGCGGGGCAGGAAGAGGGGGCTCTGCCCCCGCCCGTTCCGGGCTCCCCCGGAGTATTTGGGCCAAGCCGAAAGCGGAGGGGCGGGGCGGTCTTGCCGATGGGGGGCACGTTTGCGATAAGCGCGGGAAATCGCTGACCCGGGGGTAGACCATGTCCTTTCGCGCGCGCCACCTTCTTGGCATCGAGCATCTGGCCCCCGACGAGATCGTCACCGTTCTCGACCTCGCCGACCAGTATGTCGAGCTGAACCGCCGCACGGTGAAGCGCACCGACGTGCTGGCGGGGATGACCCAGATCAACATGTTCTTCGAGAATTCGACCCGCACGCAGTCGAGTTTCGAGCTGGCCGGCAAGCGGCTGGGCGCGGATGTGATGAACATGTCGATGGCCTCGTCCTCGGTGAAGAAGGGCGAGACGCTGATCGACACCGCGCTGACGCTGAACGCGATGCACCCGGACCTGCTGGTGGTGCGCCATGGCGCGTCGGGGGCGGTGAACCTGCTGGCCTCGAAGGTCAATTGCGCGGTGCTGAACGCGGGCGACGGCAAGCACGAGCATCCGACGCAGGCGCTGCTGGACGCGCTGACGATCCGCCGCGCCAAGGGCCGGATCCAGCGGCTGACCGTGGCGATCTGCGGCGACGTGGCGCACAGCCGCGTGGCGCGGTCGAACCTGATCCTGCTGGGCAAGATGGAGAACCGGGTGCGGCTGGTGGCGCCGCCGACGCTGATGCCCGCAGGCGTGGCCGAATTCGGCTGCGAGGTCTATGACGACATGACCGAAGGCTTGAAGGGCGCCGATGTGGTGATGATGCTGCGCCTGCAGAAAGAGCGGATGGACGGCGGCTTCATCCCCTCGGAGCGCGAGTATTTCCACCGCTACGGGCTGGATGCCGAAAAGCTTTCGCATGCGAAAGAAGACGCGATCGTCATGCACCCCGGCCCGATGAACCGCGGGGTCGAGATCGACGGCACCATCGCCGACGACATCAACCGCTCGGTCATCCAGGAACAGGTCGAGATGGGCGTCGCGGTGCGCATGGCCTGCATGGACCTGCTGGCGCGCAACCTGCGGTCGGAACGCGGCCGCGCGGCCGCCGGGGTGATGGTCTGATGCTGGACGGGCTGACCGCCGCGCTGGGCCCGCTCGATGCGGGCGCGCCGCTCTGGGCGCCCTGGGTCGCGCTGGCCGCGGCGCTGCTGCTGCTGCTGGCGCTGACGCTGGGTCTGGCGGTCTGGCGGCGCGGGGCCGCGCTGGCCGCCGCCCGAGCCGAGGCCGACCGGCTGGCCGAGCAGCCGGCCCGGAACGAGGCCCGCGCGCAGACCGAGGCGGTCGAGCGCGCCGGGGCCGAGGCCCGTCGCGCCGCGGATCTGGACGAGGCGCGCCGGCGCATCGGCGCGGGCGAGGCCGCGCTGGCCGAGGCCAAGGCGCTGACCGATGCGCTGCGCCGCGAGCAGGAGAAGCGGCTGAACGACGCCGCCGACCGCTATGCGAGTTCCGAGCGCAAGCTGGCCGCGCTGATCGCCCAAACCGGCGAGGAACGCCGCGCGGCGGATGAGAAGATCCAGTTGGTCACACAGATGCGCGACGAGATGGCGCGCAGCTTCAAGGAACTGGCGGACGCGAGCCTGAAGGCCTCGAACGAGGAACTGACCAAGGCCAGCCGCGAGCGGCTGGAACAGGCGCTGAACCCGCTGAAGGAACACGTCACCCTGTTCCAGACCGAGCTTCGGGCGGTGCACGAGGGCGCGCTGCGCGACCGCCAGGCGCTGAAGACCGAGATCGAGGCGCTGACCAAACGCTCGGAAGAGGTCTCGAAAGAGGCCACGGCGCTGACGCGCGCGCTGAAGGGTGACAAGCAGCGGCAGGGCGCCTGGGGCGAGATGATCCTCGAGTCGCTTCTGGACCGCTCGGGCCTGCGCAAGGGCGAGGAATACCTGACCCAGACCAGCCACGGCACCGACGAGGGCGGGCGCGTGCGCTCGGACGTGATCGTCAACATGCCGAATGGCTCGGCGCTGGTGGTCGACTCGAAGGTCTCGCTGATCGACTACGAGGCCGCGGTGAATGCCGAGAGCGAGGACGAGGCGCTGGCCGCCCGCCGCCGCCATGTCGTGGCCCTGCGCCGGCACATCGACACGCTGGGCTCGAAGAACTACCAGCATTACGCCGATGTCACCGTCGATTACGTGGTGATGTTCGTCCCGATCGAGGGCGCGCTCTCCGAGGCCCTGCGCGAGGCGGGCGACCTGACCCAATACGCGATGGACCGCAACGTGACCATCGCGACGCCCACGACGCTGATGATGGCGCTGCGCACCGTCGCCAGCTTCTGGACCATCGACCGGCGCAACCGCAACGCCGAAGAGATCGCCAAGCGCGCGGGGCTTCTCTACGACAAGGTCGCGGGCTTCACCGAGGCGATGGAGAAGGTCGGCGGCGCGCTGACCAGTGCCCAGACCGCCTATGGCACCGCGCTCGACCGGCTCAGCCGCGGCAACGGCAACGTGCTGGCGCAGGTCGACATGCTCAAGCGCCTGGGCGCCCGCGCCTCGAAACAGCTGAAGACCGAGTTCGAGCCCGAGGACCTGCCGGCCCTCGACGACGACGCCGGCACGGGCCTTGAAAGCCTGCCCGCCGCCAACGACCGCCCCGCCGAGTGAGGCCCCGATGATCCACATTGCAAATGCCCGCCTGATCGACCCCGAGGCGCTGACGATCCGCGACGGCTCGGTCACGCTGGAGAACGGCCTGATTACCGCGATCGGTGCCGAGGCGCCCGAGGGGGCAGAGGTCATCGACGCCCGCGGCAAGTGCCTGGCGCCGGGGATCGTCGACATCGGCGTGAAGATCGGCGAGCCGGGCGAGCGCCACAAGGAAAGCTTCCGCTCGGCGGGTCTCTCGGCCGCGGCGGGGGGCGTCACCACGATGATCGTGCGCCCCGACACCACGCCCGCGCTCGACAGCCCCGAGATGCTGGAATTCGTCACCCGCCGCGCCACCGAGGCCTCGCCGGTCCGCGTCCGCCACATGGCGGCGCTGACGAAGGGCCGCGAGGGCCGCGAGATGACCGAGATCGGCTTCCTGCTGGACGCCGGCGCCGTTGCCTTCACCGATTGCGACCATGTGGTCGAGAACACCAAGGTGCTGAGCCGCGCCTTCACCTATGCCCGCTCGCTCGGCGCGCTGGTGATCGCGCATCCGCAGGATCCGGGCCTGTCGGCGGGCGCGGCGGTGACCAGCGGAAAGTTCGCCTCGCTTCGCGGCCTGCCGGGCGTCTCTCCGATGGCCGAGCGGATGGCCTTCGACCGCGACATGGCCCTGGTCGAGATGACCGGCGTGCGCTACCACGCCGACCAGATCACCTGCGCGCGCAGCCTGCCGGCGCTGGAACGCGCCAAGAAGAACGGGCTCGATGTGACCGCGGGCGTGTCGATCCACCACCTGACGCTGAACGATCTGGACGTTGGCGACTACCGCACCTTCTTCAAGGTGAAGCCGCCGCTGCGCAGCGAGGATGACCGGATCGCGGTGGTCGAGGCGGTGGCCTCGGGCCTGATCGACATCATCAGCTCGATGCACACGCCGCAGGACGAGGAATCGAAGCGCCTGCCCTATGAAGAGGCGGCAAGCGGCGCGGTGGCGCTGGAAACCTTCCTGCCGGCGGCGATGCGGCTTTACCATGCCGGGATGATCGACCTGCCGCAGCTGTTCCGCGCGATGGCGCTCAACCCTGCGAAACGGCTGGGCCTGCCGCAGGGCCGGCTGGCCGAGGGCGCGCCCGCCGACCTCGTGCTGTTCGACCCCGACGCGCCCTTCGTGCTCGACCGCTTCACGCTGAAGTCGAAATCGAAGAACACGCCCTTCGACGGCGAGCGGATGGAGGGGCGGGTCATCGCCACCTTCGTCGCCGGCCGCCAAGTCTTCGGCGCGGAGGCGAAATGATGCCCGAGATCACCTCTGCGCCCCTGTCGCTGCTGCTGACCGCGGTCCTTGCCTACGGGCTTGGCTCGGTGGCCTTCGGGCTGGTGATCACCCGGCTTTTCGGTCTGGGCGACCTGCGCCAGATCGGCTCTGGCAACATCGGCGCGACCAACGTGCTGCGCACCGGCAACAAGCCGGCGGCGCTTCTGACCCTGATCCTCGATTCCGGCAAGGGCGCGATCGCGGTGCTGCTGGCGCGCTGGCTGGTGGGCGAGGATGCCGCACAGCTTGCGGGGCTTGCGGCCTTCCTTGGCCACTGCTTCCCGGTCTGGCTGGGCTTCAAGGGCGGCAAGGGCGTCGCAACCTTCCTTGGCACCATGCTGGCGCTGGCCTGGCCCGTCGGGCTGGCCGCCTGCGCGCTCTGGCTGCTGACCGCGCTGATCGGCCGGATCTCGTCGCTCTCGGCGCTGGTCGCCTCGGCTCTGGCGGCGCCGGTCGCCGTGGGGCTGGGGCGCGGTGACATGGTGGCGCTGGTGCTCGCGCTGGCGGCGCTGGTCTGGTACCGCCATCTTCCCAACATCAAGCGCCTGCTGGCCGGGACCGAGCCCCGGATCGGCAAGAAGACCTGACCCCGCCGTCCCGGGCGCTGGGGAGGACGCCCGGATGGTCCCGACACGGAGCCTGACCATGCCGCCGCTACTGGCCGCGATCCTCACCATCTTCCTCTTCCAGCTGGGCGGCGAGGTGCTGTCGCGCCTTGCCCATCTGCCGATTCCCGGGCCGGTGATCGGCATGGTCGCGCTGGCCGCGGGATTCGTCGCAAGCCCCCGGCTGCTGGAGCTGGTGCGCCCCGTGGCGCAGGTGCTGCTGGGGCATCTGTCGCTGCTGTTCGTGCCGGCGGGCGTCGGCATCGTCAGCCAGCTTGACGTGCTGCGCGATCAGGGGCTGGCGCTGGGCGCGGCGCTGGTCGTCTCGACCCTGCTCGCGATCGCGGTCGGGGCGGTGGTGTTCGAGCTTGTGGCGCGGGCCACCGGCAACCGTCCCCCCGAAGGCGCGGAGCGGCAGAAATGATCGAGGCCGCGCAGATCTGGTCCTATCTGACCCAAGGCCCGCTGGTCTGGCTGGCGGTGACGCTGACCGCCTACCTGATCGCCGATTGGTGCTTCCGCGCCACGGGGCGGGCGCCCTGGTCGAACCCGGTGATGGTCTCGATCCTGATCGTGGGCTCGGTGCTGCTGGCGACGGGCACGCCCTACCGCACCTATTTCGAGGGCGCGCAGTTCGTGCACTTCCTGCTGGGCCCGGCGACGGTCTGTCTGGCGCTGCCGCTGTACACCAACCTCGGTCATGTCCGCCGCGCGGCATTGCCGATGATCGCGGGGCTGCTGGCGGGCTCGGTGACGGCGGTCGCCTCGGCGCTGGCGGTGGCCTATGCGCTGGGGGTGCGCGGCAACGTGCTGGCCTCGCTCGCGCCGAAATCCGCGACAGCGCCGGTCGCCATCGGGATCTCGGAACGGCTGGGGGGCGAACCCACGCTGACCGCGGCGCTGGTGCTGCTGACCGGGATCATCGGCGCGATCTGCGTGACGCCGATGCTGAACGCGCTGGGCCTGCGTGACTGGCGGGCGCGGGGCTTCGCGACCGGGGTCGCGGCGCATGGCGTGGGCACTGCGCGGGCGCTGCAGGTCAACGAGACCGCCGGCGCCTTCGCCGGGATCGGCATGGCGCTGAACGCCGTGCTGACCGGGATCATCGCGCCGCTGGTGCTGCACCTCTTCCAGTGAACCATCGGCCGCGCCGATCGATCCGGCGCGTCCGATCGGGCTGGCCGATCAATCGGCGGCGCGCTTGCGGATCGCGTCGCCGGTGCGCACCGTGCCACCCTCGACGATCTCGCACAGGATCCCGCGCAGACGCAGCGCCGGGTGGCCGGGGGCAGTGATCCAGTCCTTCGCGGGCTGGCCGTAGCGCACCTTCCATTTCACGCAGCCGTCGTTGAACACATCGGTCACCCGCAGCAGCGCCGCGCCGACCTCAAGCAGGCTGCCCACCGGCAGGTTCGCCTCGGACGTGTCGAGATCGGCGATGATCGTGTCGCCCGGATGCGGCGTGCCGGCGCGGTCGCGCCAGACGGCATCCATCACCCGCCGCGGCAGGATCGAGACCTGGATCCGCAAGTCCGGGCTGCCGTCTTCCAGCTTCATCCAGGGGGCGGCCAGCCAGCGTTCGGTCTCGCCCGCCGAGGTGGTCACGCCGCGGTCGGGGGTGAACTCCAGCGCCTCGGGGAAGGTCCGCTTGTTGAAGCCGGGGCGGAAGCACAGCTGCTCGACCACCGCGGCGTCCTTGGGCGCGGCGAGGATGTGGGGCAGGGCCGCGTCAAGCTCGGCAGCCGTGGCATTGGCGGGGGTATCCATGGGGGCGGGGGGCTGGGTCTGGTCTGTCATTTCAATGCGTCAATGCCGCGAGCAGCGCGGGGGTGGGCCAGGCATCGGCAGGCAGGCCGAGGCGCTTCTGTTCCTTCTGCACCGCCGCCCGGGTCCGCGCGCCGAGGATGCCGTCGGCGGTGCCGACGTCATGGCCCAGCACCGTCAGCCGTTCCTGCAGGCGGCGCATCTCGGACGGGCCGAGGCCCGGTTCGGGAGTGCCGGTCTCGAACGCCTCGGACCCTTCCAGCCGGGTGGCGAAATAGGCGGCGGTGGTGACGTAGACGAAGCTCTGGTTCCAGTGGAACAGCACCCGGAAGTTCGGATAGGCGAGGAACGCCGGCCCCTGACGTCCCATCGGCAGCAGGATCGCGCCGGACAGCTCGCGCGCGAGCATGCCTTCGCGCGGCCGCACGCCCATCTTCGCCCAGTCCTCGACCGGCAGCGCCTGCTCGAGCCCGGTCTTCGACCAGTCGAGCTTCTCCGGCAGGATCACCTCCTGCAGCCAGGGCTCGCCCGGGCGCCAGCCGATGTCCGACAGCTTCGCCGCCGCCGAAACCAGCGCATCCGCCGACGAGGTCTTCAGCCGGATGTGTCCGTCGGCATCGCCGTCCTTGCCATGGGCGAGGATGTCGGCGGGCAGCATCTGCACCTGCCCGATCTCGCCTGCCCAGGCGCCGGTGGTGCGCGCGGGGTCGAAATCGCCGCGGCGGTAGAGCGCCACTGCGGCCAGCACCTGCGGGCGGAACAGGTCCGGCCGGCGGCAGTCATGGGCCAGCGTCATCAGCGCATCGCGGGTGTTGAAGTCGCCCTGCACCTGCCCGAAGTCGGTCTCGAGCGCCCAGAAGGCAAGAAGCACGCCGCGCGGCACGCCGGTCTCGCGCTCGATCCGGTCGAAGAGCGCGGCATGGGTTTCGGCCATCTGGCGGCCGCGGGTCAGCCGGTCGCGGCTGATCACCGCGCGCGAGAAGTCGGTGAAGCTTTTCTGGAAGACGCCCTGCGCCCGGTCGGCGCGCAGCACTTTGGGATCCTGCCGGGCGCTGCGGAAGAAGGCCTGCGCCTCTTGCGGGCTGGCGCCCTCGGCCACCGCCTGATCGGTGAGGGCCGCGACGAAGTCGGGCCAGGGCTCGCCGCAGGCACGGGCGGCGGCGGGCAGGCAGGCAAGGATCGCGAGGGCGGTCAGAAGGGCGCGCATGGCCGGACGCTAGCGCCGCGCCCCGCGCGCGGCAACGGGCTTGAGGGGGCGGGCCGAAGAAACCCGCACCCCGACCCTCACCCCTGCCGCGGGCTTCGTCAGCCCAGCGCGGCGCGGTCGTGGGGCGCGTCGAAGTCCAGCACCGGGTTGATCGGGATGATCCGGTGTGGATTGATGGTGTCGTGGCTGTAGTGGTAGTGACGCACGATGTGGTCGAGGTTCACCGTCCCGGCCACGCCCGGCGTCTGGTAGATGTCGCGGGTATAGGCCCAGAGCGCCGGGTAGTCGATGATCCGCCGGCGGTTGCACTTGAAGTGCAGGTGATAGACCGCATCGAAGCGCACCAGCGTCGTGAAGAGCCGCACGTCGGCTTCGGTCATCTGCCTGCCCACCAGCCAGCGCTGGCGCGACAGCCGCTCTTCCAGCCAGTCGAGACTGTCGAAGAGCGCGTGCACGGCGTTGTCATAGGGGCCCTGCTGGGTGGCGAAGCCCGCCTTGTAGACGCCGTTGTTGACGGTGTCGTAGACGCGGGCGTTGACCGCCTCGATCTCGGGACGCAGGGCTTCCGGCCAGTAGTCGGCGGTGTTGCCGGTCAGCCCGTCGAACGCCTGGTTGAACATCCGGATGATCTCGGCGCTTTCGTTCGACACGATGGTGCCCTGCGCGCGGTCCCACAGGATCGGCACGGTGACCCGGCCCGAGACCAGCGGCTCGGCCCGCGTGTAGATGTCGCGCAGGAAGGGCAGGCCGAACTGGCGGTCGCCGGTCGTCGCCGGGAAGTCGGTGGCGAAGGTCCAGCCCTCGTCCAGCATGTCGGGATGCACGACCGAGACGTCGATCAGCCCTTCGAGCCCCTTCAGCGCGCGGAAGATCAGCGTGCGATGCGCCCAGGGACAGGCGAGCGAGACATAAAGGTGGTAGCGCCCGGGCTCGGCCTTGAAGCCACCCTCGCCCGAGGGGCCGGGGGCGCCGTCGGCGGTGATCCAGTTGCGGAACTTCGCGGTGCTGCGCTGGAACGCCCCGCCGGTCGAGCGGGTGTCATACCATTCCGAGGACCACTGGCCGTCGATGAGCTGGCCCATGCCGATCTCCTTGCTGCTGGGGCAGGAGCTAGGGCGGCGCGGGCGATGCGCATACCCCTGTCAGAGCGCAGGGACCGCGCGCAGGCGCACAGTGCTGCGCCGCGGCGGGAAATTATGCCGCGGAAGCCCTTGAATGCAGGCCGTTTTGCGCCACACTGGATCGTGAGCCATTCGGGAGGTGCGCGTGATGTTCGAAGTGTTTCCGGCAGAGCTGCGCAACGAGCTGGCCGCGGCACAGGCCGCGCAGCGTCGCGGGCGGGCGCGCAAGTCGCGGCTTCGGGTGCAGACCGGGGCGATGAGCCTGCCGGTGCTGCGCCGCTGGGACGACGGATTCGCGCTGGATGCGGCCCGCGTCGGCCATCTGCGCGGGCTCGTCGATCTTTACGACGGGTCGCGCCACCTGATGCATTGCCTGATCGTCGCCTCGGCCGTCGAGGAGAACGAGCTGATCTGCACGGTGAAATCGGCGACCCCGGCCGCCGACCGCCCGCCGGTCGATTTCGTCCGGCCGGACGATGCGCCGGCCGGACTGCTGCCCCGTTACTGAAGGTCGGCGAAGGCCGCCTTCATCCGCTCGACCGCGCGCTCGACCACCGGGCGCGGGGTGGCGAGGTTGAAGCGCAGGTAGCTTTCGCCCCCGAGGCCGAAGGTGGCGCCGTGGTTGACGGCGATCTTCGCATCCTTCTCGACGCGGGCGGTGTAGTCCTCGGTCGACATGCCGGTGCCCGAGAAATCGACCCAGGCGAGGTAGGTGGCTTCCAGCGACATCGAGCGCAGGCCGGGGATCGCGTTGATCCCGGCGTCGAAGATCCGCCGATTCCCGTCGAGATAGGCGGTCAGTTCGTCGACCCAGGCCGCGCCCTCGGGCGAGTAGGCGGCGGTGACCATGTGCATGCCGAAGCTGTTGGGCGAGATGCCGAGCGCGTTCATCTTCGCGGCGAACTTTTCGCGCAGGGCGGGGTCGGCGATGATGACGTTGCCGATATGGGCGCCGGCAATGTTGAAGGTCTTGGTCGCGGCGGTCAGCATCACCAGCCGGCCCTGCGCCTCGGGCGCGGCCAGCGGCATCACGGTGTGCGACTGGCCGGGCATGACGAGGTCGTGGTGGATCTCGTCCGACACGAGGATCAGGTCATGGGCGGCGCAGAAGTCGGCGACCGCGCGCAGCTCGTCCACCGACCAGACCCGGCCGCCGGGGTTGTGCGGCGAGCACAGGATCAGCATCTTCTCGCGCCCGGTCAGCCGGGCTTCCCAGCCGTCGAAATCCATGACGTAGCACCCGTCCTCGACCCCCAGCGGGCATTCGGTGACGCTGCGCCCGGCGCCTTTGATGACGCGGGCGAAGGCGTGGTAGACCGGCGTCATCAGCACCACGGCATCGCCCGGGGCGGTGAAGGCCTCGACCGCCAGCGCGGTGCCGTTGACGAGACCGTGGGTCGTGAAGATCCACTCGGGTTCGACCGGCCAGCCGTGGCGCGACTGCATCCACCAGCGGATCGCGTCCTTGTAGGCGCGGTCGTCGCCGAAATAGCCGTAGACGCCGTGGCCGGCCATCTTCTCGACCGCGGCCTGCACCGAGGCCGGAGGCCGGAAGTCCATGTCGGCGACCCACATCGCGATCCCGTCCTCGGGCGAGACGCCATAGACCTTCTCCATCATGTCCCATTTCGAGCAGTGGGTGCCCTTGCGGTCGATGATCTCGTCGAAGCGTGCGTCAAGGCTCATGGAAAGCGGTCCTTTCGGGGTCTGATCTGCGGCGTGCCGCCCCTGAAGGGGCGTTGCGGAGAAACCGGGCTTGGCCTACATCCGGGACATGACACGCCGCGCCATCCTTATCCATCCCGACCCGCGCCTCAAGAAGGTCTGCGACCCTGTCCCGTCGATCGACGACACGATCCGGGCGCTGGCCGACGACATGCTCGAGACGATGTATGACGCGCCCGGCATCGGGCTGGCGGCGCCGCAGGTCGGCGTGACCAAGCGGATGCTGGTGATGGACTGCGTCAAGGAGGCGTCCGAGACGCCGCGGCCGATGGTGCTGATCAACCCCGAGATCACCTGGTCCTCGGAAGGGCTGAACAGCTACGAGGAAGGCTGCCTGTCGATCCCCGAGCAATACGGTTCCGTCACCCGTCCGGCCGAGGTCGAGGTCAGCTGGCTCGGGCTCGACGGCAAGAACCATTCCGAGCGGTTCGAGGGGCTCTGGGCCACCTGCGTGCAGCACGAGATCGACCATCTGAACGGGCGGCTGTTCATCGATTACCTCGGCGCGCTGAAGCGCCAGATGATCACCCGCAAGATGGAAAAGCTGAAGCGCGAACTGGCGCGGGGCTGATGGCGGTCCTGCCCCTTGTCCTCTGGCCCGATCCGCGGCTGTCGGCCCGCGCGGCCGAGGTGACCGGCTTCGGTCCCGAGATCGCGGCGCTGGCCGCGGACATGCTCGAGACGATGTATGACGCGCCGGGCCGCGGGCTTGCCGGCCCGCAGGTCGGGGCGATGGTCCGGATCTTCGTGATGGACTGCGGCTGGAAAGAGGGCGCGCCCGACCCGCGGGTCATGCTGAACCCCGAGATCCTGTCTGCCGAGGGCGCGGTGATGCGCGAGGAAGGCTGCCTGTCCGTGCCGGGTCTGTCGGTGCCGGTGACGCGGCCCGACCGGCTGGTGCTGCGCTGGCAGGATCTGGACGGCGCCCCGCATGAGGAAGCCTTCGAGGGTTTTGCGGCGACCTGCATCCAACACGAGCGCGACCATCTCGACGGGATCCTGCATCTTGACCGTGCCGACCCTGCCGACCGCGCCGTGGCGCTGGCCCAACTGGAAGATCGCCGATGACCGTTCGCCCCTTCGTGCCCTATCCCGACAAGCGCCTGCGCACCCCGGCCGAGCCGGTCGAGACAGTGACCGAGACGGTGCGGATGATCTGGGACGACATGGTCGAGACCATGGACGCGATGCCGGGCGTGGGCCTCGCCGCGCCGCAGATCGGGATCATGCTGCGGCTGGCCGTCGTCGATGCCTCGGACAAGCGGGGGCAAGCGGTGAAGATGGCGAACCCCGAGGTGCTGCATGCCTCGATCCAGTTCCGCAAGTATGAAGAGGCCAGCCCGAACCTGCCCGGCGTCTCGGCGCTGATCGAGCGGCCGCGGGCGGTGACGGTGCGCTTCCTGAACGAGACCGGCGAGATCGAGGAACGCGATTTCGTGGGCCTCTGGGCCACGAGCGTGCAGCACCAGATCGACCACCTGAACGGCAAGGTCTTCGTCGACCACCTCTCGCCCCTGCGTCGCAAGATGCTGGTGGCGAAGAGCCAGAAGCTGGCCCGCTGATGCGCGTGGTGTTCATGGGCACGCCGGAGTTCTCGGTCCCGGTGCTCGAGGCATTGGCGGCCGCGCACGAGGTCATCTGCGTCTACAGCCAGCCGCCGCGCCCGGCGGGCCGGGGCAAGAAGGACCGCCCCTCGCCGGTGCAGGCGAAGGCCGAGGCACTGGGCCTGCCGGTGCGCCACCCGGTGTCGCTGAAGGGCGCCGAGGCGCAGGCCGACTTCGCCGCGCTGGACGCCGATGTGGCGGTGGTGGTGGCCTATGGGCTGATCCTGCCGCGGGCGGTGCTGGACGCGCCGCGGCACGGCTGCGTGAACATCCATGCCTCGCTTCTGCCGCGCTGGCGCGGGGCCGCGCCGATCCACCGCGCGATCATGGCGGGCGATGCCCAGACCGGGATCTGCATTATGCAGATGGAGGCGGGGCTCGACACCGGCCCGGTGCTGATGCGCGAGGCGCTGGAGATCGGGGCCGAGGAGACCACGGGCGACCTGCATGACCGGCTCTCGGGCCTGGGCGCGCGGATGATCTTGGACGCGCTGGCGGGGCTGCCGGGGCTGGTGCCCGAGGTCCAGCCCGAGGCCGGCGTGACCTATGCCGCGAAGATCGACAAGGCCGAGGCGCGGATCGACTGGGCGCGGCCCGCGGTCGAGGTCGACCGCCAGATCCGCGGGTTGTCGCCCTTCCCGGGGGCCTGGTGCGAGATCGCGGGCGAGCGGGTGAAGATCCTGCGCTCGCGGCTGGGCGCAGGGCAGGGGGCGCCGGGGGCGACCGGCCCGGGCTTCACCGTGGCCTGCGGCGCGGGGGCGATCGAGGTGCTCGAGGCGCAGCGCGAGGGCAAGCGGCCGATGCCCGCGGCCGAGGTGCTGCGCGGATTGACGCTGCCCGCACGTCTGGATTGAGCGACGAGGCTTGCGGCTGCCGCGCGGCGCCGCGATGATGCCTGGGTCCCGACTCCCCCGGGGCGTTTCGGACCTGCGATGCCGTTCGGTTTCACCCAATTCCTCTGGACCCTCGGCGGCGCAGGCACGCTGTTCCTTGTCATGCGATTCGCGAAGATCGGCGTCTGGCTGCTGATGCGCCCGGGCGGCTGGGCCGTGGTCGTCGCGGGCCTGCTGGTGCTGGCCAAGGCGATGGACGGTCAGGGCACGCCGGCCGAGCTTGCCGATGTCCTGCCCGCCGCCGCCGGAGCCGTCGCCGGAGCCGCCGCCGGAGCCGCTGTCCCGGCACTGGCCACGCCCGCTGCGGCTGTCCCGGCCACGGCATTGCCGGACCGGGCGCTTGCGCCCCCGCCGATGCGCCCCTGAACTCCCGAGTGTCTAACCCTTCGCCTTCTGCGGCTTGAAGGGCGCCATCCCGCCGCGGGCCAGCTCGTCGGCGCGTTCGTTCTCGGGATGGCCGGCATGGCCCTTGATCCATTCCCAGGTCACGTTGTGGCGCGCCGCCGCCTCGTCCAGCCGCTGCCAGAGATCGACGTTCTTCACCGGCTTGCCGTCCGCCGTCCGCCAGCCCTTGCGCTTCCAGCCGTGGATCCAGCCGGTGACGCCGTTCTTCACATAGGCCGAGTCGGTGATCACGGTGATCGTCGTCGGCCGCGCCAGCGCTTCGAGCGCCGAGATCGCGGCCAGCAGTTCCATCCGGTTGTTGGTGGTGTCGGGCTCGCCCCCCGACAGGGTGCGCTCGCGCACCACCTTGCCGTCCTCGCGCGCCAGAAGCAGCGCCCCCCAGCCGCCGGGGCCGGGATTGCCGGAACAGGCGCCGTCGGTATAGGCGAAGAGCTGGACCATGGGGCCTCCGGTCGTGATGGTCCGCAGGGTCTAGGCGCTTGGGGCGGTCAGGTCAATTCGGGGTCAGAACGGCTCGCCGAAGCGGTCGGCGACAAGCGCTTCCAGTGCGGAGGACAGCTTTTCGGCCTCGAGCCCCGAGGTCTCGACCTCGATCGCGCAGCCCTTCGAGGCGGCCAGCATCAGCAGGCCCATGATCGAGTCGCCCGACACGTCCATGCCCTGATGGCTGACGGTGGCGCGGGCATCGTGCTTTTCCACGACTTCGACGAACTTGGCCGAGGCGCGGGCGTGAAGGCCCTTCTCGTTGACGATCTTGAGGGTCTTGCGCACCTGTCCTCCCGGGGCGTCAGATGTGAAGGGGTCAGGTGCCGGTGCGGCCGAATTCCCCGGCCTGGTAGCAGTTGATGTATTTGCGGCCCGCGTCCAGCGCCGAGGCCACGGCCTCGCCGACCGACAGGTTGCGCGACTTCGCCAGCTTGATCAGCATCGGCAGATTCGCGCCATAGACGATCTGGCGGTTGCGCGGTGCGCAGGCCATGAGGCTCAGGTTCGAGGGAGAGCCCCCGAACATGTCGGTCACCACGACCACGCCCGATCCCTCGTCCACGGCGTCCGCCGCGGCGCAGATCTCGGCCTGCTTGCCTGCCCGGTCGTGGTCCTCCTCGATGGAGATCGCACGAATCCCGGTCTGCTTGCCCACCACATGCTCGACGGCCGAGAGATATTCCCGCGCCAGACCACCATGTGCGACGATCACGATACCGATCACGCCCTGCCTACCTTCAACGGTTTCCCGCGCCGGCGGATGCCCGGCGCTCCAGTTCCCTGTGTCTTTTAGACACCTGCCACCCGGCCTGTGCAAGCGCAGCGGCGAGCTTTTCGGTCAGAGCGACCGAGCGGTGTTGCCCTCCGGTACACCCCAGACCGATGGTCAGATGGGCCTTTCCCTCTTCCAGATGGGCAGGAAGCACCATCAGGACAAGATCCAATACCTTTGCAAAGAAGTCATCAAACCGTGGATCGGCGGTCACATAATCGACAACCGCGGCGTCGCGGCCGTCGAGCGGGCGCAGCGCCGGCTCCCAGTGCGGATTTCGCAGAAAGCGACAGTCGAACATGATGTCGAGCCCGCGGGGCACGCCGCGCTTGTAGCTGAAGCTCTGCACCGAGACACCGATCCGGTCGGGGCCGAGCGTGTCGAACCAGCGCTGCACCTCGGCCTTCAGGTCGTGGACGCTGAGATCGGTGGTGTCGATCAGCACGTCGGCGCGGGCGCGGATCGGGGCCAGCAGGTCGATCTCGCGCGCGATGCCCTCGCCCGGATCGGTCGGGCCCAGCGGGTGGCGGCGGCGCGTCTCGTTGTAGCGGCGCATCAGCTCTTCGGGGGCGCAGTCGAGATACAGCACCTCGACCTCGACCGCGGGTTCGCGGGTCATGCGGTCGATGGCCTCGATCAGCGCCGCGGCCGAGAAGTCGCGGTTGCGCACGTCGATCCCGAGCGCAATCGGGCGGGCGAGGGCGGGGCCGTCGACAAGGCGCGGCACGAGACTGAGCGGCAGGTTGTCGATCGGCTCGTAGCCCAGATCCTCGAGCACATGGATCGCGGTCGAGCGGCCGGCACCCGAAGGTCCGGTGACGAGCACCATGCGCTGGGCGGGCTGATCCGCGGGATCTGGCTGGTCGGTCATGGCGTCTCGGTCGCGCCCCGGGGAGGGAGTCAGTCGGTGCGGCCCGCGCGGAGCCACTGAAGCAGGGCCGGGCCAAGATGCGGGGCATCCTTGCCCTGCACAAGGGCGATTTCATGGCCGAGAAACGTCTTTGTGCGGCGGGGCGGCAGGCGGTCGGGTTCCGCCAGCCCGAGGTCGACCGCCAGCACCACCGCGACCGCGCCCGCTGTTTCGGCCCGCAGGATGCCAACGCCGCGCGCCTCGATCCGGCCGAGGATCGCGGGCGGGCAGCGGGCGGTCAGGGTGGTGGCGGTGGCGGTCAGCTCGGTGCGGTCGTCGGCCACCAGCCGGGCGCCATGGGCCATCATCCACAGCCCGAGCGCGGACTTGCCGCTGCCCGAGGGCCCGAGGATCAAGAGGCCGCGGCCCTGCAGGGCGACGGTGGTGGCATGCAGGATCTCGCGCAAGCCGCGCTCAGCCCCGCATCAGACCGGCAGGCCGACCACGAAGCGGGCGCCCAGCGGTTCCGAGGTGATGTCGGCATCGGTCGGGCGGATGTTCTCGGCCCAGATTACGCCGGCATGCGCCTCGACGATCTGTTTCGAGATGGCGAGGCCAAGGCCCGAATGCTCGCCGAACTGGCCCGGGGGACGTTCGGAATAGAAGCGCTTGAAGATCTTGGTCAGCGCCTGGTCGGGGATGCCCGGCCCGGTGTCCTCGACCACGACCAGCACCCGGTTGTCGCGCTTGCGCACCCAGACGCGGACGGCGTCGCCCTCTTCGCAGAACGAGATGGCGTTGGTGATCAGGTTGACGAAGACCTGCGCCAGCCGCCCTTCCAGCCCGGTGATGCGGATCGGGCCCTGCGGCAGGTCGGTGATGTAGTCCACCCCGCGCTCGGTCGCCTGCTGCGAGAGGTATTCGTTGATGTTGCCGATGGTGCGGAGAAGGTCGAATTCCTCTTCCTCGTCGCGCACCAGTTCGCTGTCGAGGCGCGAGGCGTTCGAGATGTCGCTGACCAGCCGGTCGAGCCGGCGCACGTCATGCTCGATCACTTCCAGAAGCTTCTCGCGCTGGTCGTCGCGCTTGGCCACGCGCATGGTGCCCACGGCAGACCGCAGCGAGGCGAGCGGGTTCTTGATCTCGTGCGAGACATCGGCCGCGAACTGCTCGTTCGCGTCGATCCGGTCGTAAAGCGCGGTGACCATGCCGCGCATCGCGCCCGACAGCCGGCCGATCTCGTCCGGGCGGCCGGTGAGGTCGGGAATGCGGACGCGGCCTGGGCTCATCTTGCGGGCGTTGCGGTCACGGCCCAGCTCGGCGGCAATGGCGAGGTCGGCCAGCGGGTTGGCGATGGTCGAGGCCAGCACGAGGCTGAGCCCGACCGAGACGATGATGGCGATGATGAACATCTCCAGCACCTGCTCGCGCTCTGCCCGCACCAGCGCGTCGATCGCGCCGGCCTGCGACGAGACCGAGATCGCGCCGATCACCCGGTCGCCGCTGCGCACCGGTTCCGAGACGACGAAGATCGTGCCCTCGTCCCCGTCGCGCAGGTTGCGGACCTGCGTGGTGCCCTGCAGCGCCTCTGCGGCGAGTTCTCCGGCCAGCGAGTGCAGGTCGACGCCGGTGGGGGCGCTGACACGGGGGGCCAGAAGCCCCGCGAGCCCGTCCCAGACCGAGCCGAGGAAATCGGTGATCGCGGTCGGGCGGTGGTTGCCGGTCAGGCCCGGCACCGGGGCCGCGGCGCGGGTCGCGACCTGGCGGCTCGAGGTCAGCAGCGCGCCCTTGGTGTCATAGAGGAACAGCGTGGCGCCCTGCGGCAGCTCGATGCTGCCCAGCGTCTGCTCCAGCGTCTCGCGCGTCCAGACGGCATCGGGCGACTGGCCGAGCCGCGCCTCGACCACGCTGCCGATCAGCCGCGTCTCGCCGACCATGTCGCGCTCGCGCTGCGCCACGAGGCTGTCGCGGAACGGGTTCAGGAACAGCACCCCGGCGACCATCACGATCATCGCCATGAGGTTGAAGGTGATAATCTTGCGCGCCAGCGGCGAGCGGTTGATCGACAGGAAGCTGCGCCGGGCCCGGCCCTCGCGCAGTTCGTCTTCGGACTCGAGACCGGCGTTGACCCAGTCTTCGCCCAGCACGAGTCCGCTGTCGCGGCTCGACTTGATCCCGGCCTCGTTCGGGCGGTGAGCGATGGTCATGGCCGCCGCGTCACTCCTCGTTGTAGCGGTAGCCGATGCCGTAGAGGGTCTCGATCGCCGAGAAGTCATCGTCGACGGTCCGCATCTTCTTGCGCAGGCGCTTGATGTGGCTGTCGATGGTGCGGTCGTCGACATAGACCTGATCGTCATAGGCGACGTCCATCAGCTGGTCGCGGCTCTTGACGAAGCCGGGGCGCTGGGCGAGCGCCTGCAGCAGCAGGAATTCGGTCACGGTCAGCGAGACGTCGCGGCCCTTCCAGCTGACCGAGTGGCGCAGCGGGTCCATGGTCAGCTGACCGCGGACCATCACCTTGTTCTCTTCGGTGACCGGGATGTCGACGCCGCCGGTCTGCGCTTCCTGCCGGCGCAGCAGCGCGCGGATGCGTTCGACCAGCAGGCGCTGCGAGAAGGGTTTCTTGACATAGTCGTCGGCGCCCATGCGCAGGCCGAGCACCTCGTCGATCTCGTCGTCCTTCGAGGTGAGGAAGATCACCGGCATGTTGGTCTTCTGCCGCACGCGCTGCAGCAGGTCCATGCCGTCCATCCGGGGCATCTTGATGTCGAAGACCGCCATGTCCGGCAGTCGCTTGCTGAAGGCGTCCAGTGCGGCCTGCCCGTCGTTGTAGGTCTCGACTTCGAAACCCTCGGCTTCCAGCGTCATCGACACGGAAGTCAGGATGTTACGGTCGTCATCGACCAGTGCGATACGCGACATGGGCATTCCCCGATACTGCTCTGCCTGTTTTTTGCCACATTGTCCCTTGTCCCCCGGGGGGAATCAACGGCTAACTACGAATCGAGCGTCTTCGCCGGACCTAGCCCACCACGTTTTTCCCAAGGTTCGACTAATATGTCTCACTTTACCCATAGCACAATTCTGCACAGGGCGGCGGAATGATTGCGCTAAACCGTGTCTGGTTGCGCTAACCCACCAAAACGACGGGTTTCTTCAAGGTTCTGTCATGGTATAGCGGATGGGTCTTCCCCTGTTTCAGGGGCCGACCGGCGTGCCTGGCCCGCGCGTCGCCTTGATGACTTTTGGAGAGCCGCACCGCGGCTTCGGGAGCTTGCATATGACCATCGGACGCGTGAATCCGGCGCAACGACTGGAAGATCAGGGCATCAGCGGCCTGGGCAACGTCTATTACAACCTGCTGGAGCCGGCGCTCGTCGAGATCGCCGTGCAGCGCGGCGAGGGCAAGCTGGGCCTTGGCGGAACCTTCCTCGTCTCGACCGGCGCGCATACCGGCCGCTCGCCCAAGGACAAGTTCGTCGTCCGCACCCCGGCGGTCGAAGACAAGATCTGGTGGGAAAACAACGCCCCGATGAAGCCCGAGGCCTTCGACGTGCTCTATGCCGACATGCTGGCGCACATGAAGGGCAAGGACTACTTCGTGCAGGATCTCTTCGGCGGCGCCGACCCGGCCCACCGCCTGGACGTTCGCCTGGTGACCGAACTGGCCTGGCACAACCTGTTCATCCGCCACCTGCTGCGTCGCCCCGAGCGCAGCGAGCTGGACGGGTTCGCGCCCGAGTTCACCATCATCAACTGCCCGAGCTTCACCGCCGACCCGGCCAAGCACGGCTGCCGCTCGGGCACCGTGATCGCGATCAACCTCGACAAGAAGCTGATCCTGATCGGCGGCACCCAGTATGCCGGCGAGAACAAGAAGTCGGTCTTCACGCTGCTGAACTACCTGCTGCCGGAAGCGGGCGTCATGCCGATGCACTGCTCGGCCAACCACGCGATCGGCAACCCGGAAGAGACCGCGGTCTTCTTCGGCCTGTCGGGCACCGGCAAGACCACGCTGTCGGCCGATCCCTCGCGCACGCTGATCGGCGATGACGAGCACGGCTGGACCAAGAGCGGCACCTTCAACTTCGAGGGCGGCTGCTACGCCAAGACCATCTCGCTGTCGGCCGAGGCCGAGCCCGAGATCTACGCGACCACGAAGAAGTTCGGCACCGTCATCGAGAACATGGTCTACGACCCCGAGACGCTGGAGCTGGACTTCGAGGACTCGAGCCTGACGCAGAACATGCGCTGCGCCTATCCGCTCGACTACATCTCGAACGCGTCGGAGACCGGCCTCGGCGGCGCGCCGAAGAACGTGATCATGCTGACCTGCGACGCCTATGGCGTGCTGCCGCCGATCGCGCGGCTGACGCCGGCGCAGGCGATGTACCACTTCCTGTCGGGCTTCACCTCGAAGACCCCGGGCACCGAGGTGGGCGTGGTCGAGCCGATCCCGACCTTCTCGACCTGCTTCGGCGCGCCCTTCATGCCGCGCCGCCCGGAAGTCTATGGCAAGCTGCTGCAGGCCAAGATCAACGAGACCGGCGCCACCTGCTGGCTGGTGAACACCGGCTGGACCGGCGGCGCCTACGGCACCGGCAAGCGGATGCCGATCAAGGCCACCCGCGCGCTGCTGACCGCGGCCCTCGACGGCTCGCTGAACAAGGTGCAGTTCCGCAAGGACCCGAACTTCGGCTTCGAGGTTCCGGTCGATGTCCCCGGCGTGGATGCGGGCCTGCTGGACCCCCGCTCGACCTGGGCCGACAAGGCCGCCTATGACGCGCAGGCCGCCAAGCTGGTCGAGATGTTCTCGAAAAACTTCGCCCAGTATGTCGACCACATCGACGACGACGTCCGCGCCGCCGCCATCGGCTGAGCGTCTCGGGAACGGCAATGAACGGGGGGGCGCGATCGCGAGGTCGCGCCCCCTTTGTGCCGGTGGGCCGGAAACGGGGTCGGGGGGCGAGCTCCCCCCCCGCGCCCCCCGCGCTCGGGCGCGGCTGACCGGCGGCGCGCTAGAGGACGGCCTGGCGCAGCAGGTTCAGGCCCGCGACCACCAGCAGGAGCTGGCTGAACCGGCGGAACTGGGCCTGATCGACGTAGTCCAGCAGGCGGTCGCCGATCCGGGTGCCGAGCACCGCGGGCACGGTCAGCACGGCCGAGAAGACGAAGGCCTGCCAGGTCAGGGTGCCGGCGATCCAGTGCCCGGCCATCGCCACCGCCCCGCCCAGCAGGAACAGCATCCCCTGCGCGCGCAGCATCGCGCGCTTCTCGGTCCCGGCGGACAGCAGGTAGACGACGATCGGCGGGCCCCAGACCCCCGACAGCCCGCCATAGAGCCCCGCCACCGCACCGGAAATCCACTGCGCCCGGTTGCGATGGTGCAGCGGCACCGTCAGCGGCACCCCCGCCAGCTGGATCGCGGCGTAGAGCGTGATCGGGATCGCCAGCACCAGAAGGGCCGCGCGCTCCGGCACGAAGCGCACCAGCTGCGTCGAGACCAGCAGCATCACCACCATCGCCGCCAGCAGCCGCGCATAATCGCGCATCGCCAGCTTCATCGGGCCGGGGCCGTCGCGCAGCGCCTGCTGCGCGTTCGTCACCAGGATCGGCAGCAGGATCGCCACGATCGCCAGCTTATGCGGCATGAAGCCCGCGAAACCCGCCACCATGATCAGCGGCAGCGCGAAGCCCACGATGCCCTTCATCACCCCGGCGAACAGCGTGATCGCCAGCGCCAGCGCGAAGGCGGCCGGGTCGAGACCGCCGGTCAATGCCTGCATCGGATGCTCCTCGGGTTGCCGCAGAGACCTATCAACCGGGGGCATCGCCGACCAGAGCCGATTGCGTGCGCAACAATCGGTCCAAAAGTCCTATTAATGTGAAATCTACTTGCGTGACGGATTTGCCCGCCCTATGGCATGATGCAGTTGCAGCATGCGATTCCGGGGAGGAAGACATGGCCCATGATGGAGCACGGCCCTTGGCCGAGATCGACGCCCTCGCACTGGCGGGCGCGGCCCTGCCCGAGGTCGAGGCGCTGTTCGACCGCGCGAAGGTCGCGCTGTCCGCCGAGGTGACGGCCGGGGGGAGGGTGTCCGGCGCGAAGCTGGAAGAGCGCCAGTTCGAGTCCCATGCCCTGTCCTGGCTTGCCACCTACACCGAGGCGCTGCGCCAGCTGAACGCCTGGGCCGGGCGGCTGACCGAGGCCGGAAGCTTCGGTCCGATGGAACGGCTGATCCTGCAGATCGGCTTCGGCGAATACCTGTCGCAGATCGCCGGCGGCATCCCGATGAGCCAGGGCGAGACGGCGCGGCTGTCCGACCTCGGGCTCGACTGGGCGCCGGGCGAGGCCGCGGCGAGGCTGATCGCCGGTGGCAACACACCCGCCGCGCGCGGGGCGCTGGTGGCGCTGATGCGCGAGAACCACGGGCGCGCGACCTTCGGGGTCACCGGGCTGGACGAGGATCTGGAGATGATCCGCGAGCAGTTCCGCCGCTATGCCGAGGACCGCGTCGTTCCGAATGCCCATGAGTGGCACCTGAAGGACGAGCTGATCCCGATGGAGATCATCGAGGAGCTGGCGGAACTGGGTGTCTTCGGCCTGACGATCCCCGAGGAATTCGGCGGGCTGGGGCTGTCCAAGGCCTCGATGGTCGTGGTGTCGGAAGAGCTGTCGCGCGGCTATATCGGGGTGGGCTCGCTTGGCACCCGGTCCGAGATCGCGGCGGAGCTGATCCTGTGCGGCGGCACGCCCGAGCAGAAGGCGCAGTGGCTGCCGAAGCTGGCGAGCGGAGAGATCCTGCCCACCGCCGTCTTCACCGAACCCAACACCGGCTCGGACCTCGGCTCGCTGCGCACGCGGGCGGTGAAGACCGACGCGGGCTGGGAGGTGACCGGCAACAAGACCTGGATCACCCATGCCGCGCGCACCCATGTGATGACGCTGCTGGCACGGACCGAGCCGGACACGACCGATTGGCGCGGCCTGTCGATGTTCCTGGCGGAAAAGACGCCCGGCACCGACGCGGACCCGTTCCCGACGCCCGGCATGACCGGCGGCGAGATCGAGGTGCTGGGCTATCGCGGCATGAAGGAATACGAGCTTGGCTTCGACGGCTTCAAGGTGAAGGCCGAGAACCTGCTGGGCGGCGTGCCGGGGCAGGGCTTCAAGCAGCTGATGCAGACCTTCGAGAGCGCCCGGATCCAGACCGCGGCCCGCGCCATCGGCGTGGCGCAGGCGGCGCTGGAGGTCGGCATGAAATATGCCGAGGATCGCAAGCAGTTCGGCAAGGCGCTGATCGAGTTCCCGCGCGTCTCGGGCAAGCTTGCGATGATGGCGGTCGAGATCATGATCGCCCGGCAGCTGACCTATCACTCCGCCTGGGAGAAGGACCACGACCGGCGCTGCGACCTGGAGGCCGGGATGGCGAAGCTTCTGGGCGCCCGCGTCGCCTGGGCGGCGGCGGACAATGCGCTGCAGATCCACGGCGGCAACGGTTTCGCGCTGGAATACACGATCAGCCGGATCCTCTGCGATGCGCGGATCCTCAACATCTTCGAGGGCGCGGCCGAGATCCAGGCGCAGGTGATCGCGCGCCGGTTGCTCGACGGGTCGAACTGAGATCAGGCCGTGGCGGGGCTGCCCCGCCGCGGCTGTCCGAGCCGCGGGTGCAGCCGGCCCGCGATGGCGAAGGCACCGATCAGCGCGAGCCCGCAGGCCGCGAAGACGCCGGCCAGCGGGGTCACGGCCAGCACCGCCCAGCTGAGGCCGGGGGTGAGGATGCCCGAGACGTCGCGGAAGCTGGAATAGACCGCCGCCATCTCCGAGCGTTCCGAGGGCTTGACCGCCATCAGGAACGGCAGGCCGCCGCAGCAGTCGAGGAAGATCAGGAAGAAGGTCGCGGCGAAGAGCGCCACCAGCGCCACGGGCGGCGCGAGGACGCCGAAGGTCGCCAGCAGGAACAGCCCGCCCGACGCGGCGAAACCGCTGCGCACCGCGATGCGCACGCCCCGCGCGGTGACCCAGCGCAGCATCAGCGGGGCTGCGAACATCATCAGGTTGGTCAGCGACAGGGCGATGCCGCCGGTCTGCTCGCCAAGGCCCGTTTCGATGCAGAAGACCGGCAGATAGACGACATAGACCCACCAGCCGCAGCTGCGGATCACCGCGAAGAGCCAACCCGCCACCAGCCGCGGCTGGCGCATGAACCGCCCCAGATAGGCCAGCGGGTTCGGCGCCGGGCCGCGGGCGCGGGCGATCTGCTTGCCGTTGCCCAGCCGCAACCGCCAGAACACCGCCGTCAGCATCACGGAGAAGCCGATCGTGATCAGGTAGGGCAGCGGCGCCCAGATCCCGTGCAGCCAGATCCCGGCCATCGGTCCGACGGTCCAGGGCAGGGCCGAGTAGAACACCTTCAGGTTCTCGCCCCGGCTGAGATCGGCGCGCTGGATGTAGTCCATCACATAGGCATTGAGGCAGACGAAGACCGTGACCGTGGCGGCGGTGGACAGCAGCAGCGCCAACGGGATCGTCGCCTCGGGCCCGAAGATCGCGAGGCCGGGGCCGGCCAGATGGAGCGCGCAGCCCGCCGAATAGAGCCAGCGGCGGGGAATGAACCGCGCGGCCCAGGGCACCATCAGCCCGATCGCCAGCGACAGGCAGCCGATCGCGAAATAGGCGAGGCTCATCCCCTGCGCCGAGCCGATGGCGCGGTACATGGCGATCGGCCAGACCGAGACCAGCATCGCCCGGACCGCGCTGTCGAGCGCGTAGAGCGTGGCGAAGGCGCGCACCCCGGGCAGGGGCACGTGACGCAAGAGGGTGGGAAGGTACTTGTGGGCCATGATCTCCTCTGGCCGAGGGAAACGCCGGATCGGGGCGGTGCGCTGATCTGCGGGCGACGCCGGGAGGTCGGTTTTGGGCTGACGCCGGGGGAGGGGGCTCTGCCCCCGCCGCGTGCCGCGGCCCCCCGGGATATTTGAGCCAATGCGAAAACGGGAAGAGGGGGCTCCGCCCCGGCCGTGCCGCGTTCTCCCGGAGTGCTTCGGCCGAGCCGAAAGGCGCAGGGGCGGGGGGGTCAGGGGGCGGTGCGGCGGGCGAGGGCTTCGACGAGGCGGTGGCGGGCCTCGGGCAGGGGGCGGCCGCGCTCGGCGGCGATGCGGCTGTCGAGGAAATGGCCGGTGGTGCGCAGGCCGTCCGAGATCTCGGCCGGGGTGGCGGCGGACTGGCCCATCAGCGCGGCAGGCAGCGGCAGCAGGCGCGCGGCCCAGTCGCCGGCGGCAGTGCGGCTGACGGCGCGACCGGTGCGGGGGCTGACATAGGCGAGGTCGTCGCGGGCGCCGGTCACCGCGCAGCGCGCGAGGTCGAGCCCGAAGCCGAGCTCTTCCAGCAACGCCATCTCCCACAGCAAATAGGCGGGGGGCCAGTCCCGGCCGGCGGCGATCTGGTCGAGAAGCGTCTGTGTGCGGGTGTAGAGCAGCGGGTGCGGGTCGCGGTCGGCCAGCGTGAAGCGCAGCATCGCGCAGACCGCGTTGAGGCCCATCAACCCCAGCCGGTCCGAGAGGATCGCGGCGCGCGAGGCCAGCGGCTCGATGGTGAAATGGCCGAGCTGATCCTCGAGCCGGGCGCGCCAGCTGAGGTCGAGCTGGGTGCCGGGTTGCAGGTGCGGCGCGATCTTGCGCGAGATGCCGCCGCGCACCAGGCCCGCGTAACGGCCGCGGTCGCGGGTGAAGACCTCGATGATCACCGAGGTCTCGCCCTGCGGGCGGACCGAGATCAGCAGTCCTTCTTCGCGCCAGTCCATCCGTTCACCCGACCTTCAAGGCCCGTCACTATCGGGTGAGGGCGGGGGGCTGTCCAGACGCGACCCCTCGCCGGATCGTCCATGCCATGTCAGGATCGGGCCATGACGCTGCCCTCGCAAGTCCCCGGAAGTCAGAGCCTTTCCCGCACGGTCCCCGAGATGCGGGCCCGGCTGATCGCGACCCTTGGCGCGGTCGTCGCCTTGGCGGGGCTGGCGGGGCAGTTCGACATCAACCTTGCCCGGCGCGAGGGCGACGTGCTGGCGGCGCTTTGGGGGATGACGCGGTTCTTCACCAACCTGACGGTCGCCTTCGCGGCCGGCGTGCTGCTGTGGGCGGCGCTTGGCGGGCGGGTGCGGGCGCGGACCGGGGCGGGGCTGGTGCTGTCGGCGCTGGTGATGGCGCTGGTCTATTACCTGGTGCTGGCGCCGGCCTGGACGCCCGAGGGATTCCGCTGGTGGGTGGCGCAGGCGATGCACGGCGCGACGCCGCTGGCGGTGGCGGTCTGGTGGCTGGCCTGCGTGCCGAAGGCGGGGCTGACGATGCGGATGTTCCCCGGCTGGGCGGCCTTTCCGGTGGGCTACCTCGTGATGTCGCTTCTGCGCCAAGCGGCGGGAGAGCGTGCGCCCTATCCCTTCCTGAACCTCGGCGAGCGCGGGGCCTTCGGCGTGGCGGTGGCGGCGCTGGCGATCACGCTGGTCTATCTGCTTCTGGCGGCCGCGCTGATCGCGCTGGCGCGCCGGCTCGATCAGTCCGAGAGCCCCGGCTCGTCCAGCAGCGAGCGGCCCTGACGGTCCTCGATCTCGAGCAGCCAGAGGTCGGGGTCGCGCGACCGGGCGCGGGCAAGGGCGGCATCGACCTCGCGCTCGTCACCTTCGGCAAAGATCACCCAGGCGCGGGTGCCGCTCATCAGGTCCCAGCTACGGTGCCAGGCGGTGGCGCGTCCGTCGAGCGTCGCGCATTTCACGATCACCGCGCCGCCCTCGTCATGGCCATGCGCGGTGACATAGACCGGCAGGCCCGCCAGCCGCGCCCGGGTCAGCCAGGCGCCGACCCAGACATGGGTGGCCAGACGCGCGTCAGTTGCCATCCTTGAAGTCGAGCCCCATCTCGCTGTAGCGCTCGCTCTCCTCGAGCCAGTCGGGCCGCACCTTCACCTGCAGGAACAGGTGCACCGGGCGTCCCATGAACTCGGTCAGATCGGCGCGGGCCTGCGCGCCGATGGCCTTGATCGTCTCGCCGCCCTTGCCCAGCACGATGCCCTTGTGGCCATCGCGCATGACGTAGACGATCTGGTCGATCCGGGCCGAGCCGTCCTTGCGCTCTTCCCATTTCTCGGTCTCGACCGTCAGCTGATAGGGGATTTCCTCGTGCAGGCGCAGGGTCAGCTTTTCGCGGGTGACCTCGGCCGCGATCATCCGCATCGGCAGGTCGGCGATCTGATCCTCGGGGTAGAACCACGGGCCCCGCGGGATCTGCTCGGCCAGCCATTCCTTCAGGTCCTGAACGCCGTAGCCCTTTTCGGCCGAGATCATGAAGGTCTTCGAGAAGGGCAGCAGCGTATTGGCCTCTTCGGCCAGGGCCAGCAGGGTTTCGGCCTTCACCTTGTCGATCTTGTTGATCGCCAGCGCGACCGGCCGGGTGCCAAGCCGCTGCTGAAGGGCGGCGATCACCTCGCGCGCGCCCTCGGTCAGGCCGCGATGCGCCTCGATCAGAAGCACGATCACGTCGGCATCGGCGGCCCCGCCCCAGGCGGCGGCGACCATCGCCCGGTCGAGTCGGCGGCGCGGCCGGAAGACGCCCGGCGTGTCGATGAAGACGATCTGCGCGCGGTCCTGCATCGCGATGCCGCGGATGCGGGCGCGGGTGGTCTGCACCTTGTGGGTGACGATCGAGACCTTGGCCCCGACCATCCGGTTAAGCAGCGTCGACTTGCCGGCGTTCGGCTCGCCGATCAGGGCGACGAAGCCGGCCTTGGTCGGGCCGTCCTCGGCCGGGGTCGCGGGGCCTTCGCCCTGGGGGTCGTCTTGCATCACTCGGTCTCCAGTCGCGCCAGCAGCGCGGCGGCCGCGGCCTGTTCGCCCGCGCGTTTCGATCCGGCCTCGGCCGTGGCGGTGGCACCGGTGGCGATCCGGGCCTCGATGGTGAAGACCGGCGCATGGTCGGCGCCGGCGCGGGCGATCACCTTGTAGGCCGGCAGCGCCAGCCCGCGGGCCTGCGCCCATTCCTGCAGCGCCGATTTCGCGTCGCGCGCCTCGTCCGGGACGGCCTCGATGCGCGCACCCCAGAGCCGCAGCACCAGCGCGCGCGCGGCCTCGAAGCCCGCATCGAGGTAGACGGCGGCGATCACCGCCTCCATAGCATCGCCCAGAAGCGCCTCTTTCCGCCGCCCGCCCGAGATCATCTCGGAGCGGCCAAGGCGCAGCACCTCGCCCAGCCCGATCTCGCGCGCGACCTCGGCGCAGCTTTCCTGGCGGACCAGCATGTTGAAGCGGGGGGCCAGCTGGCCCTCGGCGGCGCCGCGGTCGGCCTTGAACAGCGCCTCGGCGATGGTCAGGCCCAGCACCCGGTCGCCCAGGAATTCCAGCCGCTCGTTCGAGGGGCGGGTCTCGGAGGCGATCGAGGAATGCGTGACGGCCCGAACCAGAAGTTCGGGCCGCGCGAAGGCATGTCCAAGCCGCTTCTCGAAATCGGAGAGGTCGGCGGCGCGTTTCACTCGATCGCCTTGAAGAAGCGGTCGCTCCGCCAAGTCCAGAAGTAGAACAGGCTGCGGCCGGCGGACGAGAAGATGATGCGGTCGGCGCGGCCGATCAGGAACTCGGCCGGCACGGTGCCGACCCCGCCCGAGGCGAGCGCGAAGCGGCTGTCCTGGCTGTTGTCGCGGTTGTCGCCCATGAAGAAATACTCGCCCTCGGGCACGGTGAAGACCGGGGTGTTGTCCGCCCAGCCGGTGCCGATGTTGAGGATATCATGCTTGACGCCGTTCGGCAGCGTCTCGATCTGGCGCTCGCTCTCGCAGACGGCACCGTCGCCGACCGGGCCGTTGGCGCAGCGCGGGCGCAGGCCCTGCGGGCCCTGCGGCTCCATGATCTCGGTGAAGGTGCCGGCATCCTCGACCTCGACCGGCTGGCCGTTGATGTAGAGCAGCCCGTCGCGCATCTGCACGGTGTCGCCCGGCAGGCCGATCAGCCGCTTGATGAAGTCCGAACCGTTGGCCGGATGGCGGAAGACCACGACATCGCCGCGCGTGGGCTCCGAGCCGAAGAGCCGCCCCGAGATCGGGCAGATCGCGAAGGGGCAGGAATACTTGGAATAGCCGTAGGCCATCTTGTTGACGAAGAGGAAGTCGCCGATCAGCAGCGTGTCCTTCATCGAGCCCGAGGGGATCCAGAACGGCTGGAAGAACAGGGTGCGGAACACGCCCGCGATCAGCAGCGCGTAGACAACGGTCTTCACCGTCTCGAGGATGCCCTCGCCGCGCTTTTCCTTGGTCCTGCTCGCCATGCCCGCCGCCTCAGATGGATACCGGCGCTTCATGCGGCCCGGGGGGGCGCAAGTCAAGTTTCCCGGCCCCGAATCCGGGCCCGCCCCGTTCACGCACAAGCGATCCGGCGCGTGTCAGCCGCGCAGGGGACGCGCCTCGATCACCACGAAGGCCTGCGCCCAGGGGTGGTCGTCGGTCAGGGTGACATGCACGACCGCCTCGTGGCCGGGCGGAGTCATCTGCGCCAGCCGCTCGGCCGCCCAGCCCGACAGCGCCATCACTGGCTGCCCGGTCGGCAGGTTGGTGACGGCCATGTCCTTCCATGAGATGCCCATGCGCAGCCCGGTGCCCAGCGCCTTGGAACAGGCCTCCTTCGCCGCCCAGCGCTTGGCATAGGTTCCCGCGACATCGGCCCGCGCCTCGGCCTTGGCCTGTTCGGCCTCGGTGAAGACGCGGTTGCGGAACCGGTCGCCGAAGCGCGCCAGCGTCGTCTCGATCCGTTCGATGTTGGCAAGGTCGGTGCCGATCCCGAGGATCAT